>DATEPG010000298.1:0-79565 GCA_035273265.1 Polyangiaceae bacterium
TTTTTCAACGTCGACCGGATTAGCCATCCGATCCTTTGATCACACCTCCGATCCCTCCGAAACCCAAATTTCCGCGCGTCCGAGCAGCCCGTTATTTTCGTGCTTCAACTTTCGAATGCCGCTGCGTTGAAGCATGAGCGTACACGAACCGTACACGAACACGAATTTCATCGCGGGAGGTGGCCGCCCCGAGCCTCCCCGCACTCCGACGCCGAAGGCTGCGCCGCAACAGGTCTGGGCGAAGCCTGCGCCGTAACACGTCGGGATGAGTGACCATCAAAAAGAGATCCGAAAATGCCTCCAATGTGTCGGCAGCATTTCGTGACTTTTCACGTAGGTTTCGCGTGGGCTGCAACACGGTGTCGGGCCGCGCGTGTCGCCTCGAACACGCGCAAAACAACGCAAATGGTGGATTGACCGAGCAGGTTTGTTTCGTAGACTGAAACCTTGAGACCGATGCGAATGACTTCGCGGTGCGCGCGGGGCGCGACGTGGTTGGTCGGGATTTCGAAGCCAAAATGAGCATCCCAGCTCCAAGCCAACCGTTGATTTTGGGACGTCTCCAGCAGGAAGACCCCAAGCGGCGCCTACCGCTCGTTAGTCAATACCTACGGTCACAACAGGACCTGACGGCTGTCGAACGCTTTAGCCGGCGTCATGCGTCCGACGAGCTGCCGGATCTCGGCCTATACAGCGAGCTGATTCCGCTCGCGCGTCCAAAGCCCGGCGAACAGTACTCGTTTCAGGTCGATCTCGACGCCTGTACCGGTTGCAAGGCGTGCGTCAGTGCTTGTCACCACCTGAACGGGCTCGATGCTGACGAGGCAGAGACTTGGCGTGCGGTCGGGCTGCTGCACGGCGGGAGCCCGGAGACCCCGGTACAACAGACCGTGACGACTGCCTGTCACCACTGCCTCGATCCCGCGTGCATGAAGGGCTGTCCGGTAAACGCCTACGAGAAGGACCCGGTAACGGGCATCGTGCGACACCTCGATGACCAGTGCATCGGCTGCCAATACTGCACGCTGACCTGCCCGTACGAGGTTCCACAGTACTCGAAGAGCCGCGGCATCGTTCGCAAGTGCGACATGTGTAGCGATCGACTGGCCGAGGGTGAGGCACCAGCCTGTGTCCAGGCTTGTCCGAACGAGGCCATCTCGATTCGTATCGTCGACACGGCGCGCGTACTCGAGGAAGCCCAAGGCGACACCTTCCTACCGGGCGCTCCGTCGCCAGGCATCACGGTGCCGACCACCAGCTACGTGACCAAGCGGGTGTTTCCTCGCAACATGCTGCCGGCCGATTTCTACACCGTGCGGCCCGGGCATCAGCACTTTCCGCTGGTCGTGATGCTCGTGCTCACCCAGCTTTCCGTCGGTGCGTTCAGCGTCGATTTCGCGCTCGCTCAGCTTTCTCGGGGCGCTTGGGTCGAACAGTCTCATCCGTATCATGCACTGGCCGGGCTTGCGATCGCCCTGTTGGCTCTGGGGGCGAGCACGCTGCATCTGGGCCGTCCGCACTTGGCCTTTCGTGCGGTGGTGGGCCTTCGCTCGTCTTGGCTGAGTCGGGAAATTTTGGCGTTCGGGGCGTTCGCTGCGAGCGCGATGCTGTACACGGCGCTGTCTTGGTATTCGAGCGTCGATCGCCAACTGGGACTGCCCGGCGTCGACCGCGCCTACCTGGCCGAGTTTGCCTCACCGCTCGGTTGGGCAGTCGTTTCTAGCGGGATCGGCGGCGTGGCCTGCTCGGTGATGCTGTACGCGGTGACGCGACGCCGTTGGTGGAGCATCGGTCGAACCGCGCTGCGCTTCGGCCTTACGACGTTGCTGCTGGGGCTGAGCACGACCCTACTGACCTCCAGTGCAGTAGCCGTCGGCTTGCATCGCTTCGACGAGTTCCGGCATGCCGGAGTCTATCTGTGTCGCGTGCTGTCCTTGGTCACCGCCGCCAAGCTCTTGGTCGATATTTCAGTGATGGCCCACCTCTACGACAAGCAATTGACCGAAGTGAAGCGCACGGCGATGCTGCTGCGCGGCGAGCTGAAAGGAGCGCTCGCATTGCGAGTGTTCGCGGCAGCGTTCGGTGGGATCCTGATGCCGCTGGTGCTGGCCGGGCAGTTGCAAGGCAATCGGCTCGGCCCAGCGCTGAGCCTGGGCGTGCTCGGCGCGTCCTTCATCTTGTTACTTCTGGGGGAGTTGATCGAGCGCGCATTGTTCTTCAAAGCTTCCTCCGCGCCGAAGATGCCGGGAGCGTTTTGAGTGAACGATCAGTCGAAGCTTAGCCCCGCGGGCCTGGCACGAAACCTTTTGCACCAGTCTGACGGTCCGCTGACCCAGCAATTGGTCCGCGCACCCGCCGGCTTCGGGTTGGGCCAGCTTCCTCGGCGTTTGGCGCCGGATGCCACGACGACCGCCGTGTGTGGCTTCTGCTCGACCGGCTGCGGCCTGGAAGTCCACTTACGCGAGGGCAGTGCAGTCAACCTGTCGCCGGCGCGCGATTATCCGGTCAACCTGGGCATGGCGTGCCCCAAGGGTTGGGAGGCGCTCGCGCCGCTGCGCGCCAAGGACCGGGGCACTGCTCCCCTGCTCAAGAACGCGCGCGGTGATCTCGCTCCCGTCAGTTGGGATACCGCCGTCCACACTTTCGTGCAGCGCCTGAAGTCGATCCAGGCAAAGCACGGACCGGCGTCCGTCGCCTTCCTCAGCACGGGACAAATTCCGACCGAGGAGATGGCTCTGCTGGGAGCACTCACGAAGTTCGGCATGGGGCTCGTGCACGGCGACGGAAACACTCGTCAGTGCATGGCGACCGCGGTCGTCGCGTACAAGCAATCGTTCGGCTTCGACGCTCCACCCTATACGTATCGAGACTTCGAAGAGTCGGACGTGCTCGTGTTCGTCGGCGCAAATCCGTGCATCGCCCATCCCATTCTCTGGGAGCGCGTGTGCAAGAACAAGCATCAGCCCGAGATCATCGTGATCGATCCGCGACGGACCGAGACCGCGATGGCGGCCACCCAGCACGCGCCCCTGGCACCCAAGTCCGATCTCGCGTTGTTTTACGGTATCGCGCAACTCTTGATTGAGCGCGGATATGTGGACCGCGAGTTCATCGAGCGTTCGGTGAACGGGTTCGAGGCGTTCGCGGCGCACGTCGCCGAGTACGACCTAGCCTCCACGGCCAAGGCAACCGGCCTCGCTCCGGACCTGATCGAACGTTTGGTGGAGACGATCGGCCGCGGCAAGCGCGTGTCGTTTTGGTGGACGATGGGCGTGAACCAGAGCCACGAAGGCGTGCGCGTCGCCCAGGCGATCATCAACATTGCGTTGATCACGGGCAACATCGGCCGACCCGGCACGGGTGCCAACTCCATCACCGGGCAGTGCAACGCCATGGGCTCGCGCCTGTTCAGCAACACCACCGGCTTGCTCGGGGGACACGACTACGGAAACCCGGAGCATCGCGCCAAGGTCGCGCAGATCTTGGGCATCGAGGAGAGCTCGATCCAACGCGAAGCTGGCCTGGCGTACGATCAGATCCTCGAGGGAATTTTAGCCGGCAAGATCAAAGGTCTGTGGGTGATTGCGACCAACCCGGCACATTCCTGGATCAACCAGGCTGACGCGCGGGAAATCCTCAGCCGGCTCGAGTTCTTGGTCGTGCAAGACATGTATCCGAGCACCGAGACCGCAGCGCTTTCGCATCTGTACTTGCCTGCGGCGGGTTGGGGTGAAAAAGAAGGCACGTTCATCAATTCCGAACGACGGGTTGGGCTGTTGAAGAAAGTCGCGAAAGCGCCCGGCGAGGCGTTGGCGGATTTCTACATTTTCAAGCTGATCGCGGATGCCTGGGGCTGCGGCGACCTGTTTCGCAATTGGTCCACACCGGAGGCAACGTTCGACATTTTGCGTCAGCTTTCGCGCGGCCAGCCGTGCGACATTACGGGCATCGCTGGCTACGACATGCTGGAGGAGCAGCGGGGCATTCAGTGGCCGCTGGCGGAAGGCCATGCCGCGCCAGTGCAGAGCGAGCGTCGTTTGTTCGAGGACGGTCGGTTTTTTCATGCCGATGGCCGCGCGCGTCTGCTGTTCGAAAAACCGCGCAGCGTTCCGGAGCCGGCGGATGCACGCTACCCGTTCGTTTTGCTGACGGGTCGTGGCACGTCCAGCCAATGGCATACGCAGACGCGAACCGAAAAGTCTGCCGTACTCCGCAAGCTGTACCCGAGCGATCCGTACCTCGAGTTGAGCCCCGTGGACGCCAGCAAACTCGGCATGAGCCCAAACGAGTGGGTACTGGTCGAATCTCGACGTGGCGAGTTTCGAGCACGCGTGCACGTGACGCACGTGGTCCGGCCCGGGCAGGTGTTCGTGCCGATGCATTATCCCTCAGCCAATCGCCTGACCTTGGCTGCATTCGATCCGTACTCTCGGCAGCCATCGTACAAGCACTGCGCGGTACGAGTTCGGAAGCTCGATACGCTTTCGGAGTGACCGAGCGCTTAGCCAGGGCCCGTTCCCCAATTCGGGGCTCGAGTAGACCTGCCGCGTGCCCGTTTTGGCGCCCGTTTTGGTGCGCAATGGCAGAAAATTTTCGCGCTGATCGAACTTTGCCCGCGCCCCCAACCGCTATCACGGTAGAGCGAACGATCTCCTGGATTTTGCCTGAAAGTGCGGGCCGAAACGACTGATTCGGGTACTTTCAGCAGTTGTGTGTAGCAAAGCCGTCTCATTCGCGGCTGAGGAGCATTCGATGAGCGCAATGCGGCTAGGGGCTTCGGCATTTCTCGGGCTGAGTGTGATGGCCAGCACGGTCTCGTGCGTGGACGGCTCCCTGCCAGCGAATCAAGGCCCGGCCGAGCACGTGAGCCTCGGCGGCGCCAGCGGTATGGGTGACGTTCCCGGCGCGGGGGCGAGCGGGAAGCCCAATGTCTCCAGCGCGGGGGCGAGCGGTGCCGGCGTGCCGGTCGCGACCTGTACCGCGCCGCAGGTCTCCTGCAATGGCGTGTGCGTCGATCTGACCAGCCCTGCCCATTGCGGTACCTGCGAGCAAGCGTGCGTGACCGGACAGAGCTGTACCGCGGGCGCCTGCGTTTGCCCCGGCGCGCAGGTGGCGTGCAACGGCGCCTGCGTCGACACCCAAACCAGCCTCGAACATTGCGGCGGTTGCAGCAAGCCTTGCGCGACTGGCGCGGCGTGCAGCGCGGGCGCGTGCGGCTGCGCGCAGGGCCAAGAGTTGTGCAACGGCGTGTGCGTCGATGTGAAAGAAAGCGAGGCGAACTGCGGCAGCTGCGGCAACGCCTGCATGACCGGGCAAACCTGCAGCAACGGCGCGTGCCTGATCGGTGCCGGCGCGGATGGCTGCAGCGGGGGCCCCGCGCTGGGCATCAGTCTGAAGCGGATCGACGTGTACCAAACCGTCAAGGTGCCGGTGATGGACTCCGGCACCGAGATCACGACCGACAAACGCACGACCGACGTCGTAGCGGGTCGACCAACGATGTTCCGGATTTCGGTGGCCTTGGACAGCGGCTTCAGCGCGCGCCAGATCTCCGCGCGCGTCACCGTCGACAACGGCGGGACCCTGGCTCAATACTTCGCCAAGCAAGCCGTCAGCAAAGACTCGGTCGAGACGGATACCGCGAGCACGTTTCAAGTCTTGGTCCCGGCGGAACAGATCACCGTCGACACGCGCTACTCCGCTGAGCTGGTCGAGTGTGCTACCGGCACCGGCGTCGCCGGCAGCGCGCGCTTTCCCAAGACCGATGCGACAGCTCTCGCTGCGCGCCGCGTGGGCGGCCTCAAGGTCACCATCGTGCCTCTGCAAGCGAACAACAAACTACCCGATACCTCGGAGACCGCGCTCACCACGTACCGTCAACAGTTACTCGCGATGTACCCGATCGACGCCGTCACTTTTACCGTCGCGCCGGCGGTGACCGTGGCTTATCCGGTCGATTGGGAAGGGACTCTCGACCAAATGCGCGCCAAGCGCAGGACCGACGCTCCGGCCGCTGACGTGTACTATTACGGGCTGCTCAAACCCGTCGACTCCTTCAACAGCTTCTGCGGGAACGGCTGCACCACCGGCATCGGCTTCGTTGGTGACGCGAATTCGGGGGGCTACCGGGTTGCAATGGGGGTCGGCTTCGCGGATCGCGTCTCGGCGCAGACCCTGGCCCACGAGCTTGGACACAACCATGGGCGCGGTCACGCGCCGTGTGTGCCAAATGGTGGCTCGATCTCCGGCGTCGATACCAAGTACCCCTTTGCTGACGGCCGAATCGGCATCATCGGCTACGACTCGCGCACCAAGGCCTTGCTCTCCGAAAAAGGCACGGATTTGATGGGCTATTGCAGCAATGTTTGGCTCAGCGAGTACACCTACGATGCGCTGATGACGCGCGTCGCGTTGGTGAACGCAAACAAATCGCAGGTGCTGTCGGCGGCTGCACTGCAAACTTGGCGCGTGTTGCTGGTCGGCGGCAGCAGGGGCCCGCGTTGGGGCGTGCCAATCGCGAAACCGAGCCTACCGGAGGGCACCGCGGTGAGCGCGCGCATCGTCGACGGCGCCGGAAATCTGCTGCAGGAGATCACGGTCTACCGAACCGAGATTTCAGACTCGGGCGCAGCCAGCATCATGGTCCCGGAGCCAAAGCAGGGTTGGAGCGGCGTCGAAGTGATGGGCAGTGGCGTGGTGGCGTTCGCGCCCTGAGTCCCTGGCGGTGGCTCCGGATGGAGCCACCGTCGTCTCGTCGTTCGAGGGGGGTGCCTCAGTTAAAGGGAATTATCGCGCATTTGTCGGCGCCGTCTGGACAGGCACAGATGTCTCCGGTCGGCGTGCAGCTGTTGAACTCGCTATCACTGCTGGAGGTGCACTCGCTGGCGCTCTTGGCGTCTCCCTCGTTCGCCGCGCAGGCACGACTACACTCGCTGCAATTCCATTTGACGAGTTCCTCCCCAGCGCAGCCCGCGCTCAACCAGGCACCCATCACGACCAGAACCCCAACCACCACCGCCCGAGCTTTCATTAGTTATCTCCAAGAAAAAATGGATATCAGCTCATGGCTGAGTAGCCGAGGCCGCGCGCTAGAACAAGCCCGGAAACGGCCGGGATTCGCTTGCTGGCATTCACCTCACCCTGAGGAGTGAGCTGCAGCTGCGAATGACGCTCAGTTTGAGACGGAAGCCGTCACACGACGCCGAAGGCTTTGCAGCGCTTCGACGGTCGCGTGACCATCAATAGCCCTCAGATCCCGTCGGTCGGCGGGTGCGCGACGTGCACTTGGCCCTGCAAACGTGGGCTGAGCCAAAGCTTGTTGTTCTTGTCCACGATCACTACGCCCACTCCAGGTGTGGCTTCGGCCAACTCGAGGCCCGCTTCGGGGCCCAAGATGAACACGGCGTCGTCGATGGCGTCGGCGGTGGTGGCATCGTCTGCCCAGACCGTCACGCTCCGGCTCGCGGTTGCCGGATAGCCCGTGTGCGGATCGATGATGTGGTGATAGCGCCGTTTCCCAATCACGTACGAGCGCGCGTAGTCGCCTGCCGTGGAGAAGGCGTGATCGGTGAGTTCGATCGTCGCAAACGAGGTGCCCTCGGGGCCGCGTGGGTCTTGGATGCCGCTGATCCACGGCGAACCATCGGGCTTTCGTCCCGCGCCATAAAGGTCGCCGCCGGCCTGCACCAAGAAGGCTTGCACTCCCGCTTGCTTCAGCACCTCTGCGGCACGGTCCACGATGTAGCCTTTGGCGATCCCGCCCAGGCCGATCTTGTGTGCTTTGGGCAAACGCACGGCACGCGCGCTGGCATCGAGTTCGACGGTGCGATAGTCGACGAGCGCGCGCCGCCGCTCGATTTCGGCTTTGGTCGGCACCCGGGGCGTGGCGTCGGCGGCGCTGCCGAACTTCCACACGTCGCTCATGGCTTGGAAGGTGATGTCGAACGCGCCGCCGGATGCTTTACCTTCGGACAGCGCACGCGAGATGACCGCGAAAGTCTCGGGGCCGACGGGCACCCATTGCTCTGGGTTCGAATTGATCCGGCCGACCTCGCTGTCGTCGCGCCACTCGCTGAGCAAGGCTTCCAGCCGCTTCATTTCAGTCAGCGCTTGGGTGATCGCCAGGCGAACCTTCACGCTGTCTAAGTGCGCGTTGCTGTAGGCGATGATGTGCACTTTCGTGCCCATCGCGCTGTCCTGAAAATCAATCTTCTCGATCGGGACAGGGGCGACCGCGCTCGCGGGCGGGTCGGAAGCGAGCGGAGCTGCTCTGGATGCGCTCGCCTTCCGGCTACCCACGCTGGCAGCCGGCGCGCGCGCGGCATCGCTCAGCTCGGCGGCCTTTTCGCTGGCCGGACGGCTACAGGCGGCGATCGAGCCGAGCCAGCATGCCAGCGCCAAAAGCGGGCATTTGCCGATGTTTGGCCAACGATCGTGGAAGGCGTGCCCAGATCCCGTCATCTCTGGGCTATGCTCTTAGCATGGTGCTCGATCGTAAGGCATTGGACCTGTGCGTGGACGAGCTCACAGGCGAGCTTTCGGCGCTTTCGCGTCGCATCCACGCGCACCCCGAGCTGTGCTTCGAGGAGCGGCAAGCTGCGACTTGGCTGGCTGATTGTTTGGAGCACGCGCTGGGCGCCAAGGTCGAACGTGGCCTTGGTGGACTAGAGACCGCGTTTCGCGCGCGAGTGGGCAGCGGTTCACCGAGGATCGCGATCTTGGCGGAGTACGACGCGCTGCCCGAGATCGGTCATGCCTGCGGTCACAACTTGATCGCAGGCGGCGCCGTGGGGGCGTTCCTGGCGTTGGCCCGCCATTGTTCCGCCTGGCAAGGCTCGGTGGAGATCATCGGCACGCCAGCGGAAGAAGGCGGAGGCGGGAAAATCAAGCTGCTGCAAGCAGGCGTGTTCGAAGGTGTGGACGCGGCAATGATGTTTCACCCCTTCGATCGCGATATTTTGGCGCATCCCGCGCTGTGCAGCATGCGCATCGCCATGACTTACCAGGGCGTGCCAGCACACGCGGCGGCGGCGCCTTTCGCCGGTAAGAGCGCGCTTACGGCTTGCATGGAGACCTTTCGCTTGATCGACTCGCAGCGCGTGCACTTTCGCGACGGCACGCGCGTGCACGGCATCATCACCAATGGTGGCCAGGCGGTGAACGTGATCGTCGAGCATGCGGCCTCGGAGTTTACCCTGCGCGCCCAAAATTCGGCCGAGCTCGAGCGCGTGAAAGCGATCGTGCTGCGCTGCGCGCGCGGCGCAGCGCTCGCCGGCGACGTCCTCGTTTCGTTCAAGGAGAAGGTCGGCTACCGCGAAATGAAGAACAATCTGACCATGGCGCGGCGCTTCGGTGCGGCGCTCGAGGCGCTCGGTCGGAACGCGCGCGAGACCGATGCGCGGGTCGGTGCCGGCTCCACTGACATGGGCGATTTGAGCCTACATCTCCCGTCGATTCACCCGTACTTGGCGATTTGTGACGAAGGCGAATCTTTGTGCCACGAACACCGCTTCGCCGACTGCGCGGCCAGTGAGCGCGGCATGTCGACCATGCTCGTCGCAGCCAAGGCGATGGCTCGTACGACCTGCGACCTGCTCGAGGATCCCAAGCTCTTCGCCGATGTTCGGCGCGAGTTCGCAGCCGCGCACTGATTGCCGTTGGCGAGGCCGCCGGTGTAGGCTGCGGGTCATGCGTATCGCTCGTTCTGCGTTGCTGGTTTCGTCGTTGCTCGCCGCAGCTTGTGGCGGCGCCCACAGCACGCCGCCCGTGGAATCACCGGTTGCCGAAGCCCCCGCGCCCGCGGCGGCTCCCGAGTCCGCCGAGTCCGCCGAGTCCGCGAAGCCGGAGCCGAGTGAGCCGGCCGCAAACAAAGCGAGCGAGCCAGCGGCGCCCGCCAAGGAAGAGCCAGATCCCAACGCGACCCGCGAGGTTACCTACGTGGTGGTGCCGGAAGGCCTGAAAATCAGCGTCGCAGGCACGCGCTTTGCGGTCTCGGCGAGCGCCGTGCAGGTCGCTTCGGGTTGGGGCGTGAAGCTGAACGTGGTGGCGAGCGTGCTCGACGGCAAACCGCATTCACTCTCCAACCCCAAGAGCGGGCCGCTCGCATTCGCGGGTTCCGTGTTGCGCAAAGGTCGGTCCGAGGCCGAGCCCTTCGGTGACGAGCGCGCGGGTGACGGAGAGCTGGACATCTCCGGATCCGAGCCGACGAAATTCAATCGCACCTGGCCGGCCAAGGGTGTGCGCGTGCTCGGGGCGGGGGACTCACTCGATCTGCAGGTCGCGCTCTGGGGCCTCGGCAGCGACAAAGACTCGCGACGGCCCGTGAAGAAATTCTGTCATGTGCGCATGAAGGTCGAAAAGGGCAAGCCGCGAGCGATCGTCGAGCCGCCGCAGGGCATTTCCAAATAGCCGCGAGCGCCCGTCACTTGCCCTGATAGCGCGGCTTTCGTTTCTCGGACAGCGCCAGCAATGCTTCGTCGCGATCCGCGCTGACCAGGCAACGCTCGTACGCGGCCCGCTCGAAATCGAGCCCCTGTTCGAGCGGCAAACGCTGCGCCGCGCGCACCGCGGAAAGCGCCGCGCGTTGCGCGATCGGCGCGCCCTCGGCCACGGGCTCCAGCCAACTCAGAGCGCTGTCCAAGAGCAGCTCCGCGCTCGGGGCGACGCGATTCAGCAGGCCCAGAGCGAGGGCCTCGCTCGAGTCGATGCGTCGGCCGGTGAGCACGAGGTCCAGCGCGCGTGATTCACCGATCAGCCGAGCAAGGCGCTGCGTGCCGCCTGCCCCTGGGATGATACCGAGGCCCGTTTCCGGCAAGCCGAACACGGCCAGAGGTGCGGAAATTCGCAAGTCACAGGACAGCGCGAGCTCCAGCCCGCCACCGAGCGCGGCGCCGTTGATGGCTGCGACGCTCACGAAGTCGGACGTCCCGAGCCAGCCGAGCTCGCTGCGATAGGCGCCGAGCATCTCGCGCACTTGCCCGCGACTCATTCCCTGGCGCTCTTTCAGATCTGCCCCCGCGCAGAAGGCTTTCTCACCCGCGCCGGTTAGAACGCAGACCCGCACGCCGGGATCGAGAGCGAGCTCGCGTCCGATCTCGCCGAGTCGATGCACGGTGGCCCAAGACAGCGCGTTCATGCGCTCGGGCCGATCGATGGTGACGATGGCGACGGCCGCGCGCCGCTCGAGCCGGACCAGCTCGCTCATCTGCGGGCCTTCTTCTTGGTGGTTTTGCTGGCGCGCTTCGTCGGCGCACCCTTCTTGGATTTGGGTGGAGAAACCGGCTTGGACTTGCCAGCTTCCAGCCGAGACAGGCGAGCTTTCAACTCGGCCAAATCATTGCGCACGCCGTCCAAATCGTCGGTCAGGCGTTTACGCTCGGCGACGCTCTTGTGCTCGCCCATGTCACGCAATGCTTCACGCAGACGACGCACCACTCGGCCATCCAGCTCGCGCTCCTTGGCCCGATGCAGCGGCCCGCGACTCTTGAGATCGCCCAAGAATTGCAGAGCGGCGACCACATCGATCTTGAGATGCGGATCTTTGTCGTCGAGCAAATCTTCCAGGTGCTCGCGCACTTTGCGACCTTCGGAGATCTGGGCCAGCGCGGCGATCGCCGCGCGCCTTCCGCGCGTTGGAAAGCCGTACTCGGTGCGCTTCAACACCTCGGGCAAGGCGCGTTCGTCGCGCAGCGCACCGAGCGCGTCGAGCGCGCCGGCGCGTGATACCTCCGCCCAGGAAGGCCGGTCCAGCAGAGGAACGATCACCTGCAGTGCTTCGGCTTGCCGCGTACGGCCGAGGGACCGCACCGACTCGGCTTCGACCAAGTAGCTCGGATCGCTCTTGGCGCGCTTCTCCAGTACCGCCGCGGCCGCTTTGGTTTTGAAGTTACCGAGCGCCGAAGCGACGGCGCGACGCACCTTCGGGTGATCCGCGCCCGCTTCTGCGGCGAGCGCTGAAAATGCCTGCTCGGAGCGGATTTTGCCCAGAGCTCGTGCGGCTTCTGCGCGCACCATCCAGGCTTCGGCCTCGCTCGACAGGCACTTGGCGAGCGCTGCGATCGTGGGCGGATCGTCGCGCCGGGCGAGCGCCTCGGCGGCGCGTGCACGGGAGATGGCGCGGCTGGCGCTCGCCATTTGCGCGCGCAGCATGTCGCTCGGCGCGTCGAACGTCAGGTCGCCGACCACACGCAGATCCGGGTCGAAGGCCACGAACGCGGGGCGTTCGGCGAGCCGGATCACGAAGGTATCTGCAGCCGAGCTGACCGACTTCTTGTGTCGCGATACGTCGCCGGCACGCGTGCCGACTTCGACCTCGAGCTCGAAGTGAAATTCCGCGGTATCACCCAGCTTCTGGGCTTGCTTGACGCTGATCGACAATAGACCGTCGTCCCAGGCAACCTTCACTTTCAGCTCCGGGTGCCCGGGGCGATACACCCAAGAGTCGAAGAAGCGCTCGAGCGAGCGACCCGAGACCTTCTCCAAGGCCCGTTGCAGATCGTTGGTTTCGACCACGCCGTAGGCGTGAGCCTCGAGGTAGTTCTGCACGCCGCTCCAGAACGTGGTGTCCCCGAGTTCACGCCGCAGCATGTGCAGCACCAGGCCGCCTTTTTCGTACAAATGTCGGTCGAACAGATCGATCGGCTCCGCGTAGTCGCGGCACACGATGGGGCGACTGTAGCGCGCGCTGGCCTCGTGCAGGTAGGTATCGTTGTCGGACGACACGCCGTAGTCGTACTCGTCGCGGCCCAGGCGATCCTCGCGTTCCACGTGCTCCATGAAGGTGGCAAAGCCTTCGTTGAGCCAGGCGTGCGACCAGTCCCGACAAGTGACGAAGTCACCGAACCATTGGTGAGCCAGCTCGTGGGCCACCAAGTCGTTGGATGTGATGTCGAGCGCGGCGCGCTCGTCCAGCATCACGTGCTCGTACATCGTCGTGGCGGTGGTATTTTCCATGCCGCCGAAGATGAAATCGCTGACTACGATCTGCGAGTAGCGTTGCCAAGGGAAGGGCACGCCGGTCAGCCGCGAGAACAGCTCGATCATGCGCGGCGTCTCGCCGAAACTGCGCGCGGTGTCTTTCTTGCGTGCTGGCGGCACGTAGTAGCGCACCGGCACTTGCTTGGATTTGCCGAGGTCGGCCGGGCGATCGTCGATGATCGTGAAGTTTCCGGCGACCAAGGTCAAAAGGTAACTCGGGTGCGGCTTATCCAGGGCAAAGTGATAGATCCACGGCTTCTTGCTGCCGGCCGCGGGCGTTTCAGACTCGATCAGCTCGCCGTTGGATAGCGCGACGAAGCCATTCGGTACACTAACCCGCAGCTCGGTCGTCATCTTGACGTGCGGCTTGTCGTGACAAGGAATGAAGTGGCGGGCGTCTTCGTCTTGGCACTGCGTCCAGACCTGCTTCGGGCGGTGCTTGACCTTGGCGTCCGGTTCCAAGAAGTACATGCCGCGGCGCGGGGTGACGCGATACCGGATCTCGACTTTGCCCGCTTCCGCGCGTTCCAGACCACGCACCGTGAGCGTGTCCCCGTCATAGTGGAAGGCGGCGCTCAGCAGGCCCTTGCCAGTATCCAAGCGCACGCTCTCGATCTCGAAGCCCACTGCGTCGAGCGCGAGCTCGCCCGCATTCGCCGCCACTCGCTCGAAGTCGAGGGTGGCGCTGCCGGAAACCGACTTGTTCTCGAAATCCAACGCCAGATCCAGAAATAGATGCGGGATTGCGAACGGGCGCGAGCGCTCGTACTTGCGTTCGGTGCCAGCCAGCGCGAAGGGGGAACCGGCGCTCGAGCAAGCGCAGCGGGAGTGGAGCCGTTGAGCCAGTTTCGACATACTACTGAAGCTCTGTAGGCTGCCCGGAGGCCTATCGCAAGGCCGTGCTGCCACGGGACATTTCCCGTGCCGAGGCCCCGCGCCTTCCTCACGTTCTCAGCCCCTCACGCCGGAGCAGAAGGCGCGCTAAGGTTCGTGCGTGCCCACCACCCTGACCGGTGAAGTCGAGCGCGTCACCTACGAAAATGAGGCGACGGGCTTCCGGGTGATCCGAATCGGATCGCTCGAAGGTGGGGGCGCGCGTCGTGGTGCCTTGCCGGCGGTCGGTACGTTTCCCGCTGTAGGTCCCGGTACGCGAGTCCGCGTCACGGGTGAATTCGTCCAAGACGCCAAGCACGGCGAGCAGTTCCGAGTCGAGACCCTGATGCCGATCGCGCCGAGCACGCTGGCCGGCCTCGAGAAGTATCTGGGCTCTGGGCTGATCCACGGTATCGGCCCGGGCTTCGCTAAACGCATCGTGGCAACCTTTGGTCTGTCGAGCTTGTCGGTGTTGGACGAGCATCCCGAGCGGCTGAGTGAAGTCAGCGGCATCGGTGAGCGGCGTGTCGAGGAGATCAAGAAGACATGGGCTTCGCAGCGCGCGATCAGCAACATCATGCTGCTGCTCCAGACGCATGGCGCTTCCCCAGCCCTGGCGGCACGTATCTTCAAGCAATACGGCGACAAGGCGGCCAGCATTCTGCAGCGTTATCCGTACCGCTTGGCGCTCGAGGTACGCGGGGTCGGCTTCAAGACCGCCGACCAGATCGCTCGCTCCCTCGGCATCTCGGGCGATCATCCCGAGCGCGCGCAAGCCGGGGTGATGCACGAGCTCGGTGAGCTCGCGAGCCAGGGTCACGTGGTCGTTCCGCGAGAACTGATCACGCAGCGTGCTGCCGACATGCTGCAAATCGACGAAGCCCACGTCAGCGCGGCGCTCGATAAGTTGTGGGCATCCGAGCGCGTGGTGATCGAAGAAGGCGGCGTCTATTTGAGCTGGCTACACGCGGCTGAAGTCGCGGTAGCGACGGGCGTCGCGCGGCTATTGCACAGTCCGGGAGCGAGCCTGGGTGGGCTCGATGCCGCGCTGGCCGTCTTCGAGCAGGCGGCCAAGATCACGCTGGCAGCTGGCCAGCGTGCCGCAGTGGAAGCCGCCGCGCAGCACAAAGTCGTCGTCATTACCGGCGGACCCGGTGTGGGAAAGACCACCATCGTGCGCGCCGTGCTGAACGTGCTCGGTCGCTCACGTTTGCGGGTCAAGTTGGCCGCGCCGACGGGCCGCGCCGCCAAGCGGCTGAGTGAGTCGACCGGAATCGAGGCCAGTACGCTGCACCGCTTGCTCGCCTTCGACCCGCGTCAAAACGATTTCCAACTCGGTTCAGACAATCCAATCGAGGCCGACGTGCTGATCGTCGACGAAGCATCGATGATCGACGTGCCGCTGGCGGCGGCACTGGTTGCCGCGTTGCCCACGGCCGCACGCTTGATCATCGTTGGTGATTCGGACCAGCTGCCCTCGGTTGGCCCAGGCGCCTTCCTGCGCGACCTGATCGTCAGCGGCGCGCTGCCCACGGTGCGTTTGAACGACATATTTCGGCAAGCCGGGGAGAGCCGCATCGTGCTCAACGCGCACCGTATTTTGAACGGTGAGATGCCCGAAAGTGTCGACGCAGACTCGCCCAATGCGGATTTTTTCGTGGTCCCGCGCAAGACGCCGGAGGAGGCGGCGGAGCTGGTGCGCGAGCTGGTCGTGACCCGCATTCCGCGGCGCTTCGGCTTCGATCCGAGGCGCGATATCCAAGTGTTGACGCCCATGCATCGCGGGCCGGCCGGCACGATTGCGCTGAACGAGCTGCTTCAGGCCGCGTTGAATCCAGACGGTCCTGCGCTCGAGTCGCGCGGCCAAAAGCTGCGCCTGGGCGACAAGATCATGCAGACCAAGAACGACTACGAGCGCGAAGCCTTCAACGGTGACATTGGCGTGGTGACCGCGGTCGACACCGAGAACCGCAAGCTCACCGTGCGCTACGATCAGCGCGAAGTCGAGTACGACGACCCGAGCCTTTCTTCACTCACGCTCGCGTACGCGACCAGCATTCACAAGAGCCAAGGCAGTGAGTATCCAGCGGTGGTCATTCCACTGCTCACGGCGCACTTCGTGATGCTGTCCCGCAATCTGCTGTATACGGCCGTGACGCGTGCCAAAAAATTGTGCGTGCTGGCCGCCGATCCGCGGGCCATTCGCCTCGCTTTGGCCGAAACCCGCCGCGAAGAGCGCATGACTCGCTTGGCCGAGCGGCTGCGGCGCTAGTCAGGGGGCGCTGCTCACCGCAAGATCCGCGACCTCCGTCGCGTTGTCGGGAGCGGCCACGACGCGGGTGACGGTCCCGCGTGCCGTCTCCGAACAATTGACTACGAGCTCTTTGCTCTGTGGATGATAGGTGACCGTGAGGACACCCCGCGTCGCGCGGCTGTCCGAGGAAGCCGCCGCTACGGTCGGGATATTCAGCTCAATAGTGAGCGCCCGAGCCGGCACGTCGAGGGTCAGCTCGGTACTCTCGGTGTGCAGTACTACCGCAATCGGTGCGCTCCCGGACCCAGCTGGCCGATCTGGCAGAGGAATTGCGTCTCGCAATTGGCCGGGCAACGGCTAAGACTTGGCTTCGAAGGCGGTTCGAGTCCTGGGCGTCCATTCACTTTCGAGGATTGAAGCGAGATGGTTCGGGAAGACTCAACCGTTGGAGAAGGCGTTCGCGATAGCGCCCTGACCCTCGTCAGCGGCGTCAAGGTGCGCGAGCTCCCGATCGGTCCTAGCGAAGCATTCGTGCTGTCGCGCGTGGACGGCGCGACCACGAAGGCCGATCTCGTGACCTCTACCGGCTTCACGGCCGAGGAAATCGAGAGCATCGTCGTCCGACTGATGCTGCTCGGTGCCATCGAGTTCGTCGATCTCACCTCCAGGGTCACGGCCACCCAGTCGGCCACGCAGCGCTCCGGTTCGCACTCAATCCCGCGCGTGGGTCGCTCCGATGGCGCGGCTCACCTCAGCTTGGAACAGCAGCGTCGGCTCTTGCAGCTCGATCAGCAGCACTCGTCGCTCGATCATTATCAGCTGCTCGGCATCGAGCCGAGCGCGGACGCGAAGGCCATTCGCGCGGCCTACTACGAGCTCGTGCGCGTGTATCACCCCGATCGCCATTTCGGTAAACAGCTCGGGGAGCTCGAGGCGCCGCTCGTGCGCGTGTTCGGCAAGTTCAGTGAAGCCTACGAAGTGCTGCATCGTGCTGCGACGCGCGCGGAATACGACCGCTACCTCGGCGCGCGCCAGCGCACGGTCGACTTCGATCGCTACTTTCAAGATACGCCGGGCACATCCGTAGCGCCGGCCTCCGGCCCACCCGCTGCGCTCAGCTCGTCCTCCGTAGCGCCGACCTCCGGCCCACCCGCTGCGCTCAGCTCGTCGTCCGTACCGCCCGCCTCTGGGCTACGGGAGCCGCGAGCTCAGGACAGCCTAGTGCGTCCTTCTTCTTCGACACCGCCGAGTGATCCCGACGCTCGAAGGCGCGCGCTGGCGCGCAAGCTCGGTCATTCATCGCTGCCCCCTTCGCCGCCATCCCAGCAAATCCCCGCGTTGAGTGAGGCTGCCCGCGCCGCGGAGGAGCTCCGGCGGCGCTACCAGCAGCACATGACGTCTGCGCGCGAGGAGCAAATCAACCACTACCTTGCCCTTTCCGCGGAAGCGGCCGCGCACAATGACCTGGTGGCGGCTGCCAACACGCTGCGCATCGCCTGCTCGCTGGCTCCCGACAACTTGGAGCTCGCCGGGGACCTCGCCGAGCTCGAGCGGCGCGCGGCCGAGAGCCTCTGGGAGTCCTACCTCGACCGTGCGAAATACGCGGCGGTCGAAGGCAACCACGCGGAGGCGGCAGAATCCTACGAGCGCGCCGCCCTCGGACAACCCAGCGCCCCCCTGTTCGAACGCGCCGCCCACTACACGCTCGAGGCCAATGGCGACCTGCGAAAAGCCAACCAGCTCGCCAAGCGCGCGGTAGCGCTCGCGCCGAACAGCGCCAAATGCCGGCTCACCCTCGCGCGCGTCTACTTTGCCGCCAATCTCCACGAAAGCGCTCTGGCCGAGCTCGAGCGCGCCCGCGCAATCGAACCAAACCAGCCACTCTTGAAAGATTGGATCGCGCGCGTAAAACGCGGCGAATAGCCGAGGAGCGGGAGCGACCCTCGCCGGCCGCCTGCGTCGGCGCCCCTCGGCGACGGAGCCGAGTCGGAACTCGAGAGGTCATCGACCACGGGCAACCGAGCTTTTGGGTTCTCGTAGACTCCTGGTTTGCACTCACCGGAAGTCGTAAGTAGTCTCGCTCGGGAGCGGCGGCAGGACTCAATGAAGTGAGGCGGGTCTTCACGGTGACAAATGGGAACAATGGCTGGTTTCGAGCCTGGTGCACCGCGCTGGCCCCGATGTCCATCCTCGTCGCCTGCCATGGACCGAAAGCGAATCAGCGAGACGCGCCCGCGCGTCCGCTGACATCGGCGTCGGCGTCGGCGTCGGCGTCGGCGTCAGCGTCAGCGTGCGCATCGGCGCTGAGCGCCGGGTCGCCGTCTCTGTCTCCGCCCATGCTCGCGCCTCTGGTCATCACCAATCAGGTGGCTGGCCAATTTACGATTCGCGCGAACGTGGCGCTCGAGCTCTCGACCCAAGCCGAGATCGAAGCAAAGTCGTCGGTTGGGAAATGGAAGGCGTATCGGGATCTCGATGGGGGTCAGGGCTATCACTTGATCGAATCGTGCTCGGCGGCGCGGCCTGCGTGTCGCAAACTTGCGGCGGGCGAGCAGCTGAGCCTTGCGGCGTGGACGGGCTCGAGCTGCAGCGCGCAGTGCGCTCCCGAGTGCCCGGTCGAGCAGTTCCATCCGGGAATTCACCGGCTGGTCCTGCACGGCTGCGAGGCCCCGCGCCAGCGCTATGAGGGGCCACCATTCGAGATGGCCGCATCGGCGCGAGAGCTGTGGCGCTGGCGGGCGGCGGCGGGTATTCAACGCGGTAGCATTTTTCGGTTAGACGCGCGGCCACCCCAGGACGATCAAGGGCGGCCGCCCGAGCACATCGCGAGCTTTCGCGTGATCAAGGATAGCGGACGCCCTTTGGCACCAGAGCTGCTCGAGGCTTTGGCAGAGTGGCTCCGCTTTCGAGCTGGCTTCGTGCAATTCACTCTTTCGAAGGACTGCCTCCCGGGACCCATGGTCGGCATTCTCCTCGAAGTAACGGCGCCAAGTCCCGAGCAACGAACAGTCGAGCTCGCGCTAAATCTCGCCTGCAACTTCGTCTTCATCAGCATGCGTGACGGGCGAGCCGCGACTACCACGGTGTCACACTTCGACCCATCCTGGCCGCAAATCATTGCCATTCTGCAGCGCGCTTTGCCACAGGACCAAGAGCTCGCGGGGATCCGCGAAAGTCCCACGAATTATCCAACACGCTACGACAAGTAGACACCTTCAAAGAGGCATTCATGGGTATGCAGCTCAATCTCGGGGACCACATCGCCAAGGACCGCGCATTGATTGCCATTCCGAGCGAGTATCGGGCGGACGCGCGGTGGGCGCGCAGCCAAGCCAGGGCTATCTCGTACAGCAAAGCGGGCGCCAACGTGTATTTTCGCAGCCTGCCCGGTAAACGAACGCTCACCGGACTTCTGGAGGACCGCTCGATCTGGGTGAGCTACACCACGAGCCCGGTGATGGGCTCTTACTACCTCCTCGGTAATTTTCACGAAATTGGCCTCGGCTACTATGCCTTCCGCGCGGGTCGGCGCACCCTGCTCGGCGTACTGATTCATGAGCTGGCCCACGCGAATGGCGCTCCAGACACGACCTCCCAAGCCGAAGACGCACTGGTGCACTGCGGCCTGGGAACCCTGGCAGAACTCAAGTCCGGTGTGGACGATCCGAGCACGCCGTATCTTCCACGCTACAAAGGGTGAGCTTGAAAGCTGCGGCGATTGGCGACCTGCGAAAAGCCAACCCGCTCGCCGAGCGCGCAGTAGCCATTCTTGAAAAATCGGATCGCGCGCGTGAAATGCGGCGGATAGCCGAGGAGCGGAGGAGCGGAGCGGAGCCGAGGAGCCGAGGGGCGCCGACGTAGGCGGCGGGCGAGGTTGAGCTCCCGCCGCATCGCCCACCAGCCGAGCGTATTCAAGCCCAGAGGGCGAGCGCTCTATCGAGCTGCACCTGACGCCGAAGGCCCCCTGCCGCCCTCGTTACCCATCAGGCGGCGCTTCCGCGACTCCGCCCGAGAGCGGGAGCGACCCTCGTCCGCCGCCTGCGTCGGCGCCCTGCGGCGACGGAGCCGCACCTGAGCGTTCGCCCATCGAGAACGGGGGAGCGCGAGCGTCAGCGGCTGTTGGGATCGCCGTTTGGTTTTTTCAGGCGGACCCCGGGCGCCAGGCCCGAGAGCACTTCCACGTTGATACCATCCGACAGGCCGAGCTTGATCTCGCGGCGCTCGAAGTGCTGAGGCTTGGTCTCGACTTCGACGTAGGTCATGCCCTTGTCGAACGTGACCACGCTTTCGTTGATGGTCAGCACGTGGTCCTTGCGTTCGAGGATGATGTCTGCGTTCGCGCTGTAGTTGGCGCGGATCATCACGCCTTCCTTCAGCCGCAGCGCGGCTTTGACTTCGAACTCGATAGTTCCGTCTTTTTCCACGCCTTTTGGTGCAATGTACTCCAGCGTGCCCTCGAAGCGCTCACTGCCCAAAGCGCCGACGGCGATTGCCACGGGCATGCCCACTCGGATCTTTCCGACCTCGGACTCATCGACTCTGCCTTGGAAAATCATGTCGCTCATGTCTGCCACCGACGCGATCGTGGTGCCTTCGTTGAAGGTGTTGGCTTCGATCACCGACGTGCCGACTTTGACCGGCACATCCAAGACCGTGCCCTCGACCGTGGAGATCACCACGTTGGTGACACGCGTGGACTTCTTCGAACTGCCTTGGATCAGCAGATCCCGATTGCTCTCGGCGGCGTCCAGCTCGGCTTTGCGCAGTTTGGCGGCCAGTTGATACTGATTGAACTCGGTCTGCGAGATCAGACTCTGCGAGAACAGCTGCCGAAAGCGTTCGGCCTCGGCGGTGGCACTTTGAAAGCTGATTTGGGCCGAGCGCACCTTGGCCTCGGCAGTGTCGACCTGGACCATGTTGGGCATGATGCGGACCTTGGCCACGAGCGCGCCCGGCTTCAGGTTCTGTCCGGGTTCGATCAAAAGCTTCTCGATCACGCCCGAAACGCGCGGCTTGATCGTCACCTCCCGGCGAGGCACGAGTGCGCCGGGCGCCACGGTCTTCTTCACGATGTCCGCCGTGACCGGCAGCACGGTTTGATGAACGATCGGCTGAGCCTCGGACTTTCGGTACAAGAAAATCAGCGTTGCCACGAACGCGGCAAACACCGAGATGCTGATCAGGACGGGAAGGGCTCGGCGGATCATTCGGCTCTCAGGGCCTCGATGGGCTGGACTCGAGCGGCCAGCCGCGCCGGTACGATCCCTGCCACGGCGCCCGCGACAATCAAGACCAAGACCGCGGTGAGTGCGACCTGCAGGCTGATTTCTGGCTGACTGAGCGGCGCGTTCGGTACGCGCGCGACCGCGCGCCCGACCGCTTCCAACCCGAATACACCAGCCACGACTCCCGAGTAGCCGGAAAGGCTGGTGAGTAGCAGCCCTTCCGCGACGATCAACGAAATGATCGAGAACGGAGTGGCGCCCAGCGCTTTTCGAACGCCAATCTCTTTCGTTCGTTCTTTGACTATGATTAGCAAAATGTTGCTCACACCCAGCATGCCCGCGAAAAGCGTGAGCGTGCCCACGAACCACACGAACCGGCGAATGCCCCGAAATAGTCCCTGAAGCTGCTCGAACTTCTGGGCAGCGTTGAAGGAGCCGAGCGCTTCGGAGTCACGCGGATCGACGCGGTGGCCCTTCATGATCGCGCCCCGCACGTTTTCTTCCACGAGCGCCGCCGGCTGATCGCGCTGCGCGGTGAGCGCGAACCAACCCACTTTGTCCTTTTGATTGAAGGCGGTTTGAAACGTGGAAAAGGGCACGTACACGCTGGATAAGATCTTTTGCGCATCGTCGCCACTCTTCTGCGTGCCTACCACGCCCACGACCTGGAAATAGACGCGCTTGATTTGCACGTATTTGCCGATCGGATCTTGCGTTCCGAACAAAGTCTGGTGCGCCTCTTGGCCGAGCACCACCACCTTGCGTTCTTCGGCCATGTCACGCGGATTGATGAAGCGCCCGTAGCTCAAGATCAGCGGCTCGACGAACGAAAATTGTGGACTGTCGCCCATCACGGTAAAGGCGGCCTTCTTGGCTCCGTAGCTGACCACTTGCGGGCCGCGCCAGTTGCCGAGCTGCAGGCGCGGCGCCACGTGTTCGACTCCTGGCGTGCGCGCGACGGCAGCGATGTCCGCGTCGTTCAGACGCACGTAGCGGCCGGGCTGAAGCCCCTTGAACGGCAACGAAGTGCGCTGCGGCCAAACATAGACGCTGTAGTTCGTCAGCCCGCTCAGGTTGCGGATCACTCCGCGCTCCAAGCCGTTGCCGATGCCTAGCATCAGGATCAACATGAACACGCCCCAGAACACGCCGAGCGCGGTCAAAAATGCGCGCAGCTTGTTCTCGCGCAGGGTCGCCCAGACCTCCTGCCAAGTGTCCCAATCAAGCACGCAGCGCCTCCATGGGGCTGATGCTGGCGGCGTGCCGCGCCGGAAAAAAACCAGCCAAAGCGCCGCAGAATGCCAACACGCAGCTTGCCAGCAAGGCGACCGACAAATCCACGTCCGGCTGGCGCATGTAGGGCACGTCCTTCAGGAAGCGCGCGGCCAACTCGACCAAAAAAATGCCCCAGAGCAACCCGGTATAGCCGGCAACCGAAGTCACGATGATGGCCTCCCCCACGACCAATGAAATGATCGACCAGGGCGTCGCGCCGAGCGCTTTCCGGATGCCAATCTCGCGCGTTCGCTCTTTGACGGAGATCAACATGATGTTGCTCACTCCGACGATGCCCGCGAGCAAGGTGCCGATGCCCACGATCCACACGAACGCCTTGAGCCAGACGAACACGCTGTTCACGCGTTCGAACTGCTCGACGTTGTTTTGCACGCGCAGGGCCTGTCGGTCGTCGGGCGAAACTCCATGCCGTGCCGCCACGAAGCGCGTCACCTGCTCGGCCAGCTGCCGGCTCTCTCCCAAATTGGCGTTGCCGATCGTGAACATGATTTGATGCAACCGCCCGGGTTGGCTGTACAAGAGCTGCGCGGTCGTGATGGGTACATAGATTTTCTTCAGCTCCGCCTCACCACCCACGTCCTCGAACACGCCCACGACTTTGTACGACAAGCCGCGAATGTTCAGGTATTCGCCCAGCGCTGGCTTCTTACCGAACAAGAAGCTGACTACCTTGCTGCCGATCACGCACACCTTGCGCCGCTGCTCGATGTCCGCATCGTTCAGGAAGCGACCTTGCGTGATGATGGTCTTTTCGAGGTATTGGTGCCCCGGGTGCGTGCCGCGCATGTCGAACGCGGCGTGCTTTGCGCCGTAGCTCGCCGTAAATTCTCCCCACATGTAAAATCGGCCCGAGATGTGGTCGATACTCGGAAAATTGCGGGCTAGGGCTTCGTAGTCGTCGTTCATCAACCGCACTTCGCGGCCCGGGCCGCGGCCCGCGAACGGGCGCGAGGTCTTGCCCGGGTAGATGAAGAGCGAGTTTACCGCGTCGTCTCGGAACTCGTAGGCAGCGCCGTTTTCTAGTCCTCGTCCCGCGCCGAGGAGCACGACCAACATCAACATTCCCCAGGCCACGCTGAGCGCCGTCAACGCCGTGCGCAGCCGGTTGCGCGAGAGCGTGGCGAAGATCTCTTGCAGAGCGTCGGTCCCGGGTAGCACCACTTAGGTCACCGCGCCGTCTTTCATCCGGATCACCCGGTCCGTGCGCTGGGCGATGTCATGCTCGTGGGTGACGATCACGATCGTCATGCCGGTCTGGTTGACGCTGCGGAACAGGTCCATCAACTGGTAGGAGGTGGCGGTATCGAGCGCGCCGGTGGGCTCGTCCGCCAAGATCAACTCCGGCTTGGTGATCAGGGCACGCGCAACGGCGACGCGTTGCCGCTCACCACCGGAGAGCTCGTTCGGCAGATGACTGGCGCGCGCCAAAAGGCCCACACGATCCAGGTACTCGAGGGCAATCCGGTTGCGCGTGCGGCGGGCCACGCCCTGATAGTAGAGGGGTAAGGCAACATTCTCCTGAGCGGTCTTGAAGCCAAGCAGGTTGAATGACTGAAAGACGAAGCCGATGAAACGGTTTCGGTAGTGGGCAGCTTCGCGCTCGGACAGCGCCCGGACCAGGCGATCGCCCAGGTAGTAGGCTCCGGTGTCGTAGTCGTCCAGGATGCCCAAGATGTTGAGCAAGGTGCTCTTGCCCGACCCGGACGAGCCCATGATCGACACCAGCTCGCCGCGCTCGACCCGTAGATTGACATCGCGCAGCACGTGCAGCGCCGTCTCGCCGCCGCGATACGACTTATTGAGCTGCTCGAGGCGGATCATCGACCGCGCAGCATAGCAGCTGTCTGCTCCAGTCCAGGCCAGGCCGGCCCGGCCTGCGCCGTCCAGCCCATCCGAGGGCCAGCCGCGTGTCAGTTGATCTGAAAGCTCTTCGAAACCGTGACAGAAGAGCCGCTGAACGGCGGCACGTGCGCTCGGCGAAACACGGACGCGACGCAACCGCCGACTCCCGTGCCGGCGTAGGACCCGCCAGCGACGGTCGCGGTCGTGACGCGGCCGCTCGGGGCGAAGGTGACCGTGGCCTTACCGGGGCCCGTCGGACCGCCGGGCTTCTTGCAACTACCGGCCGAAGCGGCTGCTGCGCCGAGCGCAGAGATTGCCGAGGCCTTGCTGAAGGGCTGAGCATCCGCCGGCGGCGGCGCGTCTTCTTTGGGCTTTTTCGTCGTCGTGCCGACCGTCCCTTGTGCCACTGGCTTGGCGGTCGCCGCTGCGCTGGCGCTGGGCGCTGCGCTGGCGGTGGGTGCTGCGCTGGCGGTCTCGGCCGGCTTGGCCGGCTCCTCCTTCTTGGGTTCTTCGGTCGGCTTCTCGGCCACCGGTACGGCGCTGGCGCTGGGCATGGCCGAGTTGTCTGCCGTGGCGCCGCTGTCGCCCTTCTTGCCCAAGAGCAGGGCGAGCAAGAGTCCGATGATCACCACGCCGCCGACGCCGCCGACGATGTACACGAGCTTGTTGGGCTTCGCCGCGTACGGCGCGGGCATGGCGCCAGCGACGAACGGAGCCGGCACGGGTACCACTGGCGGGGGAGGCGGTGCCGGCGCGGTCATCAGCGCCTGATTGTCCGCCCCGAATAGCGCCCCACTGCCACCCATCAGACCCGCGGCTGCACTCATCCCGAACGGATCATCCGGATTGGACGGCTGCTGCGGGCGCGCGGCGCCGGGGCCTCCTTTGGTGGGGACCTTGGCGGCTGGCTTGGCAGCGCTCGGTGCGCTCGGTGAGAAGCCCGCCTTCAACGCATCGAGCGAGAACAACACGGAATTTTCGTTGCGCGCGCCGGTGAGCTTGCCGTCGTCGTAGGCGCTGCTGCCCGCCTGCGGGATATTCGGCGCGTTGGAGCCGACGTCTTCTTCGGAGCCTGCGCTGTCGAGGCTGCCGAACAGGTCTTGAGTATTGGGCTGGGCGGCGTGCGTGGTGGCGGCGGGGCGCGACGCCTGCGTGGCCTGATTGGGCGAGTTGAACAGCGGCATGCCACCGCGCGCGCCCGCAACAGGCGGGCTTGCCAGAAGCGGAGCTAGCTCGGAATCCAAAAGCGGCACCCAATCGGCCATGCCGTCCTTCCAGACGAAGGCGTCTGACGTGACTACCCCCGAGGCATACGCGGCCACGATTTCTTCGGTGCTCATCGTGCGCGAGTCGGTGTCGCTCAGATTTACGGACCAGGTCACGGGCGCCTCGGCTTCGAGTGCAACATCAGTCTCGGCATCGGAATTACTCGGTACCCCACCATTTTGTCCGTCTACTACGATCGGGGTACCGCAACCTTTGCAGCGGATCTTGACTCGTCTACCCCGAACTTTGTCGTCAGCGATCGTGTATTTGGCGCCACACGCCTCGCAGGCTATCTTCATCGCGGCGCGACCTTAGCAAACTCTGCATAGCCGAAGCTACTTCGGCGGCTTTCGCCAGGCTGACGCGCGTTCAATTGACCGGTACGAGAGCGGCGCCGCAGCCACCGCAGAATTGACTGTCACCAGTATATTGCTTGCCGCACACGGGGCAGATCTTTTTCGTCGGCATGGCGTCAGTAGCTCGCACACTTGCCTGCATCGCAGCAGGTAGCAGCTCTTCACCATGCTTGGGGCAGAGAAGTACGCCTGGGTCGTACCCTTGGCCACAAACGGGGCACACACCTCCGCTCGGCCCGGTCGGCTCTGCATTGCCGCGCGCGCCAACCAGGCGGTTGCCGTCATGGGGGCAAAACGCTGCGTCTGGCGGGTATTCCTCACGACAGGTCGGGCAAACCTTGGCCAGCGCTGGCTGGTGGTTCGGCGTAATCGCCGGGCTGACCCGCGTTCGCGGCGTTCGCGGTTCTGGCTCGAGCGGTTTTCTGCGGCTGTGTTGCACGAGAGCGAAGCCGAGTAGGCCCAGCACCAATGCCGTACCCCCAACCACGCCCACGAAGACAATGCGCCGGCGCTGTGAATCATCCCGCGTGACGACGCTGCCGCCGCCGAGGGCCGAAGTGGCGATGCGCGCGACCGCGGCTTCACTCGACTCACCCTCGGCGTTCAGCCCCTTTTGAGCGAGCAAGGCGTCGTAGCGGTCCTTGGACGCGACCTCGACCGTGACGCGGGCCGAGTGCCCGGCGACCGTTGCCAGCAGCTCGACGGTCGACTCCGCAGCAGACTCCGGGATTTTGATGCGACCGGGACCCGCGAGCTCGAGCGAAGCGTGTTCGCCCACCACCTTCCACAGGGGTGAGAGTGGGACCGTGCAGCCAGCGGCGTCCAGCACTGTCGCGTGAAACTCGAAGCTATCGCCGGGTCGCAGCAGCTTCCTCGCGGGCCGTACTTCGAGTCGTACGGGCGGTCCAGGAAGCGTACAAACTTTTGCTGCAGGTACCGTTGCGCTGGGCCCGGGGGCGGCCGGAGCCGCGGCCGGGGGGAGCGGAGCGGTAGGCGTCGCGCTGGCCACCGGCGCGCTCTCTCCTTCGCGCTGAACGAGCGACAAGCTCCGAGTGCGGCGCACGCTCGCCGTGCAGTTCTGGCCCGCGATCAGGAACTGATATTGGCCCGTTTCGTCGAACGAAATCAGGTTGTCGGTGGCGCTGATGGTCGTGACAATCGTGGCTTGGCGGGGATCTCCGGGCTTGGTTTTGCAGGTACTTCGCCAGCCGCGCAGGCCACCGCTATGGCTGATGCGAGACAAGCCTGGAAACTGTTCCCAGCACTCGCTCGTCGAGTACTCGCGTCCCGCGCCGCTCATGTGGAGCTCGTTACCGCTGCTCGTAATCGTCACGCTGCCGCCGGCGGCGCCACCTCCGCTCGGACTGGGGCCACAGGCCTTGCCCCACTCGCCGATGATCCAATCGGATCGCATGGGCGTGGCGCTCCAGCGTCCGGCGAGCGTTGGCGACTGTGCGCGCGCGGACCCCGTGACTGCACAGAGCAGGAATGCGATCAGAAACTTCAGTAGCGGCAATCGGCGCATCGCAGATATTGAACCTACACGCTCTGACGTGCTGGACGTGCTGGACGTGCTGTTGGGCGCACGACGTAGCGCGGGTGCATCGAGAGTAGCGTCACGAGCGGCGCGCCGCCTAGCGTCTTGCGAACCTTGGTCGCGTTCGCGACCACGCCCGAATCTCGTTTCTTTCTGGGCATTTCGTGGTGGTCCCACGTTGACACGGCAATTTCCAGGATGCTACGGTCGGGCCTCGCTAAAGCTCTAGTATTTCCCCAGACTTCAGCGACACGAAAGGGCTACGAAGCATGCGGCGGATGCGGATCACCAGGCTTCAGCGGGCGGGCTTGCTGCCTGCTGTAACCCTCAGCGCAACGCTCGCTTTCGCTTTGGCTCTCGTTCCCAGCGTTGGCCGGGCTCAAGACGCCTCGCCCACCCGCGCGCCCGCCGCCAACGGCGACGGCATGGACACGCATCTGTTTCGGCCGGCGGTCGACTCAAAAGGCTTTTTCTCGGTCAACGGTTCGGACATCCTCGGCGCTGGGAATGTCAGTTTCGGCCTAGTCTTGGACTACGGGCGCAATCTGATGCGAACCCGGGCCAGCAACACGCCGCAGGGCGTCAGCCTCGACGCGGACGGCCTGCCCGTCGTCGGCCCGTGCTCTGACGAGAACTGCCGCATGGTCACGGGCGAGGGCGCAGGCGTCAATGCCCTGGTTCAGAACTCCTTCCAAGGTACCTTCGGAGTCAGCTACGGCGTGGCCAACAAAGCCATCGTTGGTTTGAGCATCCCGGTCAACCTGATGACGGGGGACGCGGCGTACAACATCGGCCGCAACGACAGCGGCTTATATAACTCCGCCAAGCTGGACTCGCAGAAGCTGAGCTTCCTGGCGCTCCACGGCAAGCTCCGCCTCACCCGCGTCGATCGCGGCATTGGCTTGGCGATCGTCGCTCAGGTCGGTGTGCCGATCTCCGGTGCGCCGCGTGACTTGGGCGCCGATCCCAAATTTTGGTACTGGCCGCAGTTCGTGATCGAAAACCAATTCGGTGCCGAGCGTCGCTTCCACGTCGGCCTCAACGTTGGCTTCCGCGGTCATGCCGGCAACAACCCCCGCTTCGAGAACGACAGCACCGGCAAGTCCCAGCTGAAAGAGGGCAATTTCGAGTACTCGAACCTCGGCACGTACAGCCTCGGCCTGTCGTACCGCGTGCTCGATGCGCTCGATCTGGTCGCTGAATCGTACGGTTCGTACCAGCTTGCCGGCAAGTCAGACAGCAAGCAAAAGTTCAGCAACGAGTTTTTGGGCGGCATCAAGCTGTTCATCGAAAGCAACAGCTACTTGATGATGGGCGCGGGCAGTCGCGCCTTCTCCACCGGTTTCGAAGCAGCTGACGTGCGCATGGTGCTCGGCTTCGTCTACGAGCCTTCCATCGGCGATCGCGACGGCGATGGCTACAAGGACGATCAAGACCAATGCCCGGATGAGCCGGAGGACTTCGACGGTTTCAAAGACGAAGACGGCTGTCCCGATCCGGACAACGACAACGACGGCATTTTGGACGTCGACGATCGCTGCCCGAACGTCCCGGAGGACTTCGACGGCGATCACGACACCGACGGCTGCCCGGACATCGATCGCGATGGTGACCGCGACGGTGACGGCATTCCGGACAAGAAGGACAAGTGCCCGGACGATCCGGAAGACAAAGACGGCTTCGAAGACCTCGACGGCTGCCCCGAACCCGACAACGATCACGACGGCATCCCGGACAAGCAAGATAGCTGCCCCGACGACGCCGAAGACAAAGACAACTTCGAGGACGCCGACGGCTGCCCCGATCCGGACAACGACAAAGATCAGATCCCGGACGTCAAGGACAAGTGCCCGAACGAGCCGGAGACCTACAACGGCTTCCAGGATCAAGACGGCTGCCCCGACAAGGGCAAGGTCATCATCGAGGGCAACGACATCGTGATCCTCGAGAAGGTCCAGTTCGAAACCGGCAGCGCCAAGATCCTGCCCGGCTCGAACGGCATCCTCGATGCCGTCGCTGCCACGCTCAAGGGTCATCCCGAGTTCACCGTGCTGGAAGTCGCGGGCCACGCCGACGAGCGCAACACGGACGCTTACAACTTGAACCTCACCCGTCTGCGCGCCGCCGCCGTGATGGACGCCTTGAAATCTCGCGGAGTGCCTGGCAACCGCCTCGTCTCTCAAGGCTACGGTGAGTACTGCCCGCTCGACCCTGACTCCAACCCGACCGCCTGGGAAAAGAATCGCCGCGTCGAATTCAAAGTCGTCAAGACCGAAGAAGGCATGACCGGCGTCGACCGCGGCTGCGAAACCGCCCGAGGCAAGGGCGTCATTCCGCCCGTCGTGCAGTAAACTCGTTCGCCGCTCGCCTCTCGCCCGTACTCTCCCGCGCCTCGCCGGGAGAGGTGGATGTTGGACGTCACCGAACCCGTCGTGTCTTCGGCACTCATTCGACGCCAGAGTGCGAGCCGCTTCGCGACCTGATGTGCGATGCCGGACCACATTGACGCCGAGCTCCGCGTGGTCGTCCGAGCGCAAGGCCCTCGAAAATGCAAGCCGAGCGATCATCGTAACCTCGGGCGGGTGCGCTGACGTCGTTCCAATCGCCACGGAGGCGGTCGAGTTCGATGCTCGAGCGCCCTCGAGATCTGCAACGAAGGGAGTGTCACGCCGGAAGCCCGCGAGCACTCCCAAGCGGCTTCGTATCGTTTATAAAAGAGCGGGCGATCGCACTCCTGCAGCGCACCTCACAGGGCGCGGTGTTCTCGCCGCGGACGGAAACCGATAGCTACTCCTTCGATCTGGATAACTTCGAGTTCAACTCGATGCATACTCGGAGTGGACAAGAGAACAAATTCAGACTTCTCAATCAGATCGTCCGAAAGGTTGCGATACTCAACACCAAGGTCGATTTTACGCCAGCCGATCCGAATCACTCCATTCGAGATCAGATTGACGGCTGGTACAATAACCCTTCTCACGCAAACACGCTTCCCGCTTGCGTGACAAACCAGCCTTGCTTCAACTCGAATTACGTGCCGCCGGGTTGGGATACGAACGTAACCGGCGTTGTCGGGACGACAGAGCTTTACCGGGATGTAATTCGCGGAAATTGTCGCAGTTGTCACATCGCGAACAACCGCGAGCCGGATTTGCTGTTCGACGGCTTGGAGGGTTTTCTATTTTGGTTCAACCGCGTGAAAAACACGTCGCTCTCTCCGTACCAAAATTTGACCACGAGCGCGGCGGCGCTGGCGGCCAACATCACATCTTATTCAATGCCGCATGCGCTGCAATCGACGCGACAATTTTGGCTGTCGCCAGCCCCTGCAGCGCTCGAAAAGTTTTACGCACAGCTCAACTTCACTGCCGCCGTAAACATTCTGCACGGCGCAACCGGCGGCAACGTCGTCACCCTGGATCCGCAAATCATCAGCGCAATTCAACTGGAGTGACGCGCGCTTGGCTTGCCCTCGTGCTCACACACGAGGGTAGCCTGCGGGGCGCTGCGCCTCGAGATCGGGTTGGCCGTCGAACTCACCGATGCTTGCTCTTGCGGCGCTGCGCGCGTGCCGGGGGACGGGAACTCGCTGCTCGGTTCGCGAGCTTGACGGCACTCGCGAACTGTCCGACCCAGGCCTTGAAATCCTCGTCGCTGAGCTTCGCAGTTCCGATCTGACACAGGCGCCGTAGCTGCACGCCCATGATCGGCGCAAGCTTTGCGTAGTTGCGGATGACCGAGCGCCGGTAGCGTTTGTCATAGCTCTCTTTGAGCAGTTCTCCGATGGATGCGCCGTGAAGGATGCCTTGCATGGGAGAGGCACTCCCGTCGCTGTCGTCGTAGAATCGCCTGCGAATGGGCAGACCAACCCGTCGCTGGTAGCGTTCAGCGTCCGCGGCCGGGCTCGTCAAATCGCGTAGCACCGCTAGTCCGACGGGCAGTGATGGCGAGCTTGCGGTGATTGCCAGGTACCACTCTCCGGTCAGCGAAACCTTGCCCGGCAGTGGCAGCACTGAAAACGGCAAATCCGAAGCGTTTTGTCCGGCTACTTCCCACAACGTCGAAAACCAGAGCCTCGACACCTTTCCTGGAAGCTCCTTCTGCTCTGGCTGCGTGGTGCTAGGGGCCAGCGGCCCACCGAGCAGCAGCGGTCGGCATAGACTTCTGAAGATCTCGCAAACACGTTGGTCGAGAAAGGCTTCGACCTTGCTCATTCCGTCCGCTGGTAACGCCAAAGGCTCCGCGCCGTCTTCGGCCTTTCGCCGAGTCGAGAGCAAGATCTCCCAGAACAAGCAGTTCAAGTCTTCGTCCACCGCTGTCGGCATCCAGAAGAAGAACGGCTCGGATTGGCTCGCGTGCTCGTCGCACTTTTGCGCGATTTCCGCCCAGCTCTTGAAAGTCGGATTGTTTGGATCCTGGTCACGGGCAACGCACAGGAGAGCGATGTTCTGGTAGTACGGTACCGCAACGAGGTTCTGGGCGTTGTCCGGATCCGCCGCGTGCTCGCACAGAGCAGCGTTGATGTCGCCCAGGTCCTCGTGAGTTGGAGCAAGCTCCGCCTTGGGGAACGAGTGGAGAATCGCTCGGCTGCCGCTGGCCTCGTCTCGAAGTTGAATCACCTCGAACTCGTCGAGTTGAAGGATGCGTAGGCCGTCACCGCTCAGGAACGGCGCCGATTGCAACGTGCGCACCAACGCAGCGCGATGATCCGTGAAGCCATTCATGCGGATGCGGACGTCGAGAATGGCATATAACCGCCGCTTGACCTCCTTGTAGTAGGGGGCCTGAATCGTGCTGTCGCCGTACACGAACAGGTCTAGACGTAGTTTGTGGGAAATGCCCTCCCGATCGAGGCGTAGCAGCGATGGATCGAGCGTGATGCCCCTGGCCTGAATGCTGACTTCCACCGCGTCGCGCCCGTGGCTCATGGCTCGCGTCTTGATGACGTGGAGCAGCACGCGATCCCTGCCTTCGTACTCGATTCGCCGGACCTCCAACAGGACGTTCGAGTCGTCCAGGATGGCCCGTTGCAGAGTCGACCCGCGATCGGTGATGTCGTCGTTGCAGACGTGCAGCAGGGTCGCCTGGCGGCTGCGCACGAAGTCGCTGAAGGCATCAGCGAAGATGGCATCATCACGCACGAATGGGCAGCTCAGCTCCCAATGCGCCAGGTTCGAGACCATCACCCGATCGATGAATTCTCCGTTTGCCTGTGCCTCGTCGAATTTTTCCTCCATCAGGCGCAGAATCCACGCGGTCGTCACCATACCGCTCGGCAGCCGGAGGACCTCGATCTTCTTCTGCTTCGCGCGCGCGTCGTTGAGAATCTCGAGCTCGGACTCGATCATGCGTGTGACCGCAAACTGATCGCGCACCGCGATATATAGGGATTTGGGCTTGAGTCCGGAAGGGAGCAATTGCTCGGTGGTTGCTGAAGGCCGCTCATCGGACGTGAGCTCCCGTTGCTGCCAGTCGGAGCCGAGCAAGAACGAAAGGCCGAGCAAGGTCTTGAATGTGCCGGCTGCGCCCACCAGCACGATCGCGTCCCCCTGGTACATGGCTCGAGGCCCGAGCAGCTCATCCACCGCGGCCAAGCCGAAGGAACTCACGAAGCTCGCCGTGCGGACCTCACGCGTGCGGAGTCGGGCCGTCATCGAAGATGCCGAGAGCGCTACGGCGAGACCGGTGCCCGGCTGGATCGCGATCGGGTGCGCCCCGCGCTGTTCGCGCTGCAACCGCGACTTCAGCACCTCAACGTAGCGCTGCTCGTAACCGTATTGTGAACGAACCGACAGCTCGATCACGGTGTCGGCGATGTTCGCCAACACGTCGAAAAGTTCTGCCTTGCCGGGGTCGTGCTCGGCTGTCAAAAGTACGTTCGCGCCGGTCTCGCAGATGCGCTCGAGTTGCTCCACGAGCTTGGCCCGTAGCTTTTGGCGACCGATGAAACGTGCACTGTTCAGTGGATCCAGGATGAACAGGCGCAATTGTGCGGAGGAGTTCTCGGCTTGGTCGGCAATGGCGCTCAGCAGCGAGTCGAGGTCGCCGTCTTTGCGTCGGAAAATCAGTAAATGGCCGCCCTCCAGCTGGGTCCGAGCCTCGATCGCTTGCTGAACCTCGCTGGCATCGACGACCTGCGGCGGGACATGTTCGATCTGGCTCTCTTCCGCCGGCGCGACCATGCCGAGCGCGCGCATGTATTGTAGACACTGATCGGGCGACTGTTCGAGTGGCGTAAACCACGTAACGCCGCCCACGCGCCCGACCGCCGCGCCGATTGCCAAGGCGAGCGAAGTCTTGCCCGTTCCGAACCGTCCGCGCACGAGGATGATCCGTCCCCGGCGCCTGCCCTTGTTGTCGAGGCTGTCACCGGCTCGGCTGGGCTGACTCGTCGTTACGGCGAGCCCACCCCCTTGGAAGAGCTCGTCGAAGAAGGGGATCCGCGTTCTGAGACCCACGAGGTGCGACAGAATGCGATCCGCATCGAGCCATTCAGGTTCCACCCACACACCCGGCGGGCGGTAGGGGTGAACGACGGTACGGAGCGCGCGGCAGCACTCCAGAAAGAACTCGACGTGGTCATCGACCTGCGACGCACTTCCGAACTCTTCGCCGAGGGCCACCCTCAAGCACCCTCGGACTTCGTCGGCACTCGCGGCGGTGGTGATTTCTGCTGGATAGCCTGCCAGGCCTTGCTCGCGATGGTCCTCGGCATCCGTGTGGCGCGCCTGGTGACTGACGAGCGCGCGGACCGATGCGTTCAGAACGCGGATCGTGTCGCCGGACCCGCCGATGTTCCCCTGCGTCAGCCAGTGGCGGCGAATCGCCTGCCAGAGGAAGTAGTCGTCTTCGACCATTTCGATCGGGCGGGGCGCTCCAAAGCGGGAGCCTGCAATCAGCGATAGGAGGCGTCCGGGCTGTGTCGCCGCCGGATGAACCAGCACCTTACCTGTGGCATCCGGACCGATTAGCCAAGCGCGAATGCGCAGCTCCCGATCGAGGTTCTCCCACAGTGCACCGTACTTGGCCGCGGCATCGAGCAGCGCTTGCCACGCCAGGGCCGACTCCGCCGTCCCCGGGACGGCTACCAAAGATTCTTCACGCGCGCCGCTATGATCGCTGACGACTCGCCAGAACCGCCGAGCGATGTCGGCGATCGCTTCGGCACGGCCGGGAGCAGGAATCATCGGGGGGAAACGAACCGGATATCCAGAGCCTGCGTGTCCGTGGTGGAGCCTTTCCGGAACGCGGTACGCGTGTCCGTGGCGGAGCCTGTCGGGAACCCGCTGGCCACGCGCAGCGAGACGAGTTGCGCGCGCTGCTGCTTGACCCGCTCCACGAACGTACCAGGTTCATCATGGTTATACAGCCCGCGGGAGAGAGCCTCGAATCTCTTCCGGTCCGTCTCGATGAAGTACAGGCCCAGGAGATTCGCGAGCAGTTGCTCGTGTTGCTTGCTGAGGAAGCAGGCGGATAGGCCAAGCCACAGCAGCTGCTCGAGTTTAGGTCGTGGGCTCGCGACGCGGGGGCTCCGGAGATCGCTGCTGAGTTGCGCGGCGGCCAGATCGCAAATGGTACAGGTCATTTGACCCACCCAGGCCCCGACTAGGGGGTCATCGAGATAGCTCATCCAGTAGCCACTCGGACTCTTTTTGAAACCTGTCAGCAAGCCAACACTCGTCTCGAGGCCGGGCCATTGACCGCGACTCACGCGGTTGCGGGCGTGCTCCCTTTCGGCCTCGGCAAACTGCTGGTGAGCGTTCGTGGAAAGGACGAGCAGGGTGTGTGCCGGGCGTGCCAGCCAACGTGGCGTGAGCAGAACGGTCTTTTCCTGCACCCGGCGTGCGAGATCCGCCTCGGAAATCGGCGCTTCGAGGTTTGGAGTGCTCGTTCTGAACTGGACCAGCGCGAACGCTTCGCCCGTGGGTTCGTGGCGTACGATGGGTGTTCGAAGGCCCGCGTCGTCCTCTGGTGCCTCGACAGCGTAGACTTGCAGGTCACGCCACTCGAGAGCACTAGCGCGTTCGTCACTGTTGTCTGAGACCCTGTTCATCGGAGCGCTTCTCTGCGAAGGTCACTATTGGCCATCTTGATCACATCCGCCGGGGTCTGGGGGCCGTCGCCAAGCATGTCGAAGACACGAGAAGGATTGACGAGGTCCCGACCTGTGTCGAGCAACTCGCGGTAAAACGCCAGGTTCTCGCGTTCAGAACGACTCTTTACATCGCTCGGAATGCAGCAAAAAAGCAGCTGCCCTTGCCGCAAAGCGCGCGAGAGATCGAGCGGGCCGAGTAGACGCAGCTCAATCGTGAAGTGCCGATAATCAATCTTCCCGGTCTCCTCCGCCCCCGCATGAATTCCGTCGGGATCTGGCTGGCACGGAAGCACGTTCCGTTCGAAGTAGCGAACGAAGTCGTCACAGGCGAAGTAGCGGTCGAGGTGCTCGGCCGCCTTCGGCCGCCAGTCGGTGTCGCGCCAGAGCTTGGTTTCGACATAGCGCTTCTTGTCATCGACAGCGAAATGGGACACGGGCTGGAGGCAACTTTTTCGTGCGCAGCTCAGATTGGTTGCGTCACAGTCGATGCCGCCCAAGCCGAAGGGCGTGGCTTCGAGCGGGCCGTCCAGATTTCTGAAGGCAAAAAGAACGCTGCCATAGGTCTCATCGCCTCGTGCAGAATGAAAGTACACGCTGTGTTCCAGCTTCAGTTTCTCTTCCAGCCGCCGGGTACCTTCGCTCTCGTGTGCCGGCTCCAGAATGCCATCGCCAAAGACGCGTCGGATGTGCTGCGCGCGTCGGTTCGGATCCTTCGGGACGAGTACGCGTACGAGAGGTAACTTTCCTGCGATCTGCTCGGCCCTGATACTCGCCATCCCACGATCCCCCCACTTAGACTCTGGCACTACCGCACTCGTCACGATGTCACGCTTTGGCCGTGCCGCGAAAACCGCCGTCGGCTGTAGACCCGATCCCATCTGCCTTCGCAAATGGTACGCGCGAGGGGACGTGCGCTGCAAGGGCAGCTTTGCTGAAGGCCAAAGTCCCCTCGCTGAGCTGAACTTGGATCCGATTGCGTCGGGACGTCGACCCCTCTGTGTCTCTTTCACACTGCGGACCAGCGCAGTGGGTGTTGCTCTCGAGCCGCTGTCGGATGCGCCCCTGCGCTCTAGGTTTCGAGGGCATGGCCTGCGAATGCCGCTCAAGTGACGTGGGTCCGCGGGCCGAGCTCCCAGCCCGGCTACTGGATGTGGCGAGTTGCGCCAGCTGCGCAGTTTCTGGTGGGAGGGCTTCATTCGAGTGACTTCCAGTAGCGAGAGAATCGGAGCCAACTATGGCGGGAATTCTGTGCATCCCGGGTTGCGATGCTGGATCTCGATCGCCCAACTCAGGACCTGAGTTCAGATGCGGTATTCTCACTTTCATGCCGATCACCGCGAAGCGCGCCAAAGAGCTCGCCCTGTCGCTCGAGAATGCCAGCTCGTATCCGCATTTCGATCGCATCGCGTTTCGAACTCCGCGTCGCACTTTTGCGACGCTCGCGCTGAACGGACAAGATCTCAACTTCATGCTCGACCCGGCAGAGCAGCGGCACCTCTGCGACCTGGCACCACAGGCTCTCACTCCGGTTTCTGGCGGCTGGGGCCGGATGGGCTGGACGCGCTGTGACCTGCGCGGCGTCGATGCGGCCACTTTCAAAGCGGCGCTGCTGGCCGCGCATGCTCGTGCCAATGCGCCGCTGGCCAAGCGAACACGCAAGCGGGGCTAGCGCTACTCGAGCGTCCGCAAGCCTGACGCGACATGCGCGCATTGGGGCGAAACGTGTTAAACCCCGGGGGATGTCGAGTGGCGATTGCGGGCGCGCGGGGTGGGCTTCGGTGTGTGGATTGGTCGTGGCAGTGCTGGCGTGGGGCGAGCCCGCTGCGGCGCAGGTAACACAGACGGACGCCGTCCATACGCCGCTGCCGCAGCCGGTAGATAAAGCCGAGGCCAATCTGGTGAACGACTCTTGGGCTTGGAACGCGAACACCATGGTCGACCGGGCCCCGGACGGCACGCCCTTCAGTTCCGCGATCCGCTACGGCGAGTACTACGCGCCGCCGAGCTTTCCGCAGTTCGTCACGGGCGATGCCATCACCCTGCAGGGGCTGTTCAAGTGGCGCAAAGAATCACTCGATGCGGTGCAGGATGCCAAGACGGATCCGGGCTATTTCTCGGCCAAGTGCGGCTTTACGGCAGAGCTCGTGCTGCTGGGCGGCAACTGCCAGGCACAGCTCGGTTGGTACAACGTCACTGATCCGACGAGCAAGATCCCACCCGCGGTGAGCGAGATCTTTCCGGTCTTCACCGGAAAGCCGCAAGATCAGCTCAACTGTGTCCAAGACAACGGCACGACGCGCAAGATCGACGGCTACTGCCCGCTCGCCTGGGACAATCGTCATCCTCGCGATCTCTCGACCAAGCGCTGGACCCCCAAGTCGTTTCCGTCGGGAGATCTCTCCAAGGACCCCCGCTACAAGGGTGGCTACGTCGGCTTTGCGATGATTGGCGATCCCGTCAAATGCCCGCAGAACAAGTTCTCGATGTACGAGCACAACCAGCGCAACGCGAGCGGCGTGCCTTGGGTCACCACCTTGATCTATCAGTCGAAGTTGGACTCGAACGGCTTCTACCTGGCCTTCGAAGACTTGCCGATGTCGACTGCTGATTGGACGAAGACCAGCGATGGCAAGCCCGGGGCCAACGGTGACTTCAACGACAATGTCTACTATGTGTCCGGGCTCACGTGCGCGGGCGGCAATCAGGCCTGCTATACCGCGCAATTCGGAGCGTGTGCAATCGGTCGGACCGATTGCGCGATCGATGGACAGTCTTCCGCGCCCGCGTGCCGTTCCGTGCTGCAGGCGAGCACGGAAGTCTGCGACAACGTCGACAATGATTGCGACGGCGTGGTCGATGACGGCGCCGGGCTCTGTCCAAACAGCAATGCGCCGATCTGTTTTCTCGGCGCATGCGTCGCTACTTGCAAGGGCGGCGCGTTCTCGTGTCCCATCGGTACGACCTGCGATTCGAGCGGCCGCTGTACCGAACCAACCTGCGCCGGGCTCAGCTGCCAGCCGGGCAGCGTGTGCCGCAATGGGGCATGCAGCGATCAGCCTTGCTTGGGCGTGGTCTGTCCTTATGGCAGCCAGTGTGAACTCGGTCAGTGCATCGATCCGTGTGCCGGCGTGGCCTGTGCTAGCGATCGAGTGTGCGACCGAGGACTGTGTATTGCCAAGTGCGATTGCAACGGTTGCGCTACCGGCTTGAGCTGCGGCAGCGACGGGCGCTGCGTGGACGCCGCCTGCGTCGGCAAAGCTTGCCTTTCGGGCACCACGTGTCGATTGGGTAGTTGCATCGATCCGTGCGCGGGAGTGGCTTGCCCGGGCAAGGACGTGTGCAGCAACGGCTTTTGTCGAGCGCCTTCCGCGAGCGGAGGGAACGGCGGCGGGACCAGCGCAGGCGGAGCGCTGTCCTTCGGCGGCAATCCAGCGGCTGGAGCGGGGAGCGGTGGCACGGCTGGGGCGGGGACCGGTGGTACGGCTGAGGCGGGAGCGGCCGGCGCAGCAGAAGGCGGCGTCGCCAACGCGGGGGCCCCGGACGACGTGGCGGGAAGCAGCAACACCGCAGGCGCTGCCCTCGCCGCCGGGGGCTCGAGTAACCAGGCAGGAACGACGGCCGCTGGTGGCATCGGTTCAAACGCTTCAGAGCCGGCGAAGTCTTCCGGTTGCAGCTTTGCTTTACCCGGGCAAGCGCAGTCGCAGCGAGCACTCCCACTGTTGGGCTTGATGTTCGGGGCTATGTTCATGCGTCGGCGTCTTCGCAGGTCGGCCAAGGCGTTGGGCCTCTAGCCCTGAAATACGCCCTGCGGTCGCGCTTGCGTCCGGCGCCGGTCAGTCTGGCTATTGCGACGCCAATGGCTGCCGTTCACGCTTTGCAAGCACGGATTTGACTAGTCGGCGTAGGTCATCCGGACGCGCAGGCTTTTCCAGAACAGCGGCGATCCCTGGTGGCGCAACCGGCAACATGCCGCTGTAGAGCACGACGGGGGCGTCGGTGAGCTTGCGTAGCGAGGGAAAGGCGTGGATGCCGGTCTCGTTGGGCATCGACTGATCGAGGATCACCAGGGCCACCGGAGTGTGAGCCAGGAGCTCGCGTGCTTCCTGAGCGTGACCGGCTTCCAAGATCGTGTAGCCGTCGCGCTCGAGCAGACGGCGGATCGTGCGGCGAACGGGGGCCTCGTCGTCGACGAGCAGAACTACGGTGCCCGTGACACAGGGCGCAATCGGGACGGGAGGCGAGGCTGGCGCGGACGCCGGGACGCTCCGCTCGGGAAGTAGCAGGGTAAAGGTCGTGCCTTCGCCCAGCGCGCTTTCGCAGCGAATGCTGCCGCCGGCGTCGCGCACGCGCTCGGCGACGTTGGCCAGGCCGAGGCCGCTGCCTTTGTGCGGCGGCTTGGTGCTGAAGAACGGCTCGAAGACCCGTGTTTGCACGTCCTCGTGCATACCGACGCCCGTGTCGCTCACCCGCAGCTCGATTGCGGGACTTCCGCTGTCGTCAAGCACGCGGCGTAGATCGATGCTGGCTTGGCGAAGCGGTCCGAGCGAGGCATCGAGAGCGTCGCGAGCGTTGAACAACAGATTGAGCAGTACTTGCTCGAGATCCGTCGCCTGCATCGACACGTGCCCCACGGGCCCCTCGACGTGATGCTCGAGGCAGATCTCGCGCGGGAAGGTCACTCGACAAATGCCGATCACCCGCGCAACGACGTCGAGCGGATCGGCCGTGGTGGACGAGCGTGAGGCTCCCCGTTGCGTGAGCAGAAGTAGGTTTCGCACCAAGTCCCGCGCTTGCAAGCTCGCCTCGAGCGCTGCGGACAGCCCCGGATTTTCGGTCACGCTGCCGTCGATCTCGAGCTCGATGTTGGGTACGATGACCGCCAGCAGATTGTTGAAGTTGTGGGCAATGCCGGCTGCAAGCTGACCGAGGCTCTCCACGCGAGCGGCGCGCTGATTCTGCATCGCCAGCCGCTTCTGCTCGGTGATGTCGATGCCTCCGCCCATCAATCGCATTGGCTTGTCCTCGGCGTCCTTGATCACGGTGCCCACCGCCAGCAGCCAAACCTGCCGACGTTCCGGAAGCGTGATCACTCGGTGCTCGAACGCGCGGTAGATCCCCGTGGCCAGCGCCTCGCTAACCATTTCTTGCACCAGCGCACGGTCGTCCGGATGCACGAGCGCAATGTAGCTCTGAAAGTCGGGCGGCGTCTGGGCTACACCCCAGATCTCGCACAGCCGATCGTTCCACTCGATCTGGTTGGTTGGTATGTCCCAACTCCACAGCCCCATGCGCGAAGCTCCAATGGCGAGGCTCAGGGCTTCCCCTTTCTCGATCAGCGAACGTTCGAGGCGCACTCGATCGGTGATGTCCGTGGGAACGATCAGGATCGCCCGCACTTCTTCGTGCTCCACCAATGGGATGGCGCGCGTCAGGTAGGTGTGACCGGATGAGCCATCCTCTCCTTGCCCCACGCATTCGTAGCGCTCGGGGCGGCGGGTCTGGGCGACTCGAGCAAACGTCGCCCGCATCACTTCCGCCGAGGCCGGCTCGACGAAGTCGAAGATGCTGCGACCGATCACCGAACCAAATGCCTCGGACGTTCGCCCGGTTGCCAGCATGTGGCCTTCCAGGTCGATGACCGTGAGAAATTCCGAAGCGTGCTCGCTGAGGTAGCGCCGTAGGGGATCGCTGCCCGAGTCGAGCGCCTGCTCGAGTTGAATGATCCGATCGCGAAGGACCTGATTCTCCCGCGCGAGCTCGTCCTGCATTCGACGATCGAAGGTATCTCAGCAGCGTCGGGACCGCCAATCGACTTCGGGCGCCGCAGCCGATGGCGATTTCCGTCCCATCGAGCGGCGGACAATTTGCAACAAGCCCAGTGTGGAGCCCGTGGTCGCGTCAGAATACCAGCGAACGGGCGTCTGTTGGGACCCGCGGTATCGCGCCGCTAGCGCCACTCGGCGTCGGGCAGGCCAGGCGGTCCGAGCGGCTCCTGATCGACTTTGGGTGGAGCGCCGACGTCGTGTGCGCCGCGTAGCGTTTCGACGTCGCTCACGATCGGCTTGGGGGTCACGAACGTGAGCCAGCTCTTCCAGATTGCTTCACCCCAGCCGAAGCTGCGATACGGCACCCCATTCTCCTTGCACCAGCTCTCTACGATTGGTTGCAAGGCGCGCAAGTGGACGTGGCTCAGCTGAGGGAAGAAATGATGCTCGATCTGATATTCGAGGCCCGAGCACACGAAGCGCCCCAGGATGCCGGTGCGAAAGTTGATCGTGGTCGCCCCTTGGCGCAGGTAGAAATCCGCCGACAGGCGCTGGCCAGGTGCAAGACAGGCGGCTTCGGCCGGGTAGTGACCGGGCGCGAGCACCGCGAACATGCCGCAGCCGATCAAGGCCAAGCGCAGCAGGTAAAACAGGATCACGTCGAGCGGCCGAAAAAACAGCATCGGTAGCGCGATCCACAGCGCAATGTGTAGCACCATGCAGCCCAAGTCCGCCCAGGGCGCGAGTTTATTGCGGCCAGGGTTCTTCAGCACGAGGAACAAGCGCACCCAACCTTGACGGATGATGTTGAGCCCATTCAAGGGCAACACCAAGAGCAAGAGCAGGCCTTGGAGCAGGGGCCAGCGCTCTCGCCAGCCAGCAAACGCCGACAGGTGCGCTTCGTTCAAGGCGAACACTGGGCGGAGATCGCAGTCGTGGTCGACGCCGGTGACGTTGGGCGACGGATGATGAACGATCAAGTGGCTGTATCGCCAATAGCTGCACGAAACCTGCAGCAGCAGCGGGAAGCTCACATAGAATAGAATGCGATTGGCGAGCGACGAACGGAATGTCGCGTTGTGCGAGGCGACGTGGCCCAAGGTCGCGATGCCCGTGAAGCCGACGCACGAAACCAGCAGCCCGATGATCCGCAGTGGCAACGACGGCACCAGCACGAACGCCGCAATCCCTGATAGTCCAAGGCTCAGGTGAAGGAACCACGCCAGCAGCACCGGCGCCGCAGGGCGCTCGTGGAACCCGCTGGCCTTGACCTTCGCGCGGAGCTCGGCCCCACGCGCGGCTGCGTCTGCGTCACTTCGTGGATATGTAAGGTGCAGCTGGGGCCTACTTCACGTACTCGTAGTACTCGACGCTCAGATCTTGGAAGGATGCGTCGTAGGCAGTACCGACACGGTCGATCACGAATTCTGAACTGGGGGCATAGGGCAAATCGAGCTCACGGCGATCGTGAAGGGACTCGTATTGTGCTTGATTCAAGTCGATCGCGCCAGCTAGCGCGCGGCCGAGGCCGATCTGCGCTGCGGCCCGCTCGAAGCCGTCACTCGGCGAAATCGGAATCGCCTCAGCCGCGTCTCCGCTGCCGTAGCCGACAGCGACCATGTTGGCGTGCGCCAGGGGCAGCTGCTTTTCGGCGGCGTCTTCCAGACCGGCGGCTATCCATGCCGGAAGCGCGGCGCTGTACAGGTTGCCCAGCTGTTTCGTGTTCTCGGAGCCGAGCGACATCTTCTGCGTCAGCAGCTCGCGAAAGCTGGGTTTCTTACGCAGCAAGCTGGCCACGGCACTGGTCGCACTGTACGGATCGTTGTCCGGGCCGCCCTTGAGAAGCAGGTCGTAGAGGTCGGGAGTGGAGGTGGTTTCCGCGAGCACGGCTTCGACGCTCACCCCGGCTTCTGCGCACAACGCCTGGAACTCGTCTTGGTGATGGTCGCCTCGTGCCAGGCCCCGCACGTACAAGAAGGCCATCGCCTGCACCGGCATCAGGTGATAGGGACGATGAAAAAACAGGCCTTGGACGCTCTGGTAGTAGCTGCCGGCCGAAACCTCCAGGCGCTTCAGCATGTCTTCGACTGCGTGCACCGTCTCGTCCAGATACGCGTAGGTGGAGTATTTCCCGCTGAACACGGGGAAGTCACTACGGCGCTCGGTGTTCGGCGCATAACCGTCCGTGAAATGACGCGCGTGCGGTTTTCTGAAATCCGGTCCGCGGTAGTCCGACGAACTGCCTGCGTGCAACAAGTCGACCGCGAACAGCCGAGGCGTGCGTTCGACCAACATGGCCACCGCGCCCGCGCCTTGGGTTTGCTCGCCGCTCGAGCCGCGCTCGTACTCGGCCACGTCGGCGCTGACGACGATCGCTTGGCGATCGCGGCCGTCGTAATTCACGTAGCGTAAGGCATTTTTGAGCGCGTACACGCCGCCCAAGCAGGCGTGCTTGAACTCCGGTACCTCGAGCTGGCGCGACAAGCGCGGCATGTTCAGCTTGTCCAGCGCGCGGTCGACCATCCCGCGTACGATCACCGCACCCGCGGCGTTGTCCGTGCTCGATTCGGTGCCGAGCCCGAGTGAGCCGACGCGCGCCGGGTCGACTTCGTTCTGCAGAATGAGCCGCAGTACGGCGTTGGCCGCCATCGTGTACACGTTCTCGTGTTGGCCGCAGACGCGGAAACTGTGGCCGACCACCGCGCGCACCTTGTCCCAGCTATTTCCAGTCCAGGCGCACCATTGGTCCAACGGCACGCGCAGCCGCGGGACGTACAAACTCATCGCGCTCACGCCGGGCAGTGGATGGTTGGTCACGGGTCCGCGTCGTAGTGAATGCGGCTCCGGGTTTCAATGACGCGATCCGGAAGGGCCGGAGATCAGGGGTATAAGTTGAGTTTCCGGCCCTGGTCGCCGGGCTGCTGCCGGGCCATTCACGCCCCGTTCGGCGCTCTTCTGGAGGCGTCCGCGCTCGTCTGGCCGCGATTACGCGCTGCGTCGAAAGCCGGCGGTCCGGAGCGAGGCTGGCCAAGAATCGAACTCGAACCGCGGCCGGGGATGCCTCCTGCGCCCGCAGCTCGGCTTTTTCACTCGAAGCGGGCAACGTGCCAGGTCTTCTTACCGCGACGGATCAGCGCGATCTCGCCGAACAAGAGCCAATCGGACGTGACGCGGGTCTCCGCGTCGGCTTTGCGCGCGCTGATGCTGATGGCGTTGGTGGCCAAGAACTCGCGTGCTTCACGCTTGCTCTTGACCACACCCGCCTCCACCAAAAAATCTATCGCCGCGATGCCTTCCCCGTCGAGCCGGGCTTTTGGAAAGGTGACCGTGGGCGTGCTTTGGAATAGCTCTTCGAGCGTCGCGCGCGGCAGCGAGGCGACGTCCCCGGAGAATAATGCCTGAGTGGCGTTGCGAGCTTGGGCGAGCCCATCCGCGCCGTGCACCAGCTCGGTCACTCGCTCGGCGAGCGCGCGATGCGCGGCCCGCGCCCCCGGATTCGCCTCGTGCTCGGCGCTCAGACGCGAGATCTCGTCTGGCTCGAGGAAGGTGAAAATCTTGAGGAACTTCAGCACGTCACTGTCGGGGGTATTCAACCAGAACTGGTAGAATGCATAGGCCGAGGTGCGCGACTGATCGAGCCAGATTGCGCCCGTTTCGGTCTTTCCGAATTTGCCGCCATCGGATTTGGTGACGAGCGGTGTGGTCAACCCGAAGGCTTCTGCCTGGTGCTTTCTGCGGATCAAATCGATGCCGCTGACCACGTTGCCCCATTGGTCCGAGCCACAGACCTGTAGCGTGACGCCGTGGTGATCGAACAGGTGCAGGAAATCGTACGCCTGCAAGAGCATGTAGCTGAATTCCGTGTAGCTGATGCCCTGTTCGCGGTTTTGTAGTCGATCGCGAACCGAGTCTTTCTGGATCATCATGTTGATCGAGAAGTACTTGCCCACGTCGCGTAGCATCTCCAGGTAGCCGATGCCCTTCAGCCAGTCGGCGTTGTTCAAGATCACGGCGGCGTTCGGACCCGTGAAGTCGAGGAGGCGTTCGAAGATTGCGCGCTGCCCGGCCACGTTCTTGTCGATTTGCTCGAGCGACAGCAATTGCCGCTCCGCGTCCTTGCCGGACGGATCGCCGATCATGCCGGTGCCCCCGCCCGCGATTACGACCGGCCGATGCCCCGCCTGCTGAAAGCGACGCAGCATCAAAATCTGAACCAGGTTGCCGATCGTCAGCGAATCTCTGGTCGGATCGAACCCGCAATAGGCGGCACGCGGACTCTGCAGGTGCGCGCGCAGCGCGTCTGGGTTGGTCTGTTGGTGAATGAGGCCGCGAAAGGCGAGGTCTTCGAGCAGTTCCATCTGGGCAGCGGACTATATCATGCCTCTGCCGCTCACAAGCTGGGCGTGAGCCACCGCAGCGGTCCACGCGCGAGGCTCGAGCCGTCCGCCTCGACTTCCGACACGAGCAGCTGCCCTTCATTCGATAAAGCGAGCGGTCGCGCGCTGCTGATGCCTACCAGCGCCGCCGTGTCGAGGTTGACCAGCGCCGGCGACACGAACACGAACGGCGGCGTCAGCAGCAGCTCCGGGTGGCGATCGAGAGTGACCGCGAGTACGGCTTCGATTCTGCGCTCGGCGTCGTAAAAAATCAGGCTGTTCTTGCGGCGAATCAGCGCGCGCCCCGCGCGCGTCGCGAGCACGACGTCTCCCGTGCGAAGCGCCACGAGCTCGCGCCGATCGGCGTCGAACAGACTCGTTTCAGGGCCCGGGTAGAGCGCGATCAGCCGCGGTGCGTCGCTGAGCTCGCGGTCGAGCTCCACGCTGGCCAGCTCGATCCCGAGCGCCTTGCGCTCGCTGGGCGTGACGAGCTCGAGACTCACGCGGCCCGTCTTCTTTTGTGCGCAGCCGACGATGAACAGCTCGCGTTGCGCGTCAGCGTGCACGATTCGCCCCTTGCACGCTGGAGGCTCCAGCACGCGCTTCTTGCCCGCGCGTTCCAAGAGCAGGGCGCCGCTCGAGTCGCGCAGCAAGAGCGCATCGCCGATCGGCATTACCAGCTCGGGTTCGAGTCTCGGCGTGCCGCCGTTCAGCGGTACGAGCACCGGCACCGGGCGATCTCCGCGATCGGTCCAAGTGTGGTAGCGACCAGGGCTCGCGCTGCACGGCCTTGGACCAGCCAAGAGAGGCGCCGGAAAGTCGGCTCTGCCATTTTTGTTGCTATCCTCGACAATCAGCTCGGCGACCACGAATCGGCCTCCTGGATCGAAGCGTGCGCGCCAAATCGGGCCCGGTCCGGGATCGAGTCGTCGCTCACTACCGTCATCGAGGCTGCGGATCACGATGCGCTTACCCGCTTCACCGGGGCGCACGTACAAGAGGTGCTCCGAGCGAGCATCGAAGGCAAATGTTCTCAGTTCGGCGAATGATTGTGCGCTGAGCCGCGTGTCCGCTCCGAGCGCGGACAGATCCAGGGATCCTCGGCTCTGTGCGTCCCAGAGCATGAGCGCGCCACGTTGCAGCACGAGCGCGTAGCGCCCCGTCGCGTCCGCGCCGAGCAAGCCTTCGATCGGCAGCTCTTCGTTCGGTGTGATCAGGTAGCGCTCGAACGGAGCGCCGCGCAGTTCACCGCGCGGTCCCACGCTGGCCGGCGGTTGTGCCTCACCCGGGTTGTCTTTGCGGGTCGTGCACAGGGCGACCCAATGGCCATCCCGGCTGGCGCGCTCGAGTAGCACTGGCGCGTCGTTCGCAAAAATCGCGCTGCCGAACGCAGGGCTGGCGGCTGCCGTACCGGGCATCGCCAGCGGGGCAGGGGAGGCCACGGGCGCTGCGCGGCGCGCTGCCGGCGGGGACACGGGGAGCGCCGGGGTGACTACGTTGGGGTAGTCGACCCCATGCGCATCCCGCGCAGGCCTAGCGCAGGCGAGCAAGCACAGGACCGAAAGAAAGACGCTGGAGTACCGTCGCACCGCGCCCGAGCATAGCCGAACTGGAACCCTTGGCGATTCGCCGTTAGGGTTCGAGCATGCGGTTACCGTCAGTACTTTGGGTCTTGCCGGCTTTGCTCGTGGGCTGTGGCGACGCGGGGGATGTCTCGCTCACGGTGCACTCGCTAGACGAAGCGATTGTCGTGAAGAACGGCGCGTTTGGCGAGACAGTGTCGGGTCGATTCGCGTTGCGATTCGTGCTCGGCCGCGAATCATCGGCCGACTCGACTGAGGTGTCGCTCGGTACCTTCTCTTTACAGTCCGCGTCGGGCACCCCTTTGGTGGAGGTGCTCGACGTCAATCCGGAGTTCGACTTCCCATACAGGGCAGCCAAGGGCAACGTCTACACGAGCGGCTTCATCATCCCGTCCGTTGGTGTGGAGCAGGGAGTGATGGCTTGCCCGGGCCCCGTGCGCATCGTCGGCGCGCTCATGGACTCCCTGAAGGGTGGCACCGTCCCGCTGCGCAGCAATCCCATTACACCGGACTGCAGCCAGTAGCGCTATCGCTTGCTTGCTGGACCGCGCACCGCCGCCACGTTGGCCACGCGCAGGGTCATCGATTCAGGCGGCTGTGATTCTTCTTCGAGCTGACGAGGCGGGGCAGTGGTCCGCAAAATGCGCTCGACCTCCGCACTGAGCGACGCGGTCGGCGCGCGAAGGGCCTGCGGTCGCCGGGTGGGCGGCGCTTGCTCCGGCACCACCAGTTCGGTGATGGGCAAATAACGAGCGCTGATGTTCGAGCGATCGGCGATGCTCTCTGCGGAGATTTTCAGGTTCTCGGCCCCGACTTCGCGGGCAAAGCGCTCGGCGGCGATGATCGCGCCGATCGTCAGGTGTCGCACGGCGCGGGTCGCGCGTGAATGACCGGTGACGCCGACAACCAACGAGAAGCCCGACTTGTTGCGACGGAGCTCGAAGATCAACGGCACACCCACGAACGGATGCTCGAGGAACGTTTGCAGGCGAGCCACGGTGCCGGCGAGATCCCCGGAGCGCGCGAGGCTGCCATCCTGCGAGAGCAGGCGTGCTGCGAGATCGAGCCCTAGGCTCTCGAGGAGCTTGCCCGTGCCGTCGCCCAGGAATGAGTCGACTGAGAGTAGAATCTCTTCCCCTTCATCCAGCGGCACGCAATCCAGCGCAGCACTCGCGCGCAGCCGTTCGAGCGAAGCGTGAGTAGCCAAACGTGGGGGAAGACGGCCTCGCAGCCCGGCCACGACCGGTGCTCCCAGCTGCCGCTCTGCAGCCTCCAACACATTCCTCAGAAACCAGCTCCTGAGCTCGCTCACTGCTTGCTTCCCCTATCCACTCCTGCGCGCGCGCAGGCCATCGCCGTTGGTTTGAACCGAGACGATCTTACTCTCGTCTCTCGGATCGGGCGACACGAAAACGATGCACAAAACGGACACGTTCGGCGAAAACCAGCACTTTCATTCAAGTCCGACGAGCGACTATACCGCCGTAGCGCTGCATCGCGCCCCATCACGCCGGCTCACTCCGGGGATTGAGGGGCAACGCACGCTAGGCGGTTCCCGCCAGGGCGAGCGCGCCGCTCGCTAAGCGAGTAGCGCCTGCTCGAGGTCACGCACGAGATCGGCGGTGTCCTCGATGCCGACGGCCATGCGCACCAGTGCCGGATCGATGCCGACCTTGGCCAAATCCTCCGCCGACAACTCCGAGTAGCTCATGATCGCGGGCTGCTCGATCAAGGACTCCACCCCGCCGAGTGAAGCCGCAATCTTGGGGATCTTCACGGCGTCAATCAGGCGCGACGCGGCTGCACGGCCACCCTTGACGATGAAACTGACGACGCCGCCTCCACCGCGCATCTGCGTGCGTGCAATGGCGTGCGAGGGGTGGCTCTCGAGCATCGGATAGAAGACGCGCTCGATGCGCGGATCGGCTTCCAAACGCCGCGCCACGGCGAGCGCGCTGGCATTTTGACGTTCTACGCGCACGCCGAGCGTTTTGATGCCGCGTGCGATCAGGAACGCCGCGTGCGGATCGAGCACGCTGCCGAGCACACCGCGCGCATCGCGCAGCAGCGACACCAAGTGCTGCGGCCCGACCACGACCCCGCCCAGCACGTCGTTGTGGCCCGAGAGGTACTTGGTCGCGCTGTGCACCACCAGGTCGATCCCGAACTCCAAGGGGCGACAATTGACGGGCGTCGCGAACGTGGAATCGACCAGGGTCTTGATCCGACCGCGCGCTTTGACGAGCTGGGCGAGCTCCGCCAAATCCACGCAATACAAATACGGGTTGGTCGGCGACTCGGCGATCACCAAGCGCGTGTTCTCTTTCAAGGCCGCGGCCAACGCCGTCAGATCCCCAGACGGAACGATGCTGTGCTCGACGCCGTAGCGCGCCAAGGTTTGCGTCACGAGCTGACGAGTTCGGCGATAGCCATCGCGAAACAGCACCACGTGCTCACCGGCCTTGACCAGCGACAGCACCGCGGTCGCGACCGCGGCCATTCCGCTCGAGAACGCGACGCCTGCTTCCGCCAGCTCCAGATCGGCAACTCGCCGCTCCAGCTCGCAGACCGTGGGATTGCCGTAGCGCCCGTACTCCTCACGCGAGGGATCGGGGTCTTCACCGCGCATGTAGCGCTCGAGTTCGGCCGTGTTGGCAAAAGTGAACGTGGCGGTCGCTTCGATGCTCAATGCGAGGGCGTTGTGCGGGCGCCCGGCGGGTACGCCCGCGTGGACGCTGTCAGTGGAACTTGCGACGGTCTTCTTGTCGACGCTCATCTCAGTTTGCTTTCGGCAACGCCCGCTCGAGCAGGGAACGGACGCGCTCGGTGATCAACCGCACGGCGTCGGCTTGCGGCAAGAGCTCCACCTTCTTGGGGTCGCTCTCGCTGCGCATTTTGAATTCGATCTGTCCGCTCTTCAGGCCCCGCGCACCGACGGTCGCGCGCAGCGGGATGCCAATCAAATCGGCGTCCTTGAACTTCACTCCCGGACGCTCTTCACGGTCGTCGACCAATACTTCGAGGCCCGCCGCTTCGAGCTCTTGCTCGAGGCGCGCGATTTCGGCCACGACTTCCGGCTCACTGCCGAGCTGAACGAGATGCACCTGGTAGGGCGCAATGCTCATCGGCCAGATGATGCCATTGTCGTCGTGGTGCTGTTCGATCGCGGCGGCTACCAGGCGCGACACGCCGATGCCGTAGCAGCCCATGACGATCGTCTGGTTTTCGCCTTTGTCGTCCAGGTACGTGGCTGACATCTTCGAAGTGTAGTGCGTACCCAGCAGGAAGATGTGCCCGGCCTCAATCCCTCGGTAAAGCTTGAGACTTGCGCCGCAGTTCGGGCACAGGTCTCCGTCCACGACTTGGCGCACTTCCACGACCTGGGCCTGGAAATCACGGCCGTGCTGGACATGCAGCAAGTGATAATCGGTCTCGTTGGCGCCGGTCACGGCATCGCTGAGGCTCGCCGCGTCGATGTCGATCACGACGCGCCCGTTGAAATTCACTGGTCCGGCAAAGCCGACCTTGGCCCCGGTCGTCTTCACCACGTCCGCGGGCGCCGCCAAGTGCACCTCGTTCACGCCCAGTGCGCGCGCGAGCTTCACTTCGTTCACGTCGTGGTCGCCGCGGAGCACGACCATGACCAGCTCCTTGTCGGCCAAGTACAAAAGGCTCTTCAGGAAATTGGCCTGCGGTTGGTCCAAGAACTTGGCTACTGCCTCGATCTTTCCGTGCCCAGGAGTGTGCACCTTCTCGAGCGCGGGTGCCGCTTCGGGCGCGGGTCCGCGGCGGGGGAGTGCGGGGGTCTTGGCGACCTCCAGGTTCGCGGCGTAGCTACACTGCAAGCAAGCCGCGATCACGTCTTCGCCGCTCTGTACCAACACCTGAAATTCGGCGCTGCCCGAGCCGCCCATGGCGCCCGAATCGGCGCTCACCATGCGGTAGTCGAAGCCCATGCGATCGAAGATGTTCGTGTACGCCACGCGCATGCGCTCGTAGCTTTGCTTCGCCGATTCTTCGTCCACGTCGAACGAGTAGGCGTCCTTCATCGAGAATTCACGGCACCGGAGCAGCCCGCCGCGCGGCCTCGCCTCGTCCCTGAACTTGGTCTGAATTTGATACAGGTTCTTAGGCAGATCGCGGTAGCTCTTCACCTCGCGGCGCGCCAAATCGGTGATGATCTCTTCGTGCGTCGGCCCCAGGTGGTAGTCGGCCCCCTTGCGATCCTTCAAGCGAAAGAGCGTGTCGCCGAACATGTCCCAGCGCCCGGTCTCCTTGAAGTAGTCGGCGGGCAGCAGCGCCGGCAAGAGCACCTCTTGTGCACCGGCGGCATCCATCTCGGAGCGGACGATCGCCTCGACTTTGCGCAGCACGCGCACGCCCAAGGGCAAGAAGCTGTACACCCCGGCGCCGACGCGGCGCACATAGCCGGAACGGAGCAGGAAGATGTGGCTCTTGCTGGTGGCGTCGGCGGGAGCTTCTTTGAGTGTCGGAAGGAGAGCGCGCGTGTACCGCATGGGTGACGCGCGTGTAGCACGGTCGAGTCGAAGCCGGCAGCTCCCCGTAAACCTGCCCGTGGCCCTGCCTGCGCCGGATCTACCTTCATTTTTTGGGCGGTTGCCTGCCTGTCGCCTGCGTGCTCCGCTGCGCTGAATCAGGCGCAACCGATTAGCGTTTCCGGGATTCCCGACTTGTCACGTCGGGAATCCCGGGTATAACCCCGGGACCATAGGCTCGGGCGTTCCATTAGCATCCCGGGCTCGGAGACCCCACTGATGACCGTTGCTACGACCTGGAAGCAGAAGCTGGCTGGCCAAGTGCGCGAAGACTGGGCGCGAGAGATCGACATCTTCGAGACTCAGATCGAGCTGCGCAAGAAGGGCAAAGTCGAAGAGAAGTTGTTCGCGGAGACGCGCCTGCGCCGAGGCACCTACGGTCAACGCTACGACAACGGTCAGCGCCACGACGGGGAGAAGACGCAGACCTTGCCCTACCCGTCCGGCGAGCTCACCAAGGGCCCGGTCACGATGTGGGATGCGCCCGGCATGCAGCGCATCAAGATCCCGTACGGCAAGCTGACCGCCGACCAGCTCGATACGCTCTCCGACCTGGCCGAAGAGTATTCGGATCAGATCCTGCACATCACGACCCGGCAGGACATCCAGCTTCACTTCATTCACATCGAAGACACGCCAGACCTGATGCGCCGGCTTGCTGCGGCAGGCATCACGACCCGCGAGGCGTGCGGGAACACCGTGCGCAACGTCACCGCCTGCCCCTACGCCGGCGTCTGCAGCACTGAGTCGTTCGATGTGATCCCGTACGCGGACGCGCTCGCGTTCTTCTTGCTCGGGCACCCGGATACCCAAGATTTCGGCCGAAAATTCAAGGTCGCCTTCTCTGGCTGTAAGGACGAGCCCTGCGGGCTGACCAACTTCCACGACGCGGGAGCGATTGCGCGCACGCGCACCGTGAACGGTGAAGTGAAGCGGGGCTTCGAGTACTACGTCGGCGGCGGCCTCGGCGCGGTGCCCTATCCGGCCACGCTGTTCGACGAATTCCTTCCGGAAGAAGAATTGTTCCCGATCACGCAGGCCGTGTGCCGCGTGTTCGCGCGCCTCGGCGAGCGCGAGAACCGCGCCCGTGCGCGGCTCAAGTTCGTGGTCAAGAAGCTGGGCATCGAGGAGTTCAAGCGCCTCGTGCTCGAAGAGCGCAGCAAGCTGCGCCCGGACGAACGCTGGACCTCGTTCTTGAACGATCTGCACGTGACAGACGAGAAGCCGCTCAAGCCTGGCTCGCAGCTTTCAGCGGGCAGCTACCCCGCGGGGTTCGAGGCTTGGCGCAAGACCAACGTTCATCCGCAGAGCCAAGACGGCTACTCGACCGCGAAGGTGACCCTGCCGCTCGGTGATTTCACGCCCGGTCAGGGACGTTTGATGGCGGATCTCGCGCGCCGTTTCACGGGCGACTCGATGCGCCTCACGGTCGAGCAGAACATGCTCTTTCGCTGGGTGTCGAACGCCGATTTACCGGCTTTTTATCAGGCGCTGACCGGCGCGGGTCTAGGCGCCGCGGGTGCGGACCACATCACCGATGTGACCTCTTGCCCGGGCACGGATACCTGCAAACTCGGCATCTCGTCGTCGCGCGGGCTCGCGACCGAGCTGCACAAGCAGCTGTCGGTGATCTCGGAGCAGCTCGACCCGGCTGCGCAGGGCTTGCACATCAAGTGTAGCGGCTGCTCCAACTCGTGCGGTCAGCACCACGTGGCCGACATGGGATTTTTGGGCGTGAGCCGCAACATGAACGGCCGACGTGTGCCGCATTTCCAGCTCGTGATCGGCGGCCAGTACAAGAATAACGCGGGCTCTTACGGGCTAGCCATCGGCGCGATCCCTTCCAAGCACGTGCCCAAAGCCGTCAAGACCCTGACCGATCGCTTCGTGGCCGAAAAGCTCGAAGCCGAAACGTTCCAGGCGTTCGTGGCGCGCATCGGCAAGAAGGAGATCCGCAAGCTGGTCGATCAGCTGAGCGTTATTCCGAGCTACGAGCAAGATCCGAGCTTCTATTCGGACTGGGGGGATCCGCGCGAGTACACCATTGGCGACCTCGGTGTGGGCGAATGCGCCGGCGAGGTCGTACCGCTCGTGCAAGTGGGTCTCGCAGATAGCGAGCGCGAACTATTCGAGGCGCAGCTCTTGCTCGACGAAGGCAGCAGCGACAGCGCAGCGGCCCGCGCGTTCAGCGCCATGGTCTTGGCCGCCCAGGCGCTGACCCGCGAAAAGAACTCGTTCTTGGGTGAAGGCGTCGACGAAATCGTGAGTGAATTTCGCGCTCATTACTACGACACCAAGCTGTTTTTCGATCCCTTCTCCGGCGGCAAGTTCGCGCACTATTTTTTCCGCGCGTACGAACACCGCGCAGAGGCCGGCGCCTCGAAAGAGGGCGCGCATCAACTGATCGAAGAGGCGCAGCTGTTCGTGGAAGCCGCGCACCAATGCTACACGCGCATCGCCGGGGCCTTGCCCTAAGCGCGGCTGGTCGTCTCACCCCGCTCGGCCCGCACGAACTTCCCGACTCGAGAACGTCAATGCTTTCAGAACGCCTACAGCTCAAACTCTACCTGGAACGCAGCGAGCACTTCGAAGTCGAAGCGCTGATTCCGGTATTCCACCGCTTCATCCGCGATCAACTGATCAAGGAACTGTTGATCGACGTGGTCGACTACAGCCACGTTCCCGACGGTCCGGGTGTGGTGCTGATCGGTCACGCAGCAGACTTCTACGTCGGCGCGCTCGATGGCGCGTACGGCCTGGTCTACAGCCGGAAGCGCGGCGGACCGGGTCCGGAGGGGCTCCTGGAAGACGCGCTTCGTCGCCTGATCAACGTGGCACGCTTGTTGGAGCAAGAGAACGGCCTCGCGTTGCGCTTCAAGAGCGGCGAGCTCAGCCTGCGCTTGACCGACCGCCTGCACGCCCCGAATGACGATGCGACCTTCGCCAGCACCAAGGCCGAGGTGGAAGCGCTGTTCGGTCGTGTGTACGAGGGAAAAATCTCGGTCGAACGCCTGCCGGCGTCCAAGGAGCCACTCGGCTTGCGCATCAAAGCCAGCAGCTCTCCCTCACTCGAGGCCCTGCTGGAAAAGCTCGGCGGGGCTCCGGGAGTAGCCAACTGAACCGTGGCGGATCCGATCACGATCCGCCCGGCACTGCCCGCTGATTGCGCTGCGATCAACGACATCTACAACCACTACGTGCTGCACGACACGTGCACCTACCAGCTCGAGCCCGAGACGCTCGAGGCGCGGTTCGCCTGGCTGGAGCAACACGACGGGAAGCACCCAGTGCTGGTCGCGGAGCAGCGAGGCGAGCTGCTGGCGTGGGGCTCGTTGTCCGCCTTTCACTCGCGCGTGGGCTATCGCTTCAGCGTCGAGGATTCAGTTTATGTTCGGCACGACCGACAGCATCGTGGGCTCGGCAAGGCGCTGCTCGCGGAGCTGCTCGCGGCGGCGCAGAGTCACGGTCACCACACCGTGATCGCCCTGATTTCAGCGGACAAGTCGAACAGCATCGCGCTTCACCAGAGCTTCGGCTTCACGCCCGTGGGCTTGCTGCGGCAGGTGGGCTACAAGTTCGAGACTTGGCTGGATGTCGCCTACCTGCAGCTAATGCTGTGAGCGGGGCCCCTGCCGACGCGCAAATCGACCAACGCCCCGGTACCCCGCCAAGGGCGTCACGACAATTGCTCACGCTCGACCACACTCGGCCGTAGTTCGACGGAATCGTGATCCTGGTTTCGGCGAGCGCGACTACACCGCTGAGGGAATGGGTTCCCGGAAGAGAGCTCCTCGCGATAATCGCCCGCAATCGGGAGCCAGAAAGGCACCGTTTGCTCCTGGTCCGAGAAGTTGACCGCGACCAAAGTGTAGTTCCCGGCCTGGTAGCGCGCGTACAGCAGCAGGTTGCGCGAACAATAACGCTCCCAATCATTGAAGAAGAAATACTCACCGAGGCGTGTCTGCGGCAGCGTACGACGAAGCGTGAGCAGCTTGCGTACCAAGCCGACCAAGGCAGTCCCTGGCTCGTCGTAGAACAACTCCCAGCGCAGCGGTCGAAGTAGGCTGACCCGACCGTCTCCGTTTTCGGGCAACCAGTAGTTCTCACCGAACTCCTGACCTTGCCAGAGCATCGGCGTGCCCTTACTCAAGAGCAGCGCGATCAGATAGGGCTGGAGCTTGAACCAGCGGCTACGGTCACCTTGGTTGAACAGATAGTTGCCAGCCTCGTCCGGGTTCACCAAGCCAAAGTTACAAATGAAGCGCTCGTGGTCGCGGTTCTCGATGTACTGAAACGCAGATTTGGGCATGATGCCATCGGCCGTTGCCAGTTGCTGCGGGTAGCCGAACAGACCGAGCGAAAATCCGAGATCGACTAGGCGCCGCTGATCACCTCGCGCAAAGTCCTTGGCCGCGCCGAGGGTGCTATTTTGCCAGGTGGAGTTCGAATAGCTCGAGTTCAAGATCTCGACTGGGCCTTCCGATCGCGGAGACATTCGAGAGCGGCATGACCTCGATTGCATTCACGCCCAAATCACGCAGGTAGGCGAGGAGCAGGGCTGCTCGAGTGAGGTCACCGCCGAATTCCGCGACGTCGATCTCGTACACGACCAAGTCACTGAGCGCCGGCGTCTTCCAGTTGGATTCCGCGGCGCTCCACGCGTAGGGCCGATAGCCGAGCGTGAACGCCGATAGCTTGCCTGCTGCAAATTCGCGCGCATACGGGTCGACGATCCAATCCAAAGTGCCGACCCGAGCGTTCCGCAGGCAATAGCGGTAAATGTAGCGACCTGCACTACCCCATGCCTGGCCCGGAACCAAATCGGTGTTGGCGATCGGAACCGTCGCGGACCAGTAGTCCCCGTAGGGTGCGCGTACCTGATGAGTCATCGCAAATTCGCGCGCCGGCACCGCTTTCAAGAATTGATCGTGCTCGTGGATGAGCTTGACCGACAGCGAATTTCCCCCCTCCGCCGTAACCCAGGGCAACCAGATGCCGAAGGTGACGCTGCCGTTCGACTCGACCGCCCTCAGCACGCCCAAATCCAACAACGAGGCTCCCATGAATGAAGCCTACCTTGGCCAAGGTTTCGTTTCTGTGGAAATTCACGTCGCCCGCGCCGCGAATGCCGCGAACGAAAATAGGCCTACGACTCAGCTCGGATAACGGCAGCAACGCCGTGCAGTTACTGGCCTCGGCGACGCCCAGCGTGCTGCACTGCGCTGCTAGCCAGCGAGCTGTACGCCGTCGGCGTCGACCGCGTCTCGGTCGACGCGCATCGTGCCAGAGATGGGATCCGAGGGCAGGGCTTTCAGCTCGCTCAGCAGACTGAATTCGGGGGTGACCGAGTTGCGCGCGGAGGAGCGCGAACGGTAGCGAGCGAAGATGTCGTCCGCCATCTCGCGCAGCTTGATGACCTGGGAGCGGATCTCGGGGTTGTTGAAGCGGTGAGCGAACAGGCAGAAGGCCCGGTAGGTCTTGGCCAGCTCGAGCTCGTCACCGACTTCCTTGGCTAGCTGGATCGAACGCATGAAGTGGTCGACTGCTAGACCTTCTCGACTTTCACCCCAAGCCCCGGCCACGGTGACCGTGCCCAAGGTGCGCAAAGCGCGCATCAACAGTGACTTGCTGCGCGTATTTCGAGCCAAGCTGTATGCGGTCTCGGCCGCGCCGCCTGCCGCTCTTAGGTCACCAATCGCGAGGTACGAGCCGGACAGCCCCCGCTCGACTTCGGCGTGGGTCATGGCGTCGCCAACCTCGACCGCCAACACGCGCGCATCGAGAAAGATCGACAAGGCACGCTTCGATTCCCCCAGGCAGGCGTATGCCGTGCCGAGCAAGGCCAACACCGGTAGCGTACGCGCTCGGTCGCCTACCGATTCTGCGACGCGCTGCGCCTGCGTCAGTAAGTCGACGGCCTTGCTGTACTCGGTCAGACGCATGCACAGCTCGGCCTGTGCCTCCAGGCTCTCGATCTGCCCGCTGCGGTCATCGATTCGCGAGCGGATCTGGAGCGCTGCACCAAACGCCTGCTCGGCATCGCTCAGCTGACCACGGTCCAAACAGACCGCGCCGATGTTGTTCAAACTGAGGGCGATGGAGCGTGGGTCGGCCAACTGCTTGCGCAACTCGAAGGCAGTGCGCATCTCGCGCAGCGCGACCTCCAAGTCTCCGCGCATCCAAGCCAAGCGCCCCAGGTCGTCTCGCGCCCCGGCCACGCCCCGTTCATCCGCCACCGACTCGAACGCCTCGAGCGCGCGCTGTAAGTGCTTTTGTGCTTCTTCGAGCCGGCCGGTTTGACGAAATACGCGGCCGATCCGGCTATGTGCGGCGCCGGCTTTGGCGGTCTTCCCCGAGTGGCGGGCCAGCCGCAACATCTCCTCGAAGGCGTTCAACGCCTCTGAGGTCCGACCGAGCGCGACCAGCACATCACCTTGGTCGTGAAGGGCCTGGATGCGCTGCTCTCCGTCGTCGTCGGTCAGCAGCTTGAGCGCTGACTCGAACAGCGGCGCCGCCTGTTCTGGGGCGTACTGCGTACGCGCCAGAGACGCGGCGGAGAGGTAAGCCTCGGCTGCGCGAATGTCATTACCGCCGGCCTCGAAGTGACGCCCAGCCAGCGCGTCGAAGGCAGAGTTCGACCGCTGCTCGGGCAACTCGGAGAGCCACTGACCCACGACGCGGTGGTAGCGCCGCCGCCGCTCGCTGCCGACCCGGGCCAAAGCACATTCCCGTTCCGTTTGTCGCACGAACGAGAATTCGCGTTCGCAGGGAATTGTCGGGTTCTTGCATTCCACCAGCAGGCCCCGCCGTTCCAGAGAGTGCAAGGTGTGGCCCAATTCAGGCTCGACGTGCCGTCCAGTCGCTTCGCCCGCATCACAGCGCGCGAGCGCAACCAGCGCGCCGAACCAGAGCGGCTCGCCGGCAATGGCCGCGTATTCGAGCACGCGCATCTCCGACGATGAGAGAGTGGAGCCAGAGGTCGCGTCGGAGTCCGGCGTCAGCTGAAATTCGGCGAGACGCTCGGGAACGTAGCGGCAGCGACCGATGCTCAGTCCGGAGACCAGCACCCCGCACTCGAAGAATGCGCGCACGGATCGCTCGATGAGCTTGGGATTGCCGTGTGCGTGCTCGTCCACCACGCGGTACAAATCCAGGGGCACTCCGCCCTCGCAGCCAGCCAAAATGGCGTTCAGCAAAAGGTCCCCTTCCTCGCAGCTCAGCCGAGGTAGCTCGAACAGCTCGTGGTTGGGTGCACCAAAGGCAGTCCACAGCTCGCGTTGCGCGAAGAACTCGGAGGAGCCGGTAAAGACGATCAGCACCCGGCTGAAGAGTGTCTCTGCCAGAAATAGCGCTAGATCGAGCGACTCATAGTCCGCGTGCTGCAGATCCTCGAAGATCAAGCAGATTGGCGCACGCTTGGCGTCCGTCTCCACGAAATTTGCCAAGATCGACTGCTGAACCACGCCCGCATGGAACGGATCGACCGACCAGGCGCGTGTCAGTGGAGTGCCTGCGCTGCGCACTCCGAAGAGGCTACCTAGGAAATAGCAAACCTCCTCCACCTTCTCTTCAGGCAGCACCTCGGTCGCGTGGGCGCGCAGGAGAGCCTCCTGATCGTGCATGGCGTAGGTCTCATCGATATCGAAGCGCCGTTGCAACAGGCGTGCGATCAACGCGTGGGCGCCGTCGCCTGGCACGGCTCGAGCCCGAAAGACGCGCTCGGGGAACAAACCGCGCTCCGAAAAGCGTTCGCACAGCTCATCGATGAAGCGGGTCTTGCCTGAGCCGTCTCCACCGGAAACGGTGATCACCCGACGCTCGCCGTTCTCGCACACGCGGCCGGCGGTATCGGCTGCCCGCTCGACCTCTGCCTCGCGACCCACCATATGCACCCACGGCAACTCGACTACGACTTTGGCATCGGACTTCATGATTGACCTCGTGTCAGCGGACGATAAAGGCGATCGTGTCTCTGGGCGCGCTCGAGCGAATCGCGAGTCGGGGCCGGAACTTTGGGCGCATCGCTAGCCGCAAACTGCGGCATTTCCTCGACCGCAGCTCGCGCCAACTCGAGCAATTCGCGGCCGCGTTCCTTGCCCGTAGGAAAGAGCCCGGACAGCCATTCAGCGACGTCCATCGCGAGCAGCGAGCTTCCGGAGTGCGTCAGGTAGCGCTCGAGGGCGCGTGATAGCTCGGCTGCGGAAGCGTAGCGCTGGCTGCGATCGCGGGCCAGAGCGCGAAGCACGATCTGATCGAGTTCACTCGATACGTGCGGGTTGAACCGAGACGGCGCTACGATCTTCCGCGATACCACGTCCATCACCGTCTCGCCCTCGCTCGAACAGCGAAACAGCTTGCGCGCCGTGAGCATCTCCCAGAGCACTGCGCCCAGAGCCCAGATGTCGACGCCGTGGTCGACGTTGGCTCCTCGCAGCTGTTCGGGCGCCATGTAGGCCAACGTGCCCTTGAGCCGCCCGCCGTGAGTCTGCTGCAAACGGTGACGAGCGCGCGCGACGCCGAAGTTCGTGACGCGCACCGTACCGTCGTACAAGACGAACAGATTGTGAGGCGTCACGTTGCGGTGAATGACGTCCTGGCTGCGGCCGTCGGCGTCGCACAGCGAATGGACTGCGTGTAACCCTTCCGCCAAATTTGCGACGATGCGCGCCGCAATGTGCGGAAAATTAGGCTGGTGTAGGTTCTTCTCGCCCGCGCAGGCCAGAGCCTTGGATAGCGGTTCACCATCCAAGAATTCCATGGCGATGTAGTAGCTCTGCTCCGCGCGTCCGAAGTCGAACACGCTGCACACGTAGGGGTGAGCCACCTGCGCTGCGATGCGCGCTTCGTCGACGAACGCCTCGTAGAATTCTTTGGCCTGCGCCAAGTGTGGGTGCATGCGCTTGACCGCGACGAACTTCTCGAAGCCAAAGACGCCGCGATTGATCGCTAGGTGCATCGTCGCCATGCCCCCTGATGCAATCTCGCACACCAACCGAAACGGTCCAGTGTGATCCAATATCGGCACGGGGAACAAGTGTCCGAGCGGCCCGGACACCGCGTTGCTCACTGGTGCTGTTTTTAGGCGCGAGATCGACTCCGCGAGCAGCTTTGCGGTCGGCTGACTCGACGAGGCATCGAGCTCGACCGCGAGCGCGCCAAAATCCCCCCGGATTCTCTCTGACATGCATCGGCGTACTGCAATTGGAGTGCCACGCGGCTAGCCGCGGAATTGCTCGCTGACGTGATGTCGTGCCCGACGCAAGTGCAACTTCCCGCACCTCATAGTGCAATTCTGCGTGAGGCATCGCGCGCAACGCTCGCTGTCAGCTCGACGTGCTGACGGCTCGCTTCGAGTTTTCCTTCGACCTCTAGCCGTGCTTGAATTCACGTGAGGCGACCCTCGCTCCTCGCTCGGACTCGGGCCGGGTGCGCTGATCAGCGGGAGGTGAACGGAGAGACCAAGTCACCGACGCGCAATACACCGGTGTCATCGTGGATCAGGTTCATCCCGAACCACACCTTCTGATCGTCCAAGCGGTATTTGGCCAGGGTGCGCAGCGGCTCCTTGCCTCGTTCGCCGGTCACGGGATCGACGCCCGTGATCACGCAGCGTTCGCAACGCTTCGGGCCGCGGAAGGAGAGCTCCCCGACGTGCACTCGGGCATAGCCATCTTCCGCGAACGGCTCAGAGTCGCTGATCACGATGTTCGGTCGGAAGCGATCCATGGTGACCGGTACTTCGAGCCGCGCGTTGAGATCGGCGAGTGATGCCTCGGAGATCATCAAGAACGGATAGGCGTCTGCAAAACTCACGATGTCGCCCGGGTTCGCGCGCATCGGATTGACCTGCCGCTGGTGATGCTCGGGCATGTAGACGAGCTCGTGCGGCGCCCCGAGATAGTCGGAGAACCAAGCACTGCCGAGCGCGTGCGAGGCGCCCACAGCGCGATCCTGCCAAATTTGCACTTCGCGTGCTTCGCCGGTCTCGTACGCGAGCGGCACGCAGAGCTCCGGCTGCCTCGGCGCCGTCAGCCGCAGCTGAGCTCCGTCTAGCTCGGTGTGCACCAGAGCAAGCTGCGCGAGCTCACGCTGAGTCACGAAATTGCCACGTTCGTCGACGAGCATCCAGCGCCGGTCAGCGGCGAAACCGCGGGCGACCACCGGCCACTCTTGTACTCGGATGCCGCGGCAGGACTTGACTGGATAGATGTAGAGGGCAGAGACAAAAGGCACGAGCGCAAGATAGCAGGGCCGCGCTCAACCTGAGGCAGCTCGCCACGCTGCACGCTCGACCCCACGAGTTAGGCCAGTTCGCCACATAGGCCCTGTACCGTTGCCTTTAGAATGCGTTGAAAAATAGCGTTTTCCTTCGCGTTGCAGGGCCGGACCGGGGAATGGAAGCGCTTGGCGTGGGTTGTGCACGGCATAGCCGGTTTCCAAAGGAGGAATGCATGGGATTTTTAGGTCGTTTGCTGGGTGTAGAGAGTGACACAGATCGGCAACCCGTAGCGCCTGCGGGCCGCACCTCCGCCGCGTCACGAGGGGTGGACAGCGATCAGCAGGCAATCGACCGCTATCGCTACATGCTGCGCACGGCACCCCCGGAAACTCTGGAGCAGGCCCACGCCGAGGCGTTCGCGAAGCTCACGAACGACCAGCGGCAGCGCTTGTTGGCCGAGTTAGCCGCGTCTGCCCCAGCCGCGGAGCGCGGCACGATCGCCGCTACCCCAGTGGACGATACACGAGCGCTAGCGCGGGTCGCAACGCGCGCTGAAGTGCGCCAGCCCGGGATTCTCGAGCGCACGATGGGAGCGGGAGGTTTGGGTTTCGGGGCCAATCTGCTGTCGAGCTTTGCAATGGGCTTCGTCGGTAGCATGGTTGCGCAGAGCTTCTTTTCTGCCTTGGGCGGCTTCGACGGCGCGGGCTCCGAAGCGAGTGCCAGCGAGGCGGATGGCAGCGAGACAGACGACGGACAGACGGCGCTTGCTGACGACTCGGACAGCTTCGACGACGGTGGCGATATGGGTGATTTCGAGGTCTGATCGCTAATTTCCCGTGCTGCCCGCGCTTCGCGCACTGTGCGGCGCGCTTTCCGTGCTTTCCGTGCTCTCCGAGCTACCCGCGCTTGCCGAGCTGCCCGCACTTTCCGAGTTACCCGCGCTCGGCCTGACTAGGCGCAGAATGCCGTAGGCCAGGGCTGCGGTGAAAACGGCGAGCACGTACGCCCCGACGCCCGCCGCGGAGCCGAGCGCGCCCGCGACCCATACGCTAGCAGCCGTGGTGATGCCGGAGACATGACCGCGGTTCTGGATGATTGCGCCCGCGCCCAAGAAGCCGATGCCGCCAATCACGCCTTGGAGTACGCGCGTGGGGTCGAAGCCATCACCAGTCTTGGGCGAGAGGTGTGCGCCGACTTCGAATCCCAGCAAAGTAAAGCTGGCGGAACCGAGCGCGACCAACATATGCGTACGTAGCCCGGCTGGTTTGTCGGCGCGTTCCCGATCCCAACCGATCAGTGCTCCGATTGCGATCGCCACCAATAGCCGGAGCCCGACCTCGGTCACCGAAGCCCCCTTGGTCCAAGTGATGTCCATGCCAACGCCCGTTGCAATTGGCGTACCCCGGAACGTCTACGCCCCGATTTTGTCGATTGACCTAAACAGGTATTTGGTTTACCAGTTTTGGGCGCGCTGGCGAGGCGCGCAAGGCGAACTTCCAGAAAGTCAGAAAGCGAGAACGAAACATGAGCGCATCCATTTATGACCGACTCGGCGGCGAGGCAGCGGTCGACGCGGCAGTAGACATCTTCTATCGCAAAGTTCTGGCCGACGACCGCATCTCGAATTTCTTCGACGACCTCGACATGGATCGCCAACGCGCCAAGCAAAAGGCGTTTTTGACGTTCGCGTTCGGCGGGCCCAACGCCTACGCCGGCAAGGACATGCGCGCCGCCCATGCTCGGATGAAGCTCACCGAGCTGCACTTCAATGCCGTCATGGAGAACCTCGGCGCCACGCTGGCCGAACTCGGCGTTCCCCCCGAGCTAATTGGCGAAGCTGCCGCCATCGCGCTCAGCGTCAAGAGCGACATCGTGAGCAGCTGAGGAGCCTCGAATGCTACGGTTCGAAGGCAGTGACTACCCGATCGAAGACGGCGAGAGCGTGCTCGACTGCTTGCTGCGGCACGGCCAGCAAGTGAACTCGCTGTGCCGCAGCGGGGCCTGTCAATCCTGCCTCCTGCAAGCGACTTCGGGGGAAGTGCCGGCGGCGGCGCAACTCGGCTTGAAAGATGCCTGGAAACAGCAGGGATTCTTGCTGTCGTGCGTTTGCCGACCGCGAGCAGATTTGGTGCTCGAACGCTGCGACGCCGCTGCTTCGCACCCCTCGCTGGTCAATCGGGTAACTTTGCTGGCTCCCGGCGTGATTGGCGTGCGGCTCGCGCGCCCGCCCGGCTTCGATTTTCGAGCCGGGCAGTTCGTGCAGCTGTCGCGGCCGGGCGATGGCTTGATGCGTCCCTATTCCATCGCCTCCACGCCGAGCGACGACGAGCTCGAGCTGCACGTCGCGCTGCTTGCGGACGGGCAGATGAGCGGCTGGCTGTGCGAGGCGGTTGGCCAGAACGTCACGCTCCGAGGTCCGTTTGGTGAGTGCTTTTATCAAGAAGGCGAACCGGATCGACCGCTCGTGCTCGCGGGCACTGGCACCGGGCTCGCGCCCTTGCTGGGCGTGCTCAGGACGGCCGCCCAGCACGGCCATCGCGGCGAGATTTCGCTGTTTCATGGCAGCCCGCAGCCTTCTGGCATTTATCTGCGAGCCGAGCTCGAGGCATTGACCGAGTCTTTGCCCGGCCTGCGCCTTTTTGGCAGCTTGCTGTCGGGACCGGAAAGTGAGCTCGGCGTGCAAGGCCTCTGGCAGCTCGAGCTCGCGCCCCTCGATCAATCCGTTTTCTCGCGCTACCCCAAGCTCGATGCGCATCGGCTGTTCGTGTGCGGTCAGCCCAAACTGGTGCAATCACTCCGGAAGCGCGCCTACTTGGCAGGCGCGTCACTCAGCCGCATTCACTGTGACGCGTTCGCGGGACCGCACTCGGCCTAGCGTGCGATCAATTTCGCGGGAGTCGCATCGTGCAACTAACCTCCTACACCGACTATGCGTTTCGAACGTTGATCGCGCTCACCTGCGTCGCGCCCGAAAAGCTGACCGTGGGCGAAATCAGTGAGAGCTATGGCATATCGTTGAACCATTTGCTCAAAGTCGTGCAGAGGCTGGCCGAGCTCGGCTACGTGGAGACCCTACGCGGCAAGTCCGGTGGTGTGCGGCTGCTCGCCGATCCAGGCGCGCTCAAGCTCGGCACGGTCGTCCGCGGTATGGAACCCGAGCTCGGTGTGGTTCCGTGCCTGCGCACCGGTGAGCAGCTGTGCGCGATCGCTCCGGCTTGCCGGCTCAAGTCCATCTTGGGTGAAGCCACGGAGCAGTTTCTCGCTGCGCTCGACGAGCACACGCTCGCCGACATCGTGGCCAAGCCGCGCGTCGCGCGTTTGCTCAAGTTGACCGTTCGTTCTCAGTGAACCTCTGAGCGCCACGCTGGCGGTCGACCGCGCCGACCCCGTCGACCAAGCGCGAGCGCCAGCATTGCGAATGCGAGCCACGTCCATCGCACTTCTCCCGCGCCGGGCTTGCCGGGGATCCTGCAGGTGCAGTGGTCCAAACGGCGGAACGCATACTTCGGATCTTCTTCTGCACTACCCGCGGCTCCGCCGTCGTCAATCGCCGCACCGCCGGTTCCACCCGAGTCGACGGCCTGTCGCCCCCCGTGATTCTGGTCGCCCGACGCAGCTCCGGCCCCTGCGCTATTGCTTGGCATCCCACCGCTGCCCGCCGGATTGCCTCCGTTGCCGTCACCACCAACTTCGCCCGCGCCGCTCGCGCCAGCTTCGCCGTTGTGCATCGGCAGGTTCAGAGCACGGTATGCGACGGCTCTTTCGATTGGAGCGACCTGGCTCGCGGCGGCCTCGAGTGCCACGACCAAGCATTGCTGTTCCGAAGTCGGCGTCGCAACGCCGCACGTCGTGCTGGCGGTGTTGGCCGGGCAAACGAGTTCGACCGTCGCATCGTCCGTCGCGGGTGCCGATCCATTAGAAACGCGCCCGAGCTTGCCCCACGTGGCAGCAGCGGGAGCGTTGCAGGAAACCATATAGAAAGAGGCTTGGAAAAGACCAGGAAAGAGCCCGACTGGTCCAGGCACTGTCGGGCGCGCGAAGAAGTGATTCACGCTGCCGGGAGTCGTGTCGAGGAGGTTCCCCCCCCTCGTGTTGCGGCTCCCGATCTGTTCGGACGCAAGCGTCAGCCCACCAGCGCAACCGCCGATGAGGGCACTGGCGTAGGCCCACTTCGCCGGATCATTGATGAGAAGGGTCCCAGACAGGAGCGCATGGGCACCGGGATCCGGCGTCGAAAGGTCGACGTTGTGAGCTGGTGTCCCGTCGTCGTGCTTGCGCATGGCGAGTTGGATCTTGAATGAGTTCGTTACGTTCAGGCCCGCCGCGGCCAGATCAACTTTGAAGTTGATACCCCAGGCCGCGTCGCGGGCCACGTTGTTGCGCCACACAGACGGATCCTGCAGCCACTTGGGCGCGCCCAGAGGCGAGGTCCAAGTTCCGGCATCGTAGTTGTGTTGTTGGATAACTCCCGCATCCGAGGGATCGGTCGCTCCGATACCATTCACTTGAATGGCCACGCTCTTCGCTTCTAGCGATTCCGTTCGGCTCGTCGTGAAACCGAAATAGATCACGTCAGCGTTTCCGGGAGTACTGAGCTGCGAAGGCGCCTGGAATGAGACCGCGAGGGTTGACCTTGTGGAGTCCACCATCACCCGGTACAGGCCTGCATTACCACCGGGGTCGTTTTCGAAGCCGAGCCTCGGCGCTGCGTTCCAGCGTGGTTCGTTGAGCTCAGAGCGCACGACCCCGGGGGCCTTCCAAATCGGAATCCCGCTCAGCCCCGGGAGCGCTGCCGGAGTGGAGAAGCACACGTCTGCCTGGGCGGGCCTTGCGGCAACCGAAAGCAAGCTTGCCCCAAGAAGCGAAGTGACACGCCAGCGGTGCGCCGTTTTGAAGTGGCGTGGTGCGATTGCCATCGAGTGATACTCACTTTTCTTGAATCGAGGAGCGCAGCCGATCGCTGCTGCGCTCCCAATAGCCGAGTCAGCTCCGTCGGCTGCGGCGCCTTTGACCGAGCGCGATTGCCAGCGCTCCGAGTCCGAACAAACTCCACTGTGCGCCGCTGCTGCCGTGATCACCGGCAACACGACAGCCGCAGTGTGCATGCGGCTCGACGGGCGGGGGCTTCGGGCACTCCGGACCTCCCGTTCCCCCGTCTGGCTGCTCGTGCGCCGTCACCTTGGTGACCACGTGCGCCACGCCCTCGCTCGGGACGGACAACAGGAAAACGTCGGGTCGAAGCTCTTTGAACTGCGCGCCGTTAGCTAGCTGAAACGAATGCGAGAAGCCGAACAGCGGACCTTCATGCGAATGGAAGGACGTGAACGGATACATGGGCACGAGCTGTTTCGAGGTCTTGCCGCCTATCGTGACGGTCTTGCCACTGTCGTAATAGACATGCACGTCGAACGTGGGCCACACGGCGCCGAGCGCTTGCAGCGGATTCAGATCCAGATCGCCGATGCCGGTCTGCGGCAGCGGGAGCACGACTGGCTGCCGGTCAATCCTGGCGGGAGCGGTCTTTGCAGGCACGACAGCGCCCGCTTTGGGCGCGACCAAGACTGGCTGCGCGCCGGGTGTCTTGGGCTTCGCGACGGCGGGCTGCCCGGCGGCTGCAATCGGTCCGCCGACGACGCCGGTTGGTTTTCCCTCGGGGTGACGAACCGGCACCGGCGGGGCCTCGGCAAAGCGACGCGTTGCGGCCATCTTGTCGGTCGGCAGATAGAGCTGCTTGCTGCCCTGCGCAGGCATGTTCTTCGGATAGATGTAGACGTATACGTCTCGCGGCAGATCGTTGTTGAAGACCTTCTTCAGGCCCTTCACCGAGATTTCCGCTGGGGTCGCGAACTCGGAAAGTGGTTTGAACCACATGTTGGCAAACGCCGATGCCTTGGTGATTGGTACGATCTGTCCCGGGGCGGGGCTCAATTCGACGTACACGCATTGATGTGCCACGGCCGGTGTGGCGATACCGCACGTTTGCGTTGCCGTGTTTGCGGGACAATTGAATTGGATCGTGGAATCATTCGCCGCTGGCGCAATGCCATTTGCAACTTGCGCCCCGCCGTTGAGTGGCGTCCACGGTGCGTTGGCCGCAGCGATTGAACCCCAATTCGCGACATGAAACTTGCCTTGAAATAGTCCCGGAAACAGGCCGATTGATGCCGGGATGGTGGGCTTGGCGTAGAACTGGTTGATCGCCCCGGCGGTAGTGTTGACCTCATTCGGGGCAGGGTTGCCCATGTCTACGTTCGTGGTGCCGATCTGATTGCCCTGGATGGTGATGCCACCCACGCAGCCGGAATTGATGGCCACCGCGTTGGCCCAATTCGCGGGATTGTTGATCAGCAAGGTGCCGGCCAAAAGTGCATTCGCGCCGGGATCGGGCGTCGAAATGTTGACGCTGAGCGCGGGTGGCACCTCATCCTCTTTGTGCATGGCGAGCTGGACCTTGAATGCGCTCGTTGCGCTCAGACCGGCGGCGGCGAGGTCTACTTTGAAGTTGACGCCCCACGCTGCATCGCCGGCGACGTTGTTCCGCCAAACGGACGCATCTTTGAGCCAGGTGGGCGCGCCGCTGAGAGAGGTCCAAGCCCCCGCGTTGTAATCGTTTCTTTGGATGACTAGCGCATCCGAAGGATCGCTGGCCCCCGTCCCATTGACCTGAATCGCGACGGCCTTGGCTTGGGCCCCCACCGTCCCGTCTGTGGTAAAACCGAAATAGATGACGTCGGCGTTGCTCGGCGAGCCGAGATCGGTTGGCGCTTGGAATGAAACCACCAGGGTCGAACTCGTAGGGTCGACCATGATGCGGTAAAGCCCTTCATTGCCTGTCACGTCGTTCTCGAAGGCCAGCTGCGGCGCTGCAGCCCAGCGTGGTTCGTTGAGTTCTGCGCGCACAAACCCCGGGGCCTTCCAAATTGGAATGCCGCTCAATCCTGGAAGCACACCCGGAGTGGGAAAACAGACGTCCGCGAGTGCCGGGCTAGAAAAGGTCGAAAGAACGGCCGCTCCGAGAACGATCGGAGCAAAGCGCCGGCCTCTGTGCGCGGACCTGGAGCGTTGTTGAATGATTGCCATTGACGTTGTCTCGATCCTCTTGGGACTGGTTTCCACCTGATTTACGTCCGCCTCAGTCCCTATGGCGGCGTATCTTGGACCTGCAGATAAAAGTTGTAGGCTGTGTTGGTAATCTTTCCTGCAGTGGCCGGGAAAGGCATCAGCGCGGACGCAAATTGAGCAAACGCCTGGGGCGTTGTGTAGGCGACAGCGCCCGAGGAGCTGAATTGAAAACCTTTTGCGCTGCCGACGAATTTCGCTCCGATCCAATAAGTCTTGCCGCCAGTGACCGTGGTGTTGACCTGGGGAGCGGCGCCGTCGATACCAGGGGCCACGCTGAAGGCAGGGGACTGTGATAGATACGCGCCAGGCTTTCCGGTGCCATCATCAGCCCAAAGGCCCATTCGAGCCTGTCCGCTCGAGCCTGCAAAGCCAATCAGTTGGAACTTCAGCACGGTGGCGTCTCTAGCAATCGCTACCGGAACGACGTGCCAAATATCTGGGGGAGGGTCGAATTGAACCGAGCCCGTCGCTGACGCTTGGCCCACGTTGTACGGCGTATTGGCCACGCACGCGCCGCTGGTGCAGATCTGTGCCGGGGCAGTGCACGTGGAAATGCTCGCGCAGGAGGTGCCGCAGCTGGTCACCGAATTCAGCGCCCGTTCGCAGCCGTCGTTGGCCGTCGCCGCGTTGCAGTCTCCGTAGCCTTGCGCGCAATTGGGTTTGCACGTGCCGTTCGTGCAGGCAGCCGTGGCGTGAGCGGTGGAGCACGTCAGGCGGTTGCCGCAGGTGGTCCCGCATGCCGTGGGATCGTTCAGGTTCGCTTCGCAGCCGGTTTGCACGGAGTTGTCGCAGTTACCGAACCCGCTATTGCAGCTCTGAATGCCGCACACGCCCTGCCCTGCGCAGTTGCCCGTGCCGTTGGTCACCGTGCAGGGCACCGGCGTGTCCCAAGTGCCTGCAGCGGAGCAGGTTTGGGCCGAGCTGTTGACGCATACTTTGCTGAGCGGCTTGCACGCGACGCACGCGGTACCCAGACAGGCGGCCGTGGAGCAGTCGGAGTCCATGCCGCAGCCGAAGCCGATACCGCAGTCCGCCGCGCAGGTGCCGCCGCAATCTTTGTCCGTCTCGCTGCCATTTTTGATGCCGTCGATGCAGCTGAATGGGACGCATTTCAGTGCCGTGCAATGACCGCTGTCGGGCAGCAAACAGTCGCTGTTGAGCGTGCAGCTCTGGTTGACCGCGCAACGCTTGGCGCAGGTGCCGCCACAATCTGTATCGGTTTCCGTGCCGTTTTTAACGCCGTCCGTGCAGCTCGCGGCCGCGCACTGGTTGTTGATGCAGCGAGCGCTGGCCGGGTAGACGCAATCGGTGTCTCCCTTGCAATCGTCGCCCACTTTGCAGCCACTGCACGAGCCGCCACAATCGATGTCGGTCTCGTCGCCATTTTTGGCCGTATCGCCGCAACCTGCGGCGAGGCATTTCCCAGTTGGCGCATCGCATTTGTAGGTACAAGCCGTGCCCTCTTGCCAAGTGCCAGCATCGCTACAGGCCTGCGGGATGAGCCCGCCCGCCTTGCACTTCTTTTCCGTTGAATGACATTCGCCGGCGCAGGCGCCGGCGCTGCACACGAACATGCAGCTGTCGACGACCGTGGCGGAGACCAAGTCCAAGCCGCACTCGCGAACGTCGGTCTCGGTTCCGCGACAGAAGCGATGCCCTTGCACGCGATTCTGGCACTCGGGAACGACCGGTTGGCACGAGCCCGCGTTGGCGCCTGGCGTGCTGTCGCACAAGGCGTTGTCGGTGCAGCTGCCGTTCGTTTGCCAGGTACCGTTTTGACAGACCAACTGCACGCGTTGCGCGTGGCCGCTGCAGGCGAGTGCGCCGGCCTTCGAGCATTTTGCCGCAGCGGTTCCAATCGCCGTGCCATCATCGACGACCACGGGCGGTGCCCCGCCTTCTCCAAGGTCGCCCGCTGCGCCCGCTGCGCCCGCCAGGCCCGTCGCGCCTGCTGCACTGGTTTCGCCCGCGCTAGCGTTGTTTCCACCGCCACTCGACGTGCCGCCCGTGCCACCAGCGTCCGGGCCGCTGGAGATGCAGATCCCCGCCGCGCACTCTTGTCCACCCGGGCAGAGGGAGCCCGGTTTGTCGCAGGTGGCTTGGCAGTGACCGGCGTTGCAGACCGTGCCCGCGGGGCAATCTTGGGTCCCGCACTGCGCCTGCTCGTCCGATACGCAGGCCGAGCCTTCGTCCGTGCGCAAGCAGTACGAGCCCGCCGTACAGTCCTTGTCCTTCGCGCACGGTTCGCTGCACGTCTGGAACAAGCACACTTGGCTGCCGGTGCAGTCGCTAGCCAGAATGCAGCCGCTCGCGTCTGGCTTCTTGCTCCAGCTTTCGATCCCGAGAATGCTCTGGCAGGCAGATGCCGCGAGGGCGAGCATCGGCAGCAGCAGCACGAGCGCCCGCACGTTGCTCCGCTTGGTGCGTGTCTGGGGCCGCCGTTCGTTCCGCCGCATCAGAATCGACCTCGTACGACCAGCCCCGCTTGGTCTTGTCCGAGCAGGGGCACGGCTTGCCAGTGCGCCGCCCGTGTCTGCTCCTGCCGTGGTTTCAGCAGAAAGAGCGTCACTCCCAGCGCGGTCAGCGCCCCGCCCGCGAGCACGGTAACGGTCGCGACGGTGGCCGCGGTCTTGGCATCGTCGCGCTTGGCGCCACCGAAGTCATCGCACTGATTTTGCGCGTCACAATGGCCATCGGACTTCGACTCTTTGTTCAGGCTGCTGGCACGAAGCGCAAAGATGCCGCTCACGCCGAGCGTCACGAGCCCGACGCCGCCGATGATCAGGCCAGGCACGCGCAGCGGTGTCACGGCGCGGGGAGCAGGATCCGCATCACCGGGATGCGCCGCAGCCACGGCCGCTGCCGAGTTCGCGCCCGTTGGCTCGGTTATGGGATCCAGCGCCAGCGCGGGGATCTGCACCGTTCGTGATGCGCCCTGCGCGTCGACGGTGATCTTGGCACTGAAGGCGCGCCGACCCGGTGCCGTCGCTTCGACGAGGTGCTCGCCTGGATCGATCGGCACGCTCGTTCCCCAGGCGCCCGCGCCGATCTCGTGGCCGTCTCGCCGCACCGAGAAGCCTGTTAGCGCGGAAGCCGAAGGCTCGACGTTGATCGTCAAATGACACAGTTTTGGCTCGAGCGCGGCCATGTGCTCGCGGGCCGCGCGCTCGCGGTCGGCGCGCCCGTCGCGCTTGGCTCGCCCGGCTGCTTCGGAGTAGGTGGCCCATGCGCTTGCCGTGCGTCCGGCGCGTTCTTGGCAAATGCCGAGCGCCAACAAGGTGCCCGTCGCGGGATCCTGGGCGTAGCTCTCCTCGAGCTTCGGACACGCTGCGGCGTAGTTTCCTGCGTCCATCAACGAGCGCCCTTCGCGAAACAGCGCCTCGGCCGTTGCCGCGTCGCCGGCGTATGCGGGCGAGGAACCAAGCGAGAGCGTGAAAGCAAATACGGACCACGCGGTCGCACAGCGAATGTTGCGGATCATCGACACTCCTTCATTGGCGATCGTCGATCAGAGAGTCGTCGGATGGCTTTTTGGTGATCGCCGGGGCGCGCGTTGACTCCGCGGCTGTGCGCGGTGCAGCAGGGGCAGCGGCAGGGGAGCGCGGGGGACGGGGGGCAGGCTTCAGGGAGCGAGCCGGGCCGAGTGGCGAAGCCGGAGCAGAAGCAGAAGCAGAAGCAGAAGCAGAAGCAGGAGCAGAAGCGGCAGCGGGCACGGGCGTAGTGGACGCGATGACCTCGGCTAGGGCTGATGGTGGGCTCGGGCTGGGCGCTTGGGCAATGGTGCCCGAGTCCGCGATGGAAGGAGCGGAAGCCTGCTTGCTATCCGCCGCCGCGCGCGGGCGGAGCGTGAGTGCGGCGACGGCGGCGAGCACGCTCAGCAGACCTGCTGCGATCAGCGCAGGTTTGGCGCGGCTGCTGCCGGCCGCGGTTTTGCCGAAGGCGGTCACTGTCGAGACGCCCACGGCGGGTGCTGCGCTCGCAACGGGCGGCACGGAGGGCGCAGGCGAGGTCGCCGACATGCCCGCGGCTTGCATCACTTGCGCGATGCGATCGATCGATGCGCGTGACTTGCGAGGCGCGTACGGGCCGAGCGCCCCCGCCAGATCCCCCACCGTTTGGAAACGCCTCGAGCGATCCTTTTCCAAGCAACGGAAGATCACCGTCTCGAGCCCCGCTGGCACATCCGGCCGCACTTGCAGCAGCGGCACTGGAGCGCCATCCACGATTTTGAACACGAGCTCTGGCATCGAGTCGGCGATGAACGGCGCCGCGCCCGCCAAAAGCTCGTATAAAATCACGCCCAGCGCCCAGATGTCTCCGCGAGCATCGACGTCTTTCGACGAGCGCATCTGTTCTGGCGACATGTACAGCGGTGAGCCCAGAAGCGCGCTGGTTTTGGTCGCCGAAGACTCCCCGCCGGAGGCGCTGAAACCAGTTAACTTAGAGATGCCAAAATCCAGCACCTTCACGCTCTGAACGCCACCCGGCAAGCGTGCGACGAACAGATTGGCCGGCTTCAAATCGCGGTGCACGATGCCAATTGCGTGCGCTTCGGCGATGGCTTCACAGGCTTGAAGCAGCAGATCGACCGCCTGTTCGACTGGCAATCGCCCGCGCTCGGTGAGCCAGGCAGAAAGGTCGCCACCCTCCAGGTATTCCATCACCATGTACGGAGCGCCGTTTTCCAGCGTGCCGACATCGGTGACTCGGGCGACATGCTCGCTCTTGATCTTGACCGCAGCGCGCGCCTCGCGCGCGAAGCGCATCACCGCGTCGGCGTTGCCGAGCGTTTCAGGCAGCAGGAACTTGATCGCTACCCGATCATCCAACTGAATGTGATGCGCGGCGACGACCACGCCCATCCCACCGATGCCGAGCACCTTGTCTACGCGGTACTTCCCAGCGAGGATCAAGCCCTCGGTGACGCCTGCTAGTTGCTCCTCTCGATTCATACGTTCGCCTTCGACATCCTTCCATGCCGATGTCGGTTCGCCTCTCAGCCCGCACAGGCGCGGGTCGCAAACACAAAAGGCTAGTCGAAGAGCTCCGGGCTCGTATGTAGTAACAGATCCAACGCGCGGCTTTTCCCGCTCAAAAGCCGAGAAAAACCACCAGGCTGAGTGGCCGCTTTGGCTACCAGCGCTGATGCACCGCGGGCCGAACCCGCGCGTCGTAAAGCTCTTTCACGCGCCGCATCACGTCGCTGCTGAGTGGCGGCAGGTCCGACGCAGCGGCGTTTTCCGTCACCTGATCGGGGCGCCGGGCGCCGGGGATGGAGCAGGTGACCGCGTCGTGCATGTCGATCCAGCGCAGAGCAAATTGCGCCAGCGACATGCCAGCAGGAACGAGCGCGCGCAGTTCTTCGACGACCGAGAGCCCGGTGTCGAAGTCCACGCCGGAGAAAGTCTCCCCGCGATCGAAGGCGGCGCCCGTGCGATTGAATGCTCGGTGATCGTCGGCGGCGAACTGCTGACCGGGCTTCATCTTGCCGCCGAGTAGCCCCGAAGACAGCGGCAAGCGAGCCAAAATTCCGACCTTTCTCCGTTGCGCCTCGGCAAATAGGTGTTCGGCCGGGCGCTGGCGAAAGATGTTGAAAATGATCTGAATCGACTGCACTTCCGGGTATTCGATGGCTTTGAGCGCTTCCTCGACGCGCTCCACGCTCACCCCGTAGTGCTTGAGTTTGCCTTCGCGCTTCAGCTCGTCGAGCACGCCGAACACCTCGGGCATGTAATAGACGTCCGTGGGAGGACAGTGCAATTGCAGAAGGTCGAGCGCTTCGACCTCTAGGTTCTGAGCGCTCCGTTCCACGAATGCGCTCAAATTGGCGTGCGTGTAGCCGCTGGCCAGGTGCGGGTCGAGGCGCCGGCCGGCTTTGGTGGTGGTGTGAAAAATTGCTCCGCGCTCGCGTTTCAGGCGAGCGAGCAGACGCTCACTGTGACCATCGCCGTACACGTCGGCGGTGTCGAAGAAGTTCACCCCGAGATCGAGCGCCCGGTGCAACGCCTTGAGTGAATCCTCGTCGTTGACCGGGCCCCAGGTGCCGCCAATCGCCCAAGCGCCGAAGCTGACGGCGGAAACATTGAGGCCGGTGCGACCCAGAGCGCGGTATTGCATGGCCGCGCACTTTAGTGCGCCATCGCCGATCGGCGATAGCCGTTGCTCGGTTTTTGTAGAGAATGGCGCAAACGCCGCGCTGCGCGGGGGCAACGCCATGGTAAAGACTGTTGCGACATGGGCATCGCGGACAGTTCACGATTCCAACTGGCGCTGGCGGCCTTCGATCGCGAGAACGCCGAAGATCCGCACTCCGTCAGCGTTGCCGGTGTAGAGCGACCGCGTGAGCTGGTGGACGCCCAGCGCTTGTCCGCCTGGGTCGAGCGCCTGGCGCCGGACGCATCCGAGGCGTTGCTCCTCGCTGCCCGCTGCCAGCACATCCGCCGTTGGCAGATCCCCCGTGATTCTTTGCCTGCGGGCCGCGTGGGCTACTTGCAGTGGCGCACGCAACTGGGGCGCTTTCACGCGGACACGGCCACGCGCCTATTGGAGGGCCTGGGCTACGAGCGTGAGCTGATCGACGCCGTGCGTCGCATCAACCTCAAGCAAGGCCTGCACAGTCAGCCAGACACGCAGACCATGGAGGACGCATTGTGTTTGACCTTCCTCGAGTTCGAGTTCGAGGAATTTTGCGCCAAATACCCGGCTGAAAAGGTGATCGAGGTGGTGCGCAAGACCTGGAAGAAGATGTCCGCGCGGGGACACCAGCTCGCGCTCACGCTACCGTTCAGTCCAGCCTCCCTCGAGCTCGTGAAGCGCGCGCTGACTCCGCCCGAAGCGTGAATCAACGCGCCCGTTGGCGCAGGCGATCGATGCTCATCGCCACCACGATGATGAAGCCAGTGAAAATTTCCTGCACCCAGTTGGGAAATCCCAGGTGAGTGCAACCTGCCTTGATCACCGTCAGGAGCAGCGCGCCGACCAGCGTGCCGCCCGCCGAACCTTGGCCGCCCGAGAGCGAGCCGCCGCCGATCACGACCGCCGCGATCACCTCGAGCTCGAGTCCGACGGAATCCGTAGGATCGCCGACGGTGAGCGTCGAGAACTCGAGTACGCCGGCCAGACCGACCAATAGGCCGCTCAGGGCGTACACGAAGAGAGTCGTCTTGGGGATGGAAATGCCGCACAGACGCGCTGTTTCGGTGTTCGAACCGACGGCCACGATTTGACGACCGATTTTGGTGTAGGTGAGCAACGCGAAGCCGAACAGAGTCGCCGCGAGCATCAGCCACACGCCGGGCGGCAGCGCGAGAGTACCCGCGTGGCTTTGCATCAGCGCGTCCAAGCCTCGTGGATCCGCGTCGATCTTCTGCTCGTCGGCGATGCCCTTGGCGACGCCGCGCAGAATGCTCATCGTGCCCAGAGTAACGATGAAGGGCGAGATCTTCAGGCCGGCAACCAGCCCGCCATTGCACAGTCCGACCACGCCGCCGGTGAGCACGCCGATCGCGCCCGCGGCGACGGGACCCATGCCCGCGCGCAAGCTCTCGGCAACCGCGACCGTCGTCAAGGCCACCGCTGAGCCCACCGACAAGTCGATGCCGCCGAGCACGATCGTGAAGGTCATGCCGACCGCTGCGATGCCGACGACGGCAGTCTGACGCAGCATCGTCAAAAGGTTGCTTTGCCGCGCGAAGGTGTCGGGCGCGAGCGCTGTGAACAGCGCATACAGAAGAAACAGCGCGATCAGCGGTCCCAGCCAGGGCGTACGAAATAGCCGACGAAGCTCGCTCATCCGGTGGCCTCGAGCAAGAGATCGTGCTCACTCCGTTCGCTGGCAGGACGAGCCTCGCCGAGCTTGCCGCGAACCATCACCGCGATCCGATCGCACACGCCGAGGAGCTCCGGAAGGTAGCTCGAGATCATCAGCACGGCGTTCCCCCGCGCGGCGAGTTCGTCGATGATTCGATACAGATCGGCGCGGCTGCCGACGTCCACACCGCGGGTCGGCTCGTCGAGCAAGAGCAGGTCCGCCCCGTGCTGCAAGAGGCGCGCAAAACAAATCTTTTGCTGGTTGCCGCCGGACAAGTCGCGCGCGAGCTGCTCGGGGCCTCGGGCGCGCACGCCCAAACGCGATAGGTAGCTACGCGCGATGGCGTCACGTCGGGCTGGGCTCACGAAGCCGAACGAGCCGAGCGACTCGAGCTTCGAGAGCGTGATGTTGTCGCCTAAGCTGAGCGCTTCGGCCAAACCTTCCCCCTTCCGGTCTTCGCTCAAGAGACCCACGCCCTGTGCCAAACGGCGTGCAGGGGAGGCGGGCCCGAGCACGCCTTTGACGCGAAGCGTGCCACTCTTTACGGCGTCCAAGCCGAAGATCGCGCGCAAGAGCTCGCTGCGGCCCGCGCCGAGCAAGCCCGCGATACCGAGCACCTCACCCCGCCGCAGCAAAAGCGACGCTGAAATGGGCAGTTTTTCGCCGGCGACCTCGCGCAAATCCAGGACCACCTGGCCCGGGCTACGCGCCGAACGCGGAAACAGCTCTTGCACTTCGCGACCGGCCATCAGCTTCACCAGCTCGCTACGCGTGGTGTCGGCAATCACGCCGCTGTGCACGAACTGGCCGTCCCGCAGCACCGTATAGCGGTCGGCAATGCGTTCGACCTCTTCCAAAAAGTGCGACACGTACAGCACGGCGATGCCGCTACGGGTCAGCTCGCGGACGACGCTGAACAAGCGCTCGGCTTCGCTCGAGTTGAGCGTGCTGGTCGGCTCGTCCAAAATCAAAATCCGACAGTCGGCTTGCGCCAAGGCGCGCGCCAGGCACAAAAGTTGTCGATCGCCTTGCCCCAGATCCCCCGCGCGCTGCGCGAGATCGGGCAACGGAGCGCCCGCGGGCAACACTCGGGCGAGCGCCGCGCCAGCGCGCCGCCGTTGCTCCGCGCGATCCAGGATGCCGAAGCGGCTGGGCAGCGCGCCCAGCAAGATGTTCTCGGCCACGCTCAGATCCGGGCACAGCGCGGGCTCTTGCGACACGAACGCGACGCCGAGCGCCCGTGCCTGCTGTGGGCTACTCGGTGCGTAGCCAAGGCCGGAAAGCGTCAATGTCCCTGAATCCGCGCGCTGAGCGCCGGCCAGGATCTTGAGCAAGGTGCTCTTGCCTGCGCCGTTTTCGCCCAGAAGAGCGTGAACTTCGCCAGCCTGCAGCGAGAGCTGCACATCGGAAAGCGCCTTCGTCGCGCCGAAGCTCTTGCTCAGGCCAGTGACTTCGAGCAATGCGGGCGCTGCATTCTGGTTCATGTCGGAGGGCTCATGTCGGAGCTCGGAAACCAGTCATGGAGCGTCGAGCCACTTGCTGAGGTTCGGCTTCACCAGCTCGGCGATCTCGGGGCTCTTCAGGTTATCGCGATCGACCAAGGTGGCACCCGTATCGATGCGCGCTTCGATGGCTTGCTTGTGCAGGTGCGCGGCCAAGGTTTTGACCGCGAGGTAGCCCATCTTCATCGGATCTTGCAGCACGAGCGCGTCGATCTGGCCAGCGTTCACGCCTGCCACCAGCTTCTCGGAGGAATCGAAGCCGATGAAGCGCAGCTTGCCAGCGAGGCCCGCCTTTTGCAGCGCGAGCAGCATGCCAAAGGTGGTCGACTCGTTGGGTGTAAAGACACCGTTGATCGTGCCCTTGGCTGCATTCTGCGCGAGCAGCAGATTCTCGCTGGCCGCGTGCGCGCTTTCGGTGGTCGCGCCGCCATAGCGGTTTTCGGAGGCAATTTTGAGCTCGGGAAACTTGCGAATGGCCTCTAAAAACCCTTCTTCGCGATGGTTCGTGCTGGCGGAGCCCTCTTGATAGCGAAGCACCAGCACGCTGCCCTTGCCGCCCAGCAGCTTGGCCATCCGCTCGCCTGCCAGTCGTCCTGCCGCGCGATTGTCGGTCGCGACGAAGCTCACGTAAGATTTGTCCTTGAGGTCGGAGTCGAAGATGACCACGGGCACCTTGGCGTCGAGCGCCGCCTTCACCGGTGCGCCGAGCGCTGTTTCGTTCAGTGGCGCCAGCACGATCCCGGATACGCCCTGAGCAGTAAAGCTCTGCACCAAGTCAACCTGTGACTTGAGGTCGTCTTCCTTGAGTGGTCCCTTCCAGATCACTTCCACGTTCACTTCACGTGCGGCCTTTTCGGCGCCCGCGTGGACCGCCTTCCAAAACTCGTGCGTCGTTCCCTTGGGGATGACCGCG
>DATEPG010000299.1:0-26309 GCA_035273265.1 Polyangiaceae bacterium
ACCGTCGATGCCGGGCAAGCCCAAATCCACCAACGCCACGTTTGGGCGGAGTTCCAAGATGCGCGCTGCGCCCGCCAGGCCATCCGTGGCCACTGACACCTCGTGTCCAAAGTCTTCGAGTATTTCCCGCAGCGTGTCGCGATAATCATCAGCGTCTTCCACGATCAGTACGTGGCGCGCCATGACGAACGCTGGCTGCGGATCCTCTTTGACTTCGGCGGGTGACCGCAGGTCTTCGGACAGCGGCAAGCGCACCAGGAACTCGCTTCCCTTTCCTAGCCCCTCGCTACGCGCGACGACGTCCCCCCCGTGCATCTCGACCAGACGCTTGACCAGGGTCAGTCCCAATCCCAGTCCACCCGAGCTTCTGTCTAGCGAAGGTGTCACCTGCACGAAGAGCTCGAACACCTTGTCGAGCATCTGGGCAGGGATCCCTTGGCCTGAGTCGCGTACGCACAGCACAGCATGCGCAGCTCCATCGCCCGTATCCCGCCGCAAGGATACGGAGATGTTGCCACCCGGCGCGGTATACTTGATGGCATTGATGAGCAAATTCACCACGGCTTGTTCGAGCCGCGTCTCGTCACCTTCCATTCGATAGTTGCCGGAGCCGATGCTCACCGACAACTCGTGCCCTCGTGCGTCCATTGCGGAACGCGTAGAGGTGAGCGCGTGTTCAACGAGCGTGGCGAGATCGATCTCCTGTTTCTTCAGCTCCACCTTGCCACGGGTGATACGCGAAACATCCAGAAGGTCGTCGACCATGCGCACGAGATTGCCCATCTGCCGGCGCGTGGTCTCTCGATGTCGGGCTGTCGCTCTTGGATCGCCCACGGTACGCTCCAGCATGGACAACGCCATGCTGATGGCGGCCATGGGGTTTCGGAGTTCGTGCGCCAGCATGGCCAAGAACTCGTCCTTGCGCTGGTCGGCGAGTTTCAGCTCCTCGGTCAGTGCGTCACTCTTCTTTCGAGCGAGCACCTGATCGGTAACTTCGATCTCGAAGGTCATCACGCCTTCAATCTCGCCGGCAGCATTCCTTATCGCGAGGTAGGTGAAGTTCCAGAAGCTCTCGCGGCTGACGTTGGCCGAATCACGGGTCTGAAGGCGAACCTCACTGCCGGAACAGGTTTCGCCCGTGCGATACACACGTTCCAACATGTCCACGAGACGCTGCCCTCCGTACTCGGGTGCAGCTTCGCGCAGTGGCTTTCCCAAGGAAGCATCGGCGCCAAGGCTTTTGATCGCGATCGGGTGCACGAACTCCCAGATCAAGTCGGGACCGCGCAGAAAGTTGACGACAGCGGGGACTTCACCGAGCAAGCCCTGCAATCGCGCGCGTTCCTGCTCGGCCGTCGCGCGTGCCACGTCAGCCGCGTGCGCTGCCTCCTGCCTCGCGCGGGCCGTACTCAAGTGAGCGCGAACCCGCGCGACGAGCTCTCGCGCAGCAAACGGCTTCACCAAGTAGTCGTCCGCTCCCGCATCTAGCCCTTCCACTCGCGCTTCTTCCCCCGCGCGTGCCGACAGGAGAATGACCGGCAACAGGCGTGTCTCGTGGTCGTGGCGTAGGGCGCGCAAGACAGCGAACCCGTCGAGCTTGGGCATCATTACGTCCGTGAGCACCAGATCGGGCAGGTTGGCCTTGATGCTCCGAAGTGCCTCGTCCCCGTCCCCCACTGGGTCCACGTGCCAGCCTTCGGTGACGAGCAGCTGGCGAACGTATTCGCGCATGTCCGCATTGTCGTCAGCCAGGAGGATGCGGGCAGCCATCGGCGCGGGCGCTGCGGCCCCCGGCATCGCGTGCGAGGCTTCGTCCTTGGAATTCAACCACTGCGAGGCTTCATTGACGAAGGGATGCGTGCCCAGCTGCGCCGACGCGATCGGCTGGGTTGTCCCGATTCGTTCTGACGGGAGGTGCGCCGAACCAAGCGGCAACGACACGGTGAAGACAGTGCCCCGTGGGGGACGACTGTTCACGACCACCGTGCCTCCGTGCAGCGACACCAGTTCTTGCACCAATGCAAGGCCGATGCCGCTGCCTTCGTAGCTCCGTCCGTTGGCGCCCTGCACGCGATGAAATCGCTCGAACAGGTGCGGTAGCTCGGCGTCTGGGATACCGGTACCCGAATCAGCCACGCTCAATCGCGCGCTGCCCTCTTCTACCGAAAGCGAAACTCGAATGCCGCCTTCGAAAGTGAATTTGAACGCGTTCGAGAGCAGGTTGAGCACGACCTTCTCGTACATCTCTCGGTCGACGTACACGGGCTCGGCCAGGGGCGGACAATCCACCGTGAGCGTGAGCCCCGCCTTTTCCACGAGCGAGCGGAAGGAACTGGTCAAATCCGCGGTGAGCGCGCCAAGCTCCGTTGGTTGATAGTGAGCCTGAGCGCGCCCAGCCTCCATGCGGCTGAAATCCAGCAGCGAATTGACGAGCTTCAGCAGCCGCAACGAGCTGCGATGCACGACCTCTTGGCGGCCGCGTTGACGCGGGGGCAATGGCTGCTCGACGTCTTGCAGGCCCTCTTCGATGGGGCCGAGCATGAGCGTGAGCGGCGTGCGAAATTCGTGGCTGACGTTACCGAAGAACGCCGTCTTCGCTTCGTCCAAGGCCGTTAGCGCTTCCGCGCGCTTGCGCTCGGTCTCGAACGCGCGAGCATTGCGGATTGCCGTCACGACCTGCGCGCCCACCAGCTCGAAAAACGCGCGATAACCCTCATCGAACACACGGTGAGGGCTGGCCCCCGCGACCACGAAGCCGTAGGGGTGCAATTGGTCCGGGGAAGCTAGGGGGATCACGACAGCGCGGGTGGGGCGGGTGTTCCACTCGCTGACCGAGAGATGATCGTGGAAGCGCGACAGGTCGTCGATCACCACGAGCTCACGCTCGACCATCGGCCACTCGTTGGCTGGCAGTTGCTCTGCGCAATCGAAGCCGTACGCGCCGACCAGCCGTGCCTCCTCACCCGCGTCGTCGATCAGGTAAAAGAGCGCGAAAGGCACGTCACGCGCGGCGGTGCTCAGGGTGGAAGCGGCGGCCTGACAGGCTTGCTCGGCCGTCTTTTCGTTGGCCGCACGCATCGCCAGCTCGCGCAGCGCTCTGAGCTGCCGCTCACCGTAGACCTTTTCCGTCGTCTCTGCGGCGGGCGTGAGCACACCGCCGATGCCCGTTGGCTGGACGGTCTCATCCGGGATCGGGTTATAGGCGACTTTGAAGTGGCACTCTTCGAGAAATCCCCGGCGGTTGATGGGCAAGACGAGATCGTCTTCCCAGTTCGCAGGTTCACCTCGAAAGGGTGCCTCCACCCTCGGACCGATGATCGGCCAGATCTCGGCCCAGCACTCGGCGCATGCCTGGCCGAGCGAGCGCGGGTGCTTGTCGCCGAGGATCGGGCGGTAGGCATCGTTGTAGAGCTGAATGAAATCCGGCCCCCACAGGATGATCATTGGGAAGCGGTTACCGAGCAGAACGCCGACCAATGTGCGGAGTGCCGGCGACCAACTCTCGGTCGGACCGAGCGGCGTGTCTTGCCAATGCTTTGCGCGGATCAGCGCGCCCATCTCGCCCCCTCCTCGGAGAAAGGTCGGGATCGTAGCGCGGAGCTTGTCGTCGATACGCATCGGGTCGTGGGCTCGCAAACCGATGCCACGGTACCAGGGATATGCGAAGGTCGTATATCGGAGACAACCGCGGCGTCGATTGACCGCGTATTGCCTCGTACCCTGCTTGGGACTCGCGTCGCCTACCTAGAAAATTAATGGCGACCGCTTTTGGCCTGACTGGCTAAGACTGCTTCAGTAAGCGAATGTCGACTTCCCAATCGACGTACTTCCACTCCTCGCTGGCCCTCAAGAGCTGAACCAGCTCTTCGAACAGCTCCGCGTGCTCGGCGGCATACTCGAACCAAGTGAGAAAGTCGAAAGGCTCACCCAGCTCCCGGCCGTGGTGAAGCCGGCGCGCAATCGCGGGGAGGTACTTGAGACACGAAGCGATGTGGTTGGAGCGCGCTTCGAAAATCTCGCGGCGCGCGTCTTGTGGCAGGTTCCACCAGGCGTCCGACTTGCGAATCGGGATCAGCGCCGCGAGCGCGCAGTCTGGGCGCCCGAGAGCGGGCTGGACGGGCCCTAGCGCCTCTGCCTCGGTGCGCTCCACGTAACGAACGGCTGAGTTGGTGCCGCGGAGCACCCAGGCCGCGCCAGGCGCGGCACTCGCCGCCAGGTGCAGCGGATGTGAAGTCACCGCGGCCACGGGCGCGAGCTGCGCGCCGACCACGGCACTCATACTGAGCACACGGTAGCTGCCTGTTTCCGCGCCCACGAAGCTGACTGGGATGATCGCTGCCAAGGAAACCACCTATTTTTGAAGGACTGGGTCCACTCACCATGAAAACTCAGCTCACACGCTCAGGTCAACTCCGTTCGTTGCGAGTGGCGCTGCCCCTGCGGCGCTTGGCGATGCTATGTTCTCGGCGACCGGTGACCCGAATCGAAGACGAGTGGCTGTGGGGTTGGGATCAAACGCCCGGGATCGTGTCGGTGTGGGCCGATGCAGAGGGACGTGCAACGGTCTGGCGACGAGATCCGGTGTCGCGAGTGTTGCTGCGCGAAGAGGAAGTGTTTCGCCCGTGGGTCCTGCTCGCGTCGCTCGTCGACTTGCAGCATCTCGGCGCGCGCTTGCAGCCGGAGAGCGAGGGGCCACTTCCGGGCTGCATGAGCTTTCAGGAACTGGAAGGCAGGGGGGAGCTTCGCTACGTGGTGCGCGCCACGGACGGGCGCGCGCTTTCGCGAGCCGTGCTGCTGGGCGCACGAAAGCGGCTTTCGCGACCGGTGGCGCACTTGCGCGAGCTGGGCGCAGAGAGCGTGTTGGTTCTGCCGCCGGAGGAGCAATATCTGGTCGCGAGCGGGCGCACGTATTTCAAAGACCTGCCTTTCGACGCCGTGCGACGTTTGCAGTTCGATCTGGAAACGACCGGTTTGGACCCGGAAAACTCCAGGACTTTTCTGGTTGCCCTGCGCTCCCCGGACGGTAAGGAGGAGACGCTGGAGGCCGCCGGCGACGGCGACAACGCGGAAGCCGAGCTCTTGATCCAGCTCTGCACACGGATCCGTGAGCTCGATCCGGACGTGATCGAAAACCACAATTTGCATGGCTTCGATCTACCGTTCCTGGTTCGGCGCGCGCGGCGCTTGGGGGTCACGCTACTCCTAGCCCGCAACGAGCAGCCCGGGCTCGAGCATCGACCGGCAGCACGCGGCGCGGTGCTCGGACAGGGTGCTGAGCGGCAACGCAGCGATGCGATGCGCCGCTCACGCTATACGATCGCCGGACGCGAGTTGATCGATTCGCTCGACGCGGTTCGGCGACACGATTTTTCCGCGCGCGATCTGCCCGGGCATGGCCTGAAGGCAGTGGCCCGACATTTGGGCCTTTCGACGGAAGACCGGGAGTACGTCCCCGGAGCCCACGTACACCAAGTATTCTTGGACGACCCGGAACGAGTACGTCGCTACGCCAAAGACGACGTGCGCGAGGCCGCGGGCGTGTCCAGACTCTTGGGCGGGGCCGCTTTCGCGCTGGCCAAGATGGTACCGCGCCGCTACGAGCGGCTGGCGGACGCGGGTGCCGCGACGGGGATGCTCGATCCGCTGCTGGTTCGAGCCTATCTGCGCTCGGGCGCCGCCTTGCCCGTGCACCAAGCCGGTGACGGCACCGAACACAGCGGCGCAGCCCTGCATTTGTTTGCCTGCGGAGTCGCGCAGCGGATCGTGAAAGCGGATGTCGCGAGTCTGTATCCGTCACTGATGCGACAATACGGAATTGGACCGAAGCGCGATCGCTTGGGCGTACTCTTGGCGTTGGTCGACCAACTCGTCGAACAGAGGCTGAGCGCGAAGGCGCGCGCGCGGGTTGCAGCGCGCGGCTCCGACGAACACTTCACTCAGGAGGCGATTTCGGCCGCGATGAAGCTGGTCGTCAATTCGGCCTACGGCTACCTAGCGGCCGTCGGGCTGACCCGATTCGCCGACGTTCACGCCGCGAACGAGGTCACGCGCCGCGGGCGCGACGTGCTCGGCCTGCTCTGTCGCGAACTCGCTCAGCGCGGCGTACAGCTGCTGGAAGCCGATACGGACGGCGTCTACTTTGCGGTCCGGGACGAGCTGACTGAAGCCGACGAACGGCGGATCGTGGCCGAGGTCGCCGCCCTGTTGCCTCCGCTGGTGAAGCTGGAATTCGACGGGCGCTATGCCGCCATGCTCTCCCACGAACCCAAGAATTACGCGCTGAAACCCTACTCGGGGCCGCTCGTGCTGCGCGGAGTTGCATTCCGGTCCAGCCGGGCCGAACCCTTTGGTGAAGCGTTCTTGCGACGAGCCATCGAGTGTCTACTGGTGGGGGATCTGCTCGGCGTGCGCGAGGCGTATGTCGACACTGCGGCTGCGATTCGGCAGCGGACGCTGAGTACCTTCGAGCTCTCGGCCCGCGTGCGCTTGACCAAGACACCGACTCAATATTTGACCACTCGCAGCCAACGCCGCGAGCTCAGCTACGAAGCGTTGCTCGACAATGGCCGTGACGACTGGGCTCCGGGCGAACGCATCCGGGTGTACCGCGCTGCGCGCGGGCGCGCGGGGCTGTTGCCCGACCCCGACGCTCCCGGCAGCAGCAGCGGAGCGGCCGAGCCAGATCCGCGCGACTACGACGTCGACTACTACTTACGCCTACTGCGCGAGACCTTTGCCGCACGCCTGGCCCGCGGCCTTCACCCGGAAGACTTTGCGGCGATCTGCGCGGCGCCCGAGCAGCTGTCACTGTTCGAGCGGTCGCTTGCCCACGCACGTCCCGTGCTCACGATCCGAGGCGATCCGCTGGTTTAGTGCGCGCCACTCGTCCGGCCCGGCGTTCGCCACAATTGCTCCTCATTTTCTCCACTGAACCTCCCGCGCTCCTGCGCCGATTGGCCGCATCCGCCAGGCATAACCAAGCCCATCTACACAGGAGGCGTTGCGTGAAACGATTTTTGGCAATCGCGGTGATTTGGGTCGGCTGCACGATCGCGTGGTTGATCCTCGGAGGCACACTCAACCTGCGCACCGACTCACACTCGGGCAACTTGGGCAGTGAAGTCAACGCGCTTTGGGGGCCGCCCGGACAGCAGGCGCCACCGCTCGCCAAGTACCAAAAAACCGTATTGACCGAAGAGGTGACTGTCGAGCAGAAGCCCGAAGGCAACAGCAAAAAGATCGTGCAACGCGAAACCAAAGTCGACGTCCCGCTCGCCCTCGACTCATCCAACGTGCACGCCAAGCTGACGCTCGAGCAAAAACGCAAGGGTTTGCTTTGGTTTCCCACCTACGGCATCGACTTTCGCGCCGAGTACACGTTCTCGAACGATCTGCTCGGGCCACACGATGTCACCGTGCATTTTCCGCTGCAAACCAGCGGCAGCACGGAGGACGGCAGCATGCGCGGTTCGCCGACCAACAGCGCCAGTTTCGACGGCTTCACCGTGCAGGATGGCCAAGGGCAGGCCGTAGACTATCGAATCGTCGCTGGAGAAGCGGTGTTTTCGCGGCACTTCCACGCGGGTGAACGGCAGCAGTTCCGTATCGCCTATCGCACGCGCGGCACCAGCAGTTTTCGCTACCTGATGGCGCAAGGGACCGGCCGTGTACACGACCTCACGGTTCGGATCGAGACGAACTTCGCCAACGTAAACTTTCCGAGCGACACGCTGAGCCCCACCTCACGCGCCCTTTCACCCAATGGCTTCAGCGGCACCTGGCACTTCGACAGCTTGATTTCGACCAGCGCCATCGGCATCGAACTGCCGCAATTGTTGAACCCCGGACCGCTCGCCACCAAGGTGACGTTCTTCGCGCCGGTGTCGTTGCTGTTCTTCTTCTTCGTGGTGGCGGTGCTCGGCCAAGTGCGGGGTCACGAGCTCCATCCCATGCACTACTTTTTGCTCAGCTGCGCATTTTTCGCCTTCCACCTGTTGTTCGCGTACTTGGTCGACCGCTTGTCGATCGGCGCTTCGTTCGCGATTGCATCGGGCGTGTCCGTGTTCCTGGTCGTCAGCTACGCCCGGCTGTTCGTGGGCTGGACCTTTGCCTTGCGCGAGATCGGCATCGCTCAGCTCTTGTATCTGGTGCTCTTTTCGTACACCTTCTTTTGGGAAGGCTTCACTGGACTTGCCATTACCATCGGCGCGATCGCGACGCTGTTCTTCGTGATGCAGACGACCGGTCGCAGCGATTGGCGCTTGACTGGCCAAACGCGGCAAGCCGTTCCCGCCGAGTAACCGTGGCGCGCGAGGCGGGCGCAAGCACCAGGGTGACCCGCCTGATTCACCCCAGCTAGGCATCTTCAGCACGATTGCCTCACTCTGCGCATGCGCCTGTGTCCAATTCCCTGCGGATTTGTCACGTTTGCACGCGCCGACAGGTGTGCTGAAGTCCACCCACGCTGCGTGAGAGGAGAGCGATGACTCAACGTGTGATCGTAATTGGAGGGTCCGCCGGGAGCTTGTCCGCGCTCGGAGATGTATTGCGGGCGCTGCCCGGGGACTTGGCGGCCTGTGTGCTCTGCGTCCGGCACAGCGCAAGTACTTCAGCCGTCCGGACAGACATACTGCCGACGGGGATCGGTTGGGAGCTCCGGGTCGCCGTCGACCGCCAACCGCTCACACCGGGCGTGGTCTGGATCCCACCGAGCGATCACCACCTGCTGCTCGACGAGTCGACCGTGCGCGTGCTGTACGGTCCACGGGAGAACAATTCACGCCCGTCGATCGACGTGCTCTTTCGCGCCGCGGCCGTCCACCATGGTCCGGGCGTGATCGCGATCTTACTCAGTGGCACGATGAGTGACGGCGTACTCGGCTTGTCCGCGGTCCAGCGTTGCGGAGGCGTAACGATTGTTCAGGAGCCCGCGGACGCCCAGAGTGGGGAGCTGCCAAAACGCGCTATCGTTGAGCGTGTCGCCGATCACGTCCTGCCCGCCGGGCGAATTGCAGACTGCATCCTGAAGCTCTGCGCGGGTTCCCCCGCGCCCGCGCCGCCCGTACCCGAGGACCTCCGGATCGAAGCCAAAGCGGCCGCCTTTGCCATGAACGAGCCAGCTGCGATTGGCCCAGCGGTGGCCGAACCAGTCAACGTGAGCTGCCCGGACTGTGGCGGACCGATCTGGCGCATGCGCGGTGCAGGCCCGGACAACTATCGTTGTGAAGTCGGCCATGGCTATGCCATCGAGGAGCTGCTTCGGGGTCAATCGGTCGAGATCGAGCGTGCGTTGTGGGTCGCATTCCGGACGCTCAAAGAACGCGCCGCGTTGCTGTCGGAAATGATTGGTCGGGGCAGAGAGCGAGCCCCGGACGGGCTCGCTCGTTCTTTCGAAGCGCGGCGCGCGGAACTGGAGACTCACGCCGAGTCGATTCGCCAAATTCTGAGTTCCCGCTCGCTGTACTCGAGCGCCACGACCGAGCCGAAAGAGCCGGGCTAAAAGCCCCGAGTCCGCGAGCTGCTACCGGGTGCACTCACGGAGTGCATCACTGAGGCGACTCACGCGCCTCGTCGCGCGCACTTTGCCACATGCCGCGCAGCAGCAACCGAAGCACGACTCGTCAGCTGCTGAGACGACAACGCGCAAATCTCAGTGCGTGAGATGGCCCAGCCAATCGGCACATGCACTGCAGCTCTCGCCTTCGCGGCCTCGATACCGAGTCACGCAAAAGCCCCCGTCCCCCGAGCCCGCAGACTGCCGGCTATCCCGTAGAAATGGAGAAACTTTCATGGCTCAAGTAGCAGACAACTCCCGCTCCCTAGTCAAAGAGTCCACGGGGCAGCAAGCCTTGGGCGCGAGCGCCTAGAGAATCAGCCATGGCAACGACCATCGACAACGGACTCGACGTGGTCACCTTCCTGAAGGCTCAGCATCAACAAATCAAGGAACTGTTGAGTGAAGTCAGGACGACGCATGGTGAGCAGCGAGAGAGTACCTTCACCGAGCTACGGCGCCTACTTGCGGTCCACGAGACCGCAGAGGAGCTGATTGTTCACCCGGCCGCCAGCAAAGCACTAGCCGATGGCGAGTCGATCGTGAACGTTCGACTTCGAGAAGAGAACAAGGCGAAAAAAGAGCTCTCCGCGCTCGAGGATTTGGAGGTCGATTCAGCCGAATTCGAGGCCAAGTTCGGTACGCTAGCGATGGATGTGCTGGCGCACGCTGACGCGGAAGAACGGCAAGAGTTCCAGCCGCTCGCTCAGGGCTTGGACTCAGAGCAACTGGTACGGATGCGCCGGGCAGTCGAGTTTGCGGAGCGCGTCGCGCCCACCCGACCGCACCCGGGCGTCGAGTCCCGCGCGGCGAATCTGCTCGTCGGCCCCTTTGCCGCCATGGTGGACCGCGCGCGAGATCTACTCACGGGCCCGAGCGAGCCCAACTCCTGAAAGCGAGATCAACTCATGTTCATGCACAACAAGCGATTGCAATACACCGTACGAGTCACGGAGACGAACCCGGGCCTGGCCAATCTCATGCTCGAGCAGTTTGGCGGCCCGCAGGGCGAGCTTGCAGCGGCAATGCGCTACTTCACACAAGCGCTCGCCGAAGACGACCCGGGTCGAAAGGACATGCTGCTCGATATCGCCACCGAGGAACTCAGTCACTTGGAGGTGATTGGCTCGATCGTGGGCATGTTGCTCAAAGGAGCAAAGGGGCGACTCGCCGAAGGCGCGCTCGATCAGGCGGAGATGTACCGCTCGATCAGCGGCGGTGGAAACGATAGCCACGTGACCCAGTTGCTGTACGGCGGCGGGCCGCCCTTGGTGAACTCTGGCGGCGTGCCCTGGACTGCGGCCTACATCGATAGCATCGGCGATCCCACCGCTGATTTGCGTTCGAACATCGCAGCTGAGTCCCGCGCCAAGATCATCTACGAGCGGCTCATCAACATGACACCCGATTCAGGAGTGCGTGAAGCCCTGGGGTTTTTGATGACACGCGAGATCGCCCATCAAAAATCGTTCGAGAAGGCGCTGTACGCAATCGAGCCGAACTTTCCGGCCGGCAAGCTGCCCGGCGATCCGCGCTTCACCGACAAGTACTACGATATGTCTCAAGGTGACGGCAACGCTCGCGGTCCGTGGAACGACGGCCCGCAGTGGCAGTACGTGGATGAGCGCGCGCAGCAACAAGCCGTGGATGGCGGCGACGGCGACGCAACCGTGGGCCTCTCCCCCGAGGAGCGGGACACAGTGCTGGCCGCGGCCCGCCGCACGAAGTCGGAGCGGCGCATCGATCCCTTGACCGGCGCCGATCTCGGGGCTGGTCCGGGTGCCGGCAGCACTACGGACAACGTGGAATCCCGTTCGTGAGCTTGGCGGGCACGGCGGGCCTAGCAGGGACTCGTCTTCCAACCGTCGTTGGGCGCGCCCTCGAGCGGGCCCGACGGCTGTTCGGGCTTGCAGGGCCCGCGGTGCTCGTCAGCGTTGGCTACATCGACCCAGGAAACTGGGCGACCGATCTCGAAGCTGGAGCGCGCTTCGGCTATCGGTTGGCGTGGGTACTCGTGGCATCGAGCACGATCGCGGTGCTACTCCAAACCTTGAGCGCTCGCCTGGGCATCGTCAGCGGAAGAAATCTCGCCGAGACCTGTCATGACTGTTACTCCCCGCGGGTGAACGTCGGGCTGTGGGCGCTGGCAGAGCTGGGCATCATTGCTTGTGATAGCGCCGAAGTGGTGGGCAGCGCCATCGCCCTGAACTTGCTGTTTGGAGTACCTCTCGTGCTCGGCGCATTGCTCACGGCCCTTGACGTGCTCGTGGTGCTCGCCCTGCAACATCGTCGGCTCGTGGTCTTGCAAGGGTTGGTGGGGGTCTTGCTGCTCGTGATCGCGGGTTGCCTGGGCGCTGAAGTAGCCCTCGTCCGTCCGGAAGGACGACAGCTTTTGCAAGGCTTCGTGCCATCTCTACCTCCGGGCGCGGTGTACGTAGCCGTCGGCATCCTCGGCGCGACCCTGATGCCACACAACTTGTACCTGCAATCAGCGTTGGTCACGAAGAGCCCTGCCAGTTTGCGACCCGCCGCCCTTCGCCGAAGTTGGATCAGTACCGCGATCGCCTTGAACATCGCGCTCCTTCTGAACATGGCCATCCTTTTGCTGGCTGCCGGCGCGTTCTCGACTCGGGGTCTAGTGGTGGATGACTTGCAGGAGGCCCATCGATTGCTCGCTCCCGTGCTCGGCACCAGCGTCGCGTCGGTGCTTTTTGCAATTGCTCTGCTCTGCTCTGGACAGAGCGCTACGATCACCGGGACGCTCGCTGGACAGATCGTGATGGAGGGCTTTCTGCAAGCTCGGCTCCCCCCAGTGCTGCGCCGCGCCGCCACGCGCTGCGCGGCACTGGTGCCCGCTGTTCTGATTTTCGCGTCCATGGGGGAAAGTGGGACCACCCGCTTGTTGATTGGTAGCCAGATCGTATTGAGCCTTCAGCTGCCGTTTGCAATCGTGCCACTCTTGCGCTTTACCGCCTCCAAGGCAATCATGGCGGGCGCGGCCAGCGCGTCGTCGATCCGCTACCTCGCATCGGCGTGCGCCGTTGGTGTGTGCGCCGCCAACGGCCTTCTGCTCTGGAAGACATTTGCGGACCTGCGCACGACGAGCCCGTTCACCGCGGACCTTTTTGCGCTCCTTTGCGCAGTCGGTTTTGCGTTCTTAGGCTGGGTTGCGCTCGTGCCACTACGAAGTCCGGCGGCGGAAGCCCCTGCCGGTCCCGGTCCGACGCCGGCTCTTCCGGGCCCGTGATTTCAGGCCGCCTTCAAGACCACCTTTTCGCAGCCGTCCAGCTTTTTGTGGAAAAGCTCGAAGCCTCTGGCGGCCTCGCTGAGCGGCAAGTGATGGGTGATGATGAAGCTGGGATCGATGTCCCCGCGTTCGATGTGTTCGAGCAGTGGGGCAAGGTAGCGGTGAGCGTGACACTGCCCGGAGCGGATGGTCAGAGCACGATTGACCACGACGCCCATGGGGAACGTATCCACGAAGCCGCCGTACACTCCGCTCACCGAGACGATGCCGCCATTTTTGCACTCGCGGATCGCCTGCCGCAACGCCAACGGCCGGTCTGGCTCGATCATCAGCGCCTGTTTGGTGCGATCGATGGCGTACATCGGACCGTGACCGTGAGACTCCAGCCCCACTGCGTCGATGCAAGCGTCGGGGCCGCGACCCCCGGTCATCTCCAGCAATGCTTCGTGCACGTCCGTTTCTTCATAGTTGATGATGTCCGTCGCGCCGGCCTTTTCAGCCGCCATTTTCAGACGATTCGGAAGGCGATCGATGATAATCACGCGCTCTGCGCCGAGGAGCTTGGCGCTAGCGACCGCGAACTGGCCCACCGGACCGGCACCCCAGACCGCAATCACGTCGCCCGGCTTGATATCGCACATTTCAGCGCTCATGTAGCCGGTAGGAAAGATGTCGGACAGAAAGAGCACTTGGTCGTCAGTCAAGTGATCCGGCACCTTGATCGGTCCAAAGTCCGCGAACGGGACGCGCACATATTCAGCCTGACCGCCCGCAAAGCCGCCGAGCAAGTGGGAATAGCCGAAGATCCCGCATGGAGAGTGGCCCCACATCTTTTCGGCCATCCAAGCGTTGGGATTGGAGTTCTCGCAGAGTGAGGTCGTGCCTTTCTGGCAAGCATGGCAGTGGCCGCACGCGATCGGAAATGGAACCACCACGCGGTCGCCGACTTTCAGCTGGCGCACGTTGGAGCCAACCTCCATCACCTCGCCCATGAACTCGTGACCGAGCACGTCACCCCGCTCCATCGTAGGCACGAAGCCGTTGTATAGGTGCAGGTCCGATCCGCAAATCGCCGTGCTGGTGACGCGGATGATGGCATCTTGAGCGTTCAGGATCCGAGGATCTGGCACTTGCTCGACGCTGACTTTGCGTTTGCCCATCCAACAATTGGCTTTCATTCGGCCGCTCCCTTCATGACCTTGACCTCGGCTTTCGATGGTTGTGCAGGATGCGCTCCGCGGTGAATGCTTGCGTCCGAGTGCAGCACCTCGCCAGTTTCGAGCACCTGCTTCAAGCGACGGAGATCGCTCTGGACCTGTTGCCCCGGCTCTTCACCAAACAGCTTGGCAAACGCTGCTCCCAGCGCGCCGCCTGGAGGTTCGTAGTTCAGCTCCACTCGCACCTCGGTCCCGCGCTGGCCGGGGGCGGGCAGAAAGTTCACCGTGCCACGGTTGGGAACGCTGGTGCTTCCTTCCAACGAGCGCCAACCAATACAGGCGCCCGGCCGATCGACGACCACCTCGGCTTGCCAGGAGAATGAGCTGCCTGCTGGCCCCGTCGCTGTCCACGTGGAGACGCCGTTCGACTCTCGAACCGACTCGAGGTGAGCCATGAATTTTGGAAGATTTTCGAACTCGCGCCAAAACTCATAAACTTCACTGGGAGCGCGGTTGATGGTGATGGTCTTGAGTACGTGGATCGGTGCGCCGACTTTGCCGAGCAGCGAGCTTCGGCTTTGACGGGCGGCGCTCAGCGCGTCGATGGCAGTGACACCCGCCACCGCCGCGGTGGCAGCAATCAATCGAGCCCGATTGGAGCGTCTCGATGTGAAGCCGTCGCCAAGCAGCGCGAGATCCATCGCGTCGCCACCGACCCGGCTCCAGAGCCAGCCCGCCGACTGAGGCTGAAGCAACAGCCCCACGCCAGAAAGCAGCTCGCGCGCGCCCAAAGCACGCAAAACCAAGCGCGAACGAGGGTTGTTTGGAATACCAATGAGCGCCGCAATGCTCGCGGGCGAGAGCAGTTCGGCCAACCCTAGGCCAACACTAAACAGCCCCAAACCCAAGCCTGGGCGGGCAGAAGACCGCCCCCGCGCTCGGTAGGATGTGGAGCGGACTTCGCCGTCGCTTCGTTCTTGTGTGAGCTGTTGCTGCATGGTTCTCCCTCGCATGGTCGATGCAAAACGGCGCTCTGTTGCAAGCCTCGAACCAAAGGAAGGGTGAACTCAAACAGGATCGTTCCGGCCGCAGTTTTGAACGGGCGCACTCAAAGAGACAATCGTCGGTGCGTCGCAAATCGTCCCGCTGCGGCTTCCTGCTCCAGCGCGCAGACGACTTGCTCGCTGGATGCTGGCGACCGTCATGACCCTTTTCCTCCGAATACTCCGCGCAGGGCGCTTTGGGCGGCCCAGTACCCGCACATGCCGTGAACCCCACCACCCGGCGGGGTCGACGAAGAACAAATGAACAAGTTCGGAGACGGCGTGGCATAGGGATCGATGCGCGCGAGGGGACGAGTAAAGAGCTGCCGCAAGGTCGCCGCCCCGCCGTTGATATCGCCGCCAACATAGTTTTCGTTGTAGCGCTCCATGTCAGGCGCGGCTTTGCTGGCGCGCGCCAAAATGCTGGTCGCGAATCCGGGAGCAAAACGCTCGATTTGCCGCTCGATTTGCCGAGACAAGTCGATCTCCGAGCCGTGCGGCACATGGCAGTAGGCCCACGCGGTGTGTAGCCCCGCCGGCGCGCGACTGGCGTCGAACAGGCTCGGCTGCACGACGATCACGAACGGCTGGTTCGAAACCCGGCCGCGTTGCACGGCAGACTCGGCGCGAGCGATGTCCTCTAGACTCCCAGACAAATGAACCGTCGCCGCGCGTGCGCACGCTGAATCCCGCCAGGGGATCGGAGCGCTCAGCGCCCAATCCATTTTGAATACGCCCGGCCCGTAACGAAAGCGCGCTAGGCGCTGGCGATAGCGGGCGGGGAGCGCTCCGCCGGCGATCTGCAACACCTGGCGTGGCGTCAAATCGAAGAGGTACGCTCGGGCGGAAGGCAGCTCAGCGAGCTGGGTCACGCGCTGATTCAGACGCAGTTCACCCCCCAGCTCACGCAGCGTCGCCGACAGCGCGCGGATAATGGCTTGCGACCCCCCACGAGCGATCGGCCAGCCAATGGCGTGCCCGGTCAAGCCCAGAATCAACGCGAACGCTGCCGTCGCAGGGGCTGCGAGTGGCTGCATGGCATGCGCGCTCATGCCGGCGAGCAGCGCGCGCGCCGCCTCACCCTTGAAGCGAGCGTGAGCCAGTCGCTCCAGAGAGCCGAGCGCGGTCATGCCGAACCTAGCTAGCAAGAGCGGCGCAGACGGCCAGCGTAGCGGGCCTAGCACCATCTCGAGCAACGGCTCGCACCGTTCCACGAAAGGGCGGAACAGGCTCTCGTAGCTCGTCCCGTCGGGGCCGAGCTCGGCCGCCGTATCGGTCACTGACTTCTCGAGCATCACCGCGCGGCCGTCGGCCAGGACGTGCGCCAACGGCGCTGGTGGGAAAATCCATTGCAAACCGTGGCCCGCCAGATCCAGCGTGCGAAAAAACGGCGATGCCACGCCGAGCGGGTGCACGGTGGAACACACGTCGTGCAGGAAGCCCGGCAAGGTGAGCTCTTGCGTGCGTGCGCCACCGCCCGGCGTCGCATGTGCCTCGATCAGCAACGTCGAAAGTTTGGCTCTTGCCAAAGTGATCGCCGCAGACAAACCATTCGGGCCTGCGCCTACGACGACGGCATCGTACTTCGGCCTGGCGTAGGCTCGCCCATCGATCACCCCGCTCACCGCACCTCGCCGACGCTTCGTTCGTCATCGGCGCCAAAGACCAACCAGAGCAAGAGCATGGCAAAGCTGATCCGCGGGGGTCGCTCTCCTTTCACGCGCGCGGGCTCGAGCGCCGGTTGCCAGAGGTTGCCTCGTTCGCGGCGCTCGATTCGGTGACCGAAGTGCCAGCGCCCGACGATGCGCTGAATCGCGCGTTCGACCGTGCGTGGAAACAGTTGATGCAAGGCTAGTCCGAGCAACGTAACGCTCGGCACATGCCGCTCTCGGCGCGGACGGCGAGCGAGCGCCAGCATCGCGCGAGCCACCGCCTCCGGCGTCGTGGCGGGAGGCAACGCATACGGCGCACGACCGGTGAAATTCGCGGATGTCTCGAAGTGTTGCGTGTTCATCGCGTAGGGCAGCAACGTACACACGTGAATGTTCGCGTAGTTGGCGAGCTCTACTCGCAGCGCTTCACTCAATCCGCGCAACGCAAACTTGCTGATGACGTACGAAGGAACGAAAGGCTGCCCCACCTTGCTCAGGATCGATCCAACGTTGATTAGAACACCCTGCCCTTGCTTGCGAAATGCAGGCAGGACGGCGCGAGCACCGAACATGGCGCCGTACACGTTCGTCTCGAACACCCGCTGATGAGGCTCGAATGGGGTCGCGTCGAGCAAACCGAAGCTACTCACCCCGGCGTTGTTGACCCATACGTCGATGCGTCCGGAAAGTTCTAGCGCGCGAGCCGCGAGCCGCTGCACGTCGGCTTCGATCGTCACGTCGGTGCCGACCACGAGCGTCGAGCCGCCCGCCCTTCGACAGAGCCGGGCCGTGTCTTCGAGAGCGTCGATGCGACGGGCAGCGAGCACCACAGCTGCCCCGGCCCGTGCAAACTCGAGCGCGGCTGCCCGGCCCAGCCCGCTCGATGCCCCAGTAATCACGACGACCTTGCCTTTGAATGTGCTCACCGTCGTAGTCTCAGCAAATGCCGTGCGCGCAGCTGGGTGGACGGCGCGCAGCTCCCCGGGGCGCCCCCGGTGAGCCTGGCAACGACCACGGGAATCCTTTGCGCACCAGCGGCATCTCACGCACTGCGCTGGCCCGTGCTTCGCACCCGCGCAGCGGGATGAGCTATCGGAACAAGACTCGATCCTTCCTGGTCCCCCTGAGCGGGGCGCTTTTGAGCCTCGCGATTAGTGCGGGCTGCAGTGACTCGGACTCGCCTGTTGATGGCGACGGCGGCGGCGGTTCAGGCGGCGCAGCTCCGCACGCAGGCAACGGAGGCGTAGCGCCCCGCGCCGGCAGCGCTGGCCTGAGCGAGCCGGAAGGCGGCGCGGCCGGCGCAAACGAGCAACGTGCCGGTGCGGGTGGCGAGGGTGGCGAGGGTGGCGAGGGTGGCCGACCGGAGGCACCGCCGATCGGAGTGAACCGCCCGGAGCGGCGCGATTTTTCGAGCGCGTTGCTGGCACAGTTGCGGACCAAGCCCGGCTTTCGAGTGGCTGTCTTTGCGACTGCGGTGAGCAACGCCCGGATGTTGGCCCTGGGACCCGAGGGCGCCGTGTACGTCACCACCCCCATGACCAGCCAGGTCTTTCGATTGACCGATCTAGACGATGACGGTGATGTCGACGACGAAAACGAGCGCGTGCTGGTCGCGAGCAGCGCAGTTACGCCAGCCCTTCAAGGCGTTCACGGCATCGCCTTTAGCGGCGGCAAGGTCTATCTGGCTGCCACGAAGAGTGTCGTCTCCGGCACCGTTGCTGCCGATGGCTCGTTCACGGACTTGCAGGCGCTATTGACTGATCTGCCGGACGGAGGTCAGCACCCGAACCGCACGCTCGCGGTCGGCCCCGACAACCTACTCTACGTGAGCGTCGGCAGCGATTGCAATGCCTGCGCCGAAAGCAACTCGGAACACGCCAGCGTTCTACGCCTGAACTTGGACGGCTCCGCGGCGGCCAATCCAAACAACGATGCTCATCCGATGCTGGCTCACAACCCACTCAGCATGGTCTCGGATCGGGTTTGGGCGAGCGGGCTGCGAAACACGCTTGGTTTCGACTGGAATCCGACTGGCGGGACTCTCTGGGGCATCGACCAAGGCTCTGATGGACTCGGAGAGGAAACGCCGCCGGAGGAGATCAACCTGCTCAGCGGTGGAAACAGCTACGGTTGGCCCTATTGTTGGGGAGCACGAAACCCCGATCCCACGGTCGACGATCCATCGCAAATCCTGACCAAGCAGCAATACTGCCCGACGACGACACCTAGCCTGGGCAGCGGGCTACCCGCGCACAGCTCGCCGATCGCCTTCCGCTTCTATACCGGCGGGGAGTTCCCGGCGGAGTACACCAATGACGCCTTTCTCGTGCTCCGCGGCTCCTGGGGTCGCTTGGTCCCCGAAGGCTACAAGGTCGTGAGGGTGCACTTCCAGAACGGCCAACTCGCGCCGCTCGCAGGAACTGGCGTTCCTTATGAAGACTTCCTGGCTGGCTTTTTGATCGAAAACGGAACCGCGCACTTTGGTCGCTTGGCAGGCCTCACTTTCGACGCGCTGGGCGCTCTGCTCGTTTCCGACGATACCAACGGCATGATTTACCGCGTCAGCTACGACGACGCTGCCAGCGGCGGCGGGGGCGCGGGAGCCCAACCATGACCCAACCGAGCGCGGAGGCCAACTCAGCCTCCGCGCCCGCCGACCGACCACGAGTCGAACTTAGCCATGCGGTAGCGAACCTGATCGCGGGTCAATCCGAGTAGCGAGCATGAAGCGACTGAGATGCATCGGGCGCCACTTGCGGCCCCGATGTTCCTCGCGCCTCCGTCGGCAGAGCGGGAGCATCTGTCCGCAAGTCGACTGACGCATCTCTGCTGCGCCACTCAGCTCGATTGGTTGGTCATGCGGCCCGCGAGGGCGAAACGAAAGGCTCGTACAAGAGACGCTCATTTTGCGTCCACCAGCCGTGCTCCGTCTCGCCGACCTTACCGCTGCTCAGCTCGCGAATGAAGCTTGCGAAGGCTGTTTGCTCCGGAGCACCAGAAGCCACTGACAGCGCACCAGGCTCGTAGCTACCGGCGCCTTCGGTGACTAGGCGATCCCAGCCGTACGAGCCGAAGAGAGCCCAAGCCGTTACCGCGCTCACGTCCGCACCGAGGCTGCGAGCCTCCAGAGCTGCGCGCCAAACGGATGCCAGCCAACTCGCCTGCTGACTCGCCGCGCAGCCGATGTGCGCTTCGGTAATTGCCACCGGCTTGTGGTACCGCTGATAGGCCGCGGTGAGAATCGGCCGCACGCCGACCAAACCCTCAGCGCACACGCGCACGGCCTCCACGTCGACGTAGCGGTGGCGTCGGTTTCCGCCCGACATGCCTGGAGGATAAACGGCCACCCGTTCGTCCAGGAAGCGTTCACTCGTCACATAGTAGTTGATCCCAATCACATCGGCCGGGCACGGCTGCGCTTCGAACTGGGCGAGCTCGCGTTGCGACGCGCCCGCTCCCAGCAGGTAGCCATAAAGGGGGTGGGACCGCGAAACCGCGCCGGCCAGGAGGTCCAGACTGAGCCAGCGCCGCTCGTTCTCGAAGTCTGCCTGATAGCGCAAAGACTCCGTCGACCTCGTGAAACCCATGTCCTCGGTTTGCACCAATTGCGCGTGGGGATTCACGCTACGAATCTTGGCCATCGAAAGCGCAATCGCGCGGCACTGGGTCAAAAGCGCACGAACGAACGTGCGATCGTCACGCGCGTGGGGATACCAGTGCCCGTAAAGGCCGCTGAAACGGGCGGTGGTGAGCGGCTCGTTGACCGGCGTGAACCTGTCTAGCCATGGGTATCGACGAGCCAACTTTCCTGCATAGCTTGCCAGCTTTTCCGGAAAGCAGCTCGAAACCAGCGATGTGTGCGGGGGCCCACTGCCGTGGTGCACCAGACCGACGATTGGTTCGATGCGCAACGCGTGCAACCTAGCCAGGCGCTCGTCGGACCAGCTGAAATCCAGCCCTGCCGCCGACTCCGCTCGCTCCCAGATCAACGGATAGCGAAGCACGCCGATCCCGAGCCCCGCGACCAGCTCGAGGTCATGGACGCGCTGGTGGTGCCCGCAATACTCGAGTTGGTCGTGATAGCGATCCGCGACGCGATTGAAGGTGCACTCAATACCTCCCCAAAGCTGCAACTTTTCGTGACTGCTGCCGCCCATTGACCGCCTCCAAGTGGCTCGCTGGCTTGCTATCTGCGATACGCTTGTAAAGAGTGAGGGCCTGCGCCACCACCTGATCCATATTGTAATATTTGTAGGTGGCAAGGCGTCCCACGAAATAGACGTCGGGCGTCTGGTCCGCGAGCTCCTTGTACTTGCCGTACAATTCGTCGTTCTCCGGCTTCGGTACGGGGTAGTAGGGATCGCCCTCGGCGCACGGAAACTCGTAAACGACGCTCGTCTTCTCGTGCTTCTGCCCGGTGAGGTGTTTGAACTCCGTGACCCGCGTATACGCATGATCGTTCGGAAAGTTCATGGTTCCCACGGGCTGCAGCTGCTCCTGACTGAGTGTTTCGTGCTTGAACTCGAGTGAGCGATACGGCAGCTTGCCAAAACGGTAATCGAAGAAGGCATCGACGGGCCCCGAATAGATCATGAACCGATGGGGCACGAAGCCCATGATCTCGCGGTAGTCCGTGTTGAGCATGACCTTGATGTTCGGATGCTCGAGCATGCGCTCGAACATGCGCGTATAGCCGTGCAGCGGCATTGCCTGATAGGTGTCGGTGAAGTAGCGGTCGTCGCGATTGGTGCGAGTCGGGATCCGGGCTGCGACCGAGCTACTCAGCTCGGACGGATCCATACCCCACATCTTACGAGTGTAACCGCGAAAGAACTTCTCGTACAGCTCGCGCCCGACCTTGTTGACGACCACGTCCTCGGATGTTCGCACGGGATGACGCTTTTCGGCCACGCTCTCCAGGAATTGTTCTACCTGAGGTGACGTTAAGCTCATGCCGTACAGCTTGTTGATCGTGTCTAGATTGATGGGCATGGGAACCAACTGTCCATCTACGCTAGCCAGCACGCGATGTTGGTAGGGCCGCCAGGCAGTGAAGCGCCCGAGGTACTCGAAGATGTCTCGAGAGTTGGTGTGAAAGATGTGCGGCCCGTACTTGTGCACGAGGATACCACTATCGTCGTAGTGGTCGTACGCGTTCCCGCCCACGTGAGGCCGCTTGTCCACGATCAGGACCTTCTTGCCCAAGTCATTGGCCAGACGCTCGGCTAATACGCTGCCCGCGAACCCCGCGCCTACAATCAAATAGTCGAACACGTCATTCTCCCGCCGCGATGGTTGGTGTTTCACTATCCTGGTCGGCTTTCGACGTAACGAGTCGCCCAGGGTGCGCAAGCGCGCGCCGGTTCACGATTTGGTCCACGTGGATCGACATGGACCTCCAGGTGCTGTCCCAAGACAGGCGGGACAGAAACTCGTCTGCTTGGGCGAGACGCGGTCCCGGCGCTTCCGCGAGCGCCGCCTCACACGCGCTCACGAAGCGATCGACTGAATCCGCGATACGCACTAAGCCCAAGCTTTCGTACGGCCGCACGACGTCTCGGATGGAGGTGGACACGACGGGTAGCCCGGCAGCCAGGTACTCTGGAGTCTTGGTAGGGCTGATGAACTCGGTCGACTCGTTGCGAAGGAATGGCAGCAACGCAACATCCCAGCCGGAGACATAGTGCGGCAGCTCTTGATAAGACTTACCGCCCAAGTAGAAGATATTCGGAGCGCGCGGCAAGCCCTGCTCATCGATCTTCACTACGGGCCCGAGCAAGACGAGATTCCAGTCCGGTCGGGCCGCGGCGACGCCGGCCACGAGTTCGAGATCCATGCGTTCGTCAATCACCCCGAAAAATCCCAACCGTGGCCGCGGAATCGGTTCTTGGTCACTCGGATCAGTCTGGGTCGCCCGCGCTTTCGCGAAGTGCGGAACGTCAACGCTGCTCGGAAACGCGTAGATGTTGTGATGCCAATTCTTCTTTGCTTCGAACAACGCTTGTCCGCCCGTAAACACCACATCGGCGCGCTGAAACAGCTGCATTTCTCGGTTCGTGAGCTCGGGCGGCGCATCCTTGAACGCGGCCAGTTGATCCATGCAGTCGTACACGACCGCACGCGGCGAGAGGCCGGCAGCGATTGGCAGGGCCATCGGGGTATAGTACCAAAGCACGTAGTCTCGAAGGCCTTCGCGCGCGATCAGGCGCTGCAGCAACTCCGCTTGCACTTCTTCGGCTCGGTCACTGCCCTGCTCGAGCTGCGGCACGACGACAGTCACGCCCTCAGTCGTGAGCATCACGTCCAAATGACTCGGGCCATCTACCCAGCGAGGCTCTTCCACGAAGTAGACGCGTCGCTCGCGGGCACATCGACTCAACAAGTGCTGCGGCCTTTGAAAGACGAATGACCAACGGAGATGCGAAAAGCAGATGACGTCGTAGTGAGTTTTCAAACGCTCGCCTTGGTTACGACAGCGCGACTGCGCAGTGCCGGTGGGTCTGACTGGACCTAAGCAGGTTCCGTGCCGCCGAGTGGGTCAGTCGTGGCGGAAGAATTCCACGCAGATATCCAGTGCAGCCCTGCCTGTGCGTCTGCGGCAATTGGGCACAACCGAGGCAACGTATGACAACTCCCCAGTCGCATCGCGCGACCACGCCACTGCACGTGCGAAACTTGGCCTGAAACCGCCTGCGTGAAATGCCCCGCACCATGGAACACGTCCTGCAGCCGTCCGCGCCCACATCGATGCTTCGGCGACATCTTTCTCAAATCGGACTTCGATCCTCCGGACCTCCACCTCCTCCTGAAGAGCCAGATGCCGATCCCATGGGCTACCCGCGGCCGCAGTTCCGTCGTCGTCACTGGCGGAGCCTGAACGGGACGTGGCAATTTGCGATCGACCCGGAGGGCGTGCATTCCCATCCCGATCAGATCGAGTGGGTCGATCGCATCGAGGTCCCGTTTGCGCCCGAGACTTCGCGCAGCGGCGTCGGCGATACCTCCTTGTATCGGGCGTGTTGGTACCGCTGCGAGTTCTCAGCCCCGACCTTGGGAGAACGGGAGCGGCTCATTCTTCATTTCGGGGCAGTGGACTACCACGCGACGGTTTGGGTGGACGGAATACTAGCCGCCACGCACGAGGGCGGCTACACGCCGTTCGAGCTAGATATTACTCGCTCGTTGAAGCCTGATGTCCGCGAGCACGTGCTCGTGGTGCTCGCAGACGACGACCCCGCAGATCTAGCCAAGCCGCGCGGAAAGCAGGACTGGCAGCTCGAACCACACTCCATTTGGTACCCGCGCACCACTGGCATTTGGCAAAGTGTCTGGCTCGAGAAGGTGGGCGCCGTGCGCCTGAAGAGCCTGCGATGGACGCCGAATTTGGAGCGCTGGGAGATCGGCGTCGACGCCGCGGTATGCGGATTCAGCGAAGAGAAGCTGTCGGTCAGCGTACGCTTGAGAGTCGCCGACCTCACGTTGGCGCACGACCGGTACCTGGTGGTGGCCGGAGAGGTCCATCGGCGCATTGCACTCTCCGATCCCGGCGTCGACGACTTCCGGAATGAGCTCTTGTGGAGCCCTGAACGCCCGACGCTCTTGGAAGCCGAGGTCGAACTACTCAACGCTGCTGGAGAAGTGCTCGACCGCGTCGAGAGCTATACGGCGCTGCGCTCGTTCGCTGTTTCGGGCGACCGCTTTTTGCTGAATGGCCGGCCCTACCCGCTCAAGCTGGTGCTCGACCAAGGCTATTGGGACAGAACCGGGATGACTCCGCCTGACGATGCCGCCTTGCGCACGGACATCCTACTGGCGAAGGCGATGGGCTTCAACGGTGTGCGCAAGCATCAAAAGATCGAGGTACCGCGCTACTTGTACTGGGCGGATCGGCTCGGTCTGTTGCTGTGGGAGGAGATGCCCAGCGCTTACCGCTTCTCGAGGCAGTCAGTCGCGCGACTCACTCAACAGTGGCTAGAAGTGCTACGTCGAGACATCAGCCATCCTTGCATCATGGCCTGGGTTCCATTCAATGAATCGTGGGGCGTCCCCAACCTTCCGGACAGCCTACCCGAGCGAAATTACGTACGCGCATTGTACTATCTGACCAAAACTCAGGATCCGACGCGTCCGGTGATCGGCAATGACGGTTGGGAGAGCGTCGCAACGGACATCATTGGCATTCACGACTACGACGACAACGCCGAACGCATTGCTCAGCGCTATTTGGCGCACACCGTTCTGCCGAATTTGTTCAAGCGAGAGCGCCCCGGGGGCCGCAGCTTGGTGCTCGAGCCAGTCGAAGGTCAAGAGCACCCACTCGTACTTTCTGAGTTTGGTGGCATCGCCTTCGGAAGTGACCCGCGCACCTGGGGCTATTCGCGCAGTGAGACGGCGCAGGCTTTCGGGGAACGATTCAGCGCCTTGCTCAAGGTGGCGCGCTCGCTCGAAATCCTGGCTGGCTACTGCTACACACAGTTTGCGGATACCTATCAAGAGGCCAACGGCCTCTTGCGCAGCGACCGCACCCCGAAAATCCCACTGGACCAAATCGCCCGTGCCAATCGAGGCCCGCGCGCAGAAGACCCGACCGCCGCAGGCATTGCGCCCGCCTCCACGAGCCCGGGGGCGCCAACCAAAGGCAACGACTCGAAATGAGCGCCGCTTCGCCAAGATACGAGCAGTCGATCAGCTTGCTCGAGCGGGCTCGGGCGGTGATCCCCGGCGGGCATCATCTGTCGGGGCGTCCGCTGCTCGCGGGCGAGGACTCGCCGCTGTACATGAGCCGAGGAAAAGGCGCGCGTTGCTGGGACGCGGACGGGCACGAGTACATCGACTATATCGGCGCGTACGGCCCCTTCCTGCTGGGCTACGCTCACGACGAAGTCGATGCGGCCGCGCGAGCTCAGCTCGAGCGCGGCAGCTTGTTGTCATTGAACCACCCTTTGCACGTCGAGTTTGCGGAGCGCTTGGTGGCTCACTTTCCCAACGCACAAATGGCCAGCTTCTTCAAGACCGGGTCGGAGGCGACAACCGCCGCGTTGCGTATCGCGCGAGCTGCCACCGGACGCCGAAGCGTCGTGCGCTGTGGCTATCACGGTTGGCACGACTGGTGTCTGCCGGTCGAACGCTTCGTACCGCACGGCCTCCACGAACAAGTGATCGAGCTGGATGTGTCGAGCCCAGGCTCCCTCCAAGCCTCCTTCGAAGCCTGTCCCGGCGCCATCGCGGCCGTGATCGTCGCGCCGGAAATGGTCCTCCCCTCACGGGCCAGCGTGTTTCACGACCTTCTGGCGACCGCACATGCTCACGGCGCACTGTTCATCCTCGACGAAATCAAGACGGCGCTGCGCATCAAGCCAGGCACCTTCCAAGAACATGTCGGGCTCGTGCCAGACATGACCACTCTGAGCAAGGCACTTGGCAATGGCTGGCCGATCGCGGCAGTGGTAGGCAGGCGCGAGGTCATGCAAGCTGCGGCTGGCATGCACCTCTCTGCAACGTATCATGGCGATACGGCCGCCATGGCCGCTGCCATCGCAACCTTGAATTTCGTCGAGCGACATCCGGTCGCGGAGCACGTCTGGACGTTGGGCGAGCGGCTGATCGCGGGCCTGAATGAGTCTGCAACGCGCCACGGCGTCCCCGCGCTCGCGTTCG
>DATEPG010000300.1:0-7965 GCA_035273265.1 Polyangiaceae bacterium
TCCGCGCTGCCGGGCGCGCTGCGCTTCACGGTCACCGCCGCCTTGCTGTTCGCCGCGGTCGCCTGCGTAGCAAAGCCGGGCGAGCGGGGCCGGGCCAGCGTCGTGCTTTCCCTGTCCCTGCTGTCATTGGGCGCCACGGACATGCCGCTACCGGCGCTCTGGTTGGTGGTCGCCGCGTTGCTGGCGCCGAAGCAACCCGCGCCACTCATCCTGGCTGAACTGCGCAGCGCGCGAAGAGCGACGGAGTAGCAACGCCTGCCAACTCCCGGTCATCGAAGGTCGGGAAACCGCGCGTGGCACGCCGCGTGCTAAACGACCAAGATGAATCCGCGCGTGGTGGGGTGGGCGAGCATTTTCTGTCTGGGCTGGACCACAGCGGCGCTCGCCGACGAGGCGCCGGCAAAGAAGCCGGCCAAGCTCGAATCCAGTGCTTCGCTACTCGCCGGTTATGGGGCGGGCGAGCAGTTCGAGGACGATACCAGGAACAACTATGGCCTCGCACTGGGCGGACGGGCCGGGGTCACTCTCGCAGCGCCACGGCTGTACTTCGGACTGTCGTTTTTACACTTCAGTGGCTACGAAGAGACGTGGCAAAAGCGATACACGAACACGCTCGACGCCGAGTTCGGTTATGAGTTCCGCTTGCTGCGCGAACGCCTACTGATCCGGCCGCAGCTGGCGCTGGGCGTGGCGCAAGCCGTAACAATTCAGTCGGACAATGCTGGCTACCCCCTGACCTTTCATTGTGCGCCCGGTGTTCTGGTCGGCGCGCGCGTGGGCCCGCTGTTGATCAGCGTCGAGTATCGCCGCGACTTGGTTCCCGACCAATGGCCGAGCTCCAACAGCGTGCTGTTCGGTGCTGGGCTGATGCTCTGATCCGCCAGGGTGTAGGAAGCGTGGCAGGGGCGTTGCCAGCGGCGAAGTAAACCCGCGCCCGCGCTCCGCGCTTTTCACCCGCCGTCGAGGGCGTTGCGGGGGGGCATGCCGATACTCACAGCAACGCGGTCTCCAGGGGCTGAGCATTACTCCTCCCTTCGGGTTGATACAGAGTCGGAGGCCAGGATCGATTTATTTCTCGCCAGCCCCGCCCGCTTAGAGGTATAGCGTTTATTGATAATGAAAATGACTTTCAACTTCAATAGCGCCGAGCGCCGCACGCGGTGATGAGCCCGGCGCTGACCCGAAGACTGCTCGCATTTCACCGCTGGGCCGGGCTGCTTTTGAGCCTAAACGTGCTCGTTTTCGCGGTGACTGGTCTGATCTTGATCTTCCATGAGGAGATCGGCGAGGCGCTCGCCCCGGTCATGGAGCAACGCGCGGCCAGCGAGCCGATGCCGCTTCGTGACGCGATCGCGATGGCCCAGAAGAAGCTGCCAGGAACCCACGCCGTATTCGTGTCACGCGAGTTGGAGCATCCCCATCAAGTCTTCGTGGGTCTGGGAAAGGATTCACGGAAGCTCGCAGACACCCAGGCGATCAAAGTCGACTTGACGACGGGCAACGTCGACGACCGTGACTTCGATGACACCTTCATCGGTGTCGTCTTCCACCTGCACGCGCAGCTCATGGCGGGACCGATCGGTGGCCTGCTGGTGGGCGCGCTTGGGTTAGCGCTACTGCTCACGCTGATCACGGGCGCCGTGATCTATGGGCCGATGATGAAGCGCTTCGCGTTCGGGGTACTGCGCCGAGACAAGCACCGGCGAACTCTGTTCGCAGACCTGCACAAATTGGTCGGGGTTTCGATATTTGGCTGGCTTTCTTTGGTGGTGGCGACCGGCATTCTTCTTTCGCTAGGCAGCATCTTACTGCAGCTCTACTCGCAGAACGAGCTGCGTGCCTTGGCCAAAGTAGATGCCACACAGCAACTGATCGAAGGACTGCCGGTTGTCGACGTCGCGGTGGCGTCGGCGGAAAAGAGCTCGGGCGGACGTCAGTGGACAATCGCGATCTTGCCAGGCTCGGATCTATCGAGCCCGCGTCACTTTTCGATCTTGATGAGCGGCGGGAGCGGCATCGCAAAACGTTTGCTGCGCATCGCGTTGGTGGACGCGGCTAACCCGAGCTCCGCGAGCTTTCACGATTTTCCGCTTTATTTGCAGGCGCTGCTCATCAGCGAGCCGCTGCACTTCGGGGACTATGGCGGGCTGCCGTTGAAGCTGCTTTGGGCGCTATTTACGCTCGCGCTGATCGTGCTCTCCGCGACCGGAGTCTACACCTTCTTCTCGGGCCGAAGAGGCTTGCCCGACAAGCTGTCGCTGCGAGCTCAGAGCGCTGCGGTCCCCGTCGAGGGCGCAACATGAACCCGTACGCGATTCCGATCTGGCTCTGGGCGGCATCGGCGTTCGGACTCGTGGTCATGTTGGTGGGGGACGAGGCGTGGGACGCGCTGGGGCTCGTCTGTCTGTTGATGCCGTTGATCGCCATGTTGCGCGCCACCCAGCGGGGCCAGCCGCAATGAGGAGTCGCTGGGACGCCCGCCTCGCGGTGGCGGGATTCGTGGTCGTGCTGCCGTCGTCCGCTCTTGCCCAAGCGATAACACCGCCTCGGCTCGTCCACTACGAGCCGGCAGTCGAACCGAGAGACGGCGGAACGATTGCTGGGCAAGTCGTGCTCAAGCTCCAAATCGACCGCAACGGCAAGGTAAGCGCCGTGCAAGTGTCCCGGACGCTCGACCCAACTCTGGACGCGGCGGCGGTCGCAGCGGCAGAACGCTTGCAGTTCGAGCCGGCCCAGCGCGGGGACCAACGAGTCGCCTCGACGATCTCGTTTGCCTACGATTTCGCGGCGGTCGCGGCTAGCGCGCCTAGACCGGCGGTGGTCACAGCACCCGAGTCCGCGTCGAGCAGTCTGCCGCCGGCTCACGTCGTGACCGAGCCGGCGGCAGTGAGCGCACCTCCCACGGAGGTGGTCGTACTGGGTACGTCCAAGGCCGATCGGGTCCGCGAGTCAGCGCAGGCCGTGGATGTGCTCGAGCTCGAGAAGGACCAACGCAAGAGCGCCGATCTCGGTGAGCTGTTGGGGCGTACGCGAGGAGTCACGGTCCAGCGTGCCGGTGGACTCGGGTCTTACGCACGCTTTGCATTGAACGGCCTCGAGGGCGATCAGATCCGTTTCTTTTTGGACGGTGTTCCGCTCGACTACGCCGGCTTCTCTTTTGGACTCGCAAACGTGCCGGTAAACCTCGTCAAGCGCGTGGAGGTGTACCGCGGCGTTGTCCCGACGCGTTTTGGTGCCGATGCTCTGGGCGGGGCGGTGGACCTGCTGACGGACGAACGCTTGGCGAACGGCGCTGCGTTTTCGTATCAAGTGGGCGCCTTCGAGACTCATCGCCTGACCGCGCAAGCTACGGCTGCGTCCCGGCGCGGTTTGTTCCTCAGCACGAACGCCTTCTACGACACCACGCAGAACGACTATCTAGTCGATGTCGAGGTTCCAGATCGCTTTGGCAAGCTAGCGCCTGCGCGCGTTCGACGATTCCACGACGCCTATCGGGCGAAGGGCTTGGCGCTCGAGGCAGGTCTCTCGAATCCAGGTCGTACGAGATTGCTTTCCATTCGAGCTCACTACTCGGACTCGGAAAAGGAGATCCAAAACAGCCCGACCATGGCGGTGCCTTACGGGGAGGTAACGCAGAAGACGCGAGCGGCGGGCAGCTACCTACGCTACCGAGACCACTTTCGGCGCGACCTGTTCCTCGATGCGGTGGGTGGATACAATTTCGGGCGGACCGGATTTCGGGACGTTTCGCGCTGCGTATTCAATTGGTTCGGAGAATGCGTACGCGACCGCATAGTCCCGGGAGAGATCGAGGCCGGCGGCCGCGACGTGGTCACCGACACGCAGGCGGTATTTTTTCGTGGAACGCTGGAATGGCGTGCCGCGCGGCTGCACCGTTTGCGTCTGTCAACGACGCCAGAATGGGTGTTGCGCTCGGTGGAAGAGCGCAACCCGACGACCCTGAGCGGGATTTCGGCGACCGAGGGGACACAGCGGCTCGTTACGGCGGTCAACGGCCTCGAGTATCAAGCCGATCTGTTCGATGAGCGACTGCAGAACGTCGCGTTCGGCAAGTCCTACGTTCAGGCCGCAAGCTCCACGCGCCGGTTGCCCATGGATCGCAGCGAGAACTTGGAGAGAAGTACGCTGGAATGGGGCATGGGGGATGCTCTGCGCTATCGCGTGCTGCCCGAGCTCTGGGCGAAGGTTTCGTACGAGTATGCCACCCGCTTGCCGCGAGTCGAAGAAGTCTTTGGCGACGGAGCACTCACGCAGGCCAACCTCGAGCTTCGGCCAGAGGTGAGTCACAACTTGAACGCCGGTGCCGCCGGTCGAATCGAGGCGCCGAGAACCGGCTCGCTGCGCGGCGAAATCAATCTGTTCTACCGCGACACGGAAGACCTGATTCGGCGTACTGGGGCCGCGCTCTACTACAGCTTTCAGAACGTCGCCCGTGCGCGGACCTTCGGGGTGGAAGCATCGGCGCGCATTGCAAACCGAGGAGACCGTGTGTCTCTCGATGTAGCCGCGACGATTCTCGACTCGCGTAACCGATCCACCAGCGGCCCGTACGCTGCTCAGGAGGGCGACCGCATTCCCAACCGCCCTTTCGCGTTCGGTAGTGCCACCCTCACCGTGCGCTGGCCGGCGCTCGTGCTTTCGAACGACGTGTTGAGCACCGGCTGGACCACCCGCTACATCCACGAATTCTACCGCAACTGGGAGAGTCTGGGCGCTCGTGAGAGCAAGGCAATGATTCCCAGCCAGCTCGTGCACACGGCAAGCGTGGTTTACGAGCTGACGAGCCCCGGTGCGACCGTGGCCACTTCATTCGAGCTTCAGAACGTGACCGACGAGCGCAGCTACGACTTTTTCGGCGTGCAACGGCCGGGGCGGGCCGCGTTCTTCAAGATCATGCTTCAGATTTGAGCGCTTTTCGCTTCTTCAGCCCAGGAACACGCAATGAAAACCTTCCCAGTTCTTATCTCTCGCGCCGCAATCGTAACCCTCGCCCTCTCAGCTGCCGCCTGTGGCGACAACCAGACGAGCACACCCAGCGCGACCGAGGCGTTGTATGCATTTGTCTCCCAAGTCTCGACTCCGGATGGCTCGACGACCTACGTCGCCCTGACCGATAAAGTTCCCGAAAAGGAGCTGGGCCTGGACAGCGCGCTGGAGGTGCCAGGCTATGGGGACATCGTCGCGTTCGACGACAAACTCTACATTTCCGACGGCGAGAACTTTCGCATCAGCAAAAACCGCGCGGACGGCAACCGATTGGTCGAGGAGGACAGCATCAGCTTCAAGGATCGCGGCATTTCGTTCCTGAGCCAGCCGCTGTTCGTCGATTCCGAGCATGCTTACCTGGTCAATGGGGACCAATACACCGTGATCGAGTGGAATCCGCAAACCATGCGCATCGTCGCCGAACACGACATCTCCGGCCTGAAGCTCGAGGGTTGGGGCAGCGAATATCGCAACGGCTTTGCGCGCGCGACTGACGGCAAGTTGTTCCTGCAGTGGGCATACAACAACAAGCGCGAGGAGTTCTTGAACGATTTCGTAGTGGGCGTGTTCGACACTCGGACGAAATCGCTCAACGTCTTGAAGGACGACATCTGTTCATCGAGCGCCGCGTTCGGAGGTTTCTTCGACGAAGCCGGTGATCTGTATCTCATCGCAGACAGCTTCGGCGGCTTCACGTTCTTCGGCAACGCCGAGCCGAAAAGCGATTGCGTACTACGCATCGAGCATGGAAAGTCCGACCTTGATCCAGACTTCCGTTTCGTTCCCTCGCAGGCAATGGGCGGTCTCGCGCCCTGGGGCTTGTATTACGCGGGCAACGGCCGCGCTTACACCACGGCGGTCGACCCGGCGGGCCTAGCCAATTACGGGAGCGTATTCGAGTTCATTTTCGCGCCTATCCACGAGGGTTACACCCTCGACCTCCGCGACATGACGGCTCGCAAGGTCGGCAACATGCCGCCCGACGCAGTCGGCTTCAAATCAGTCACGGTAGACGGAGCCGCGCTCATTCCGCGTTCCACTGCCGCCGCCGAGGTGTACGAGGTCGACGACATTCGAACTACCGTCTACACGTTGAACGACGACGGCAGCCAGGCGACGGAGCGATTCAAGATGCCCGGATACCTCGGCAGCGCCACGCGCCTGCGCTGACCTCCGCATCCCATCGCCGGGACAGATGCGTGCGCGTGCGTCGAAATGCCTCCCCAAGGAGCCAAAGCACGCGCACGACACGCCGGCGACGTTCGGCGTGTTCATTCTCAGTTGCAAGCGGGAGCTGCAGCGCCTGCTGCAACCCATGCGTCGAGTCGGACTACTCCGAGATCACCCCACGCGCTGCGCGTGAGCTCGCGGAGGCGACACCACTCGTGCTCAGTTTGCAAGACGGCCAGCGACTTGGCCGCCTCGTATTGATTGACGCGATCAACGAGAGTGCTCTTGTCTTTGCTGAGCTCGTCATGAGTCATGGCGACGGATTGCGGACAGAAGTTACCTGGCTCGTAATCCACCGTGCCGGAGATCAGGCCTGATGCCCGAAGTTTTTCGAGCTTGACCACGACCACCGCATTCGCTGGATAAGCAGCGTCGTCATCGCGCGTGACCGCAGCGCGCTTGGGTTTGTCCCCTTGAACCACGACGAAGCCGCTGGTAGCGATGGTGGAATAGGGACTGAGCGTCGGGAAGGCGCCCAAAGAGCGATCGACGAGCACATCACCGCCCAGTTCGATCCAATTCGTGTGCGCGTAAAAGTCCTGTACTGCGTGGAGCGAACGAGCGAAAGCGCGTATGGCCAAGAGCTCCGCTTCCGGGCTTGACCGGTTGGGATCGAGTTGAGCGACGGCCTCTGCCTGACTGCTCTGGATTACCGCAGAGCCCCCGGTGAAGTTGCAGTCGTCGAAATGGTTGGCGTTCACCGTGAGAAACTCGACGTCCGTCGCTACGTTCGCCGCCTCGAGGGCGATCAAAATTTCAGGGCGCAGAAAAGATAGGCCGAGCGCAGTGATGTCCTCGTGATTGGGCTCGCCAGGCGACGTAGAGAACGCCTGGCTCGCTGTGCCCTGGACCTCCCGCGCGAGCTGTTCGTCGGCGCTGCCGCAGGCCGACAAGCCAGCTGCTAGAGACAAGACCGTAAAAGCAGAGAACTTCCGATATTGCATCATGGGCCGGCCTGTGTGCAAAACCCGAGCCGTAGAAGGCTCTCCAAAGTATTTCGACAAAGAACCGTCACTGGTCAGAAATAGCCAAACGCCTAGCCACTCAGCCACGCGCGTGAGCAGCCACTCCTGAGGCGGATCTTCGGACCGCGTTGAGCGCTCGAATGGAGCGCAGTCGCCACTCGATGAGTGTCAAGCTGCCCCACCGTGACAGATGGGGCAGGACGTTGTCGCCAACCTGCGCTGAAACTCGCTATTGGCGGAAATCAGCGCTCGGGGTCGTCGAGCACGGCGCGCACCTTGCGGGCCAGGGTCTCGGCGCTAAACGGTTTTTGTAGGAAGGCACCCCCGCTTTCGTGGAGCCCGTGAGCGCCGATCGTGCCGTCGGTGTAGCCGGACATGAACAGCACCTTCAGCTTGGGCAGTTGCTTGGTGAGCTGCTCCGCCAGCTTTACGCCGTTTGCGCCCGGCATCACCAGGTCGGTGAGCAGCAGCCGAAGCTCGCCCGAGTGAGCTTCGCACTGCGCGATGGCGTCCGCGGCCGTACCGGCCGTGAGCACGGAATAGCCGAACCGTTCCAGGATGCGACGGGCCACGTCTCGTACGCCGGGCTCGTCTTCGACCAGCAGGACTGTCTCGCTGCCTCGCAGCACGGCCGTTGGAGGTGCAGATGGCCGGACGACGGCTTCAGCATGCACACACGGCAGGTACACTTTGAATGACGTGCCGAGCCCGGGCTCGCTGTACACGTAGATGCAGCCACCGCTTTGCTGCACGATGCCGAGCA
>DATEPG010000301.1:0-17285 GCA_035273265.1 Polyangiaceae bacterium
GGAAGCGGAAGCGTCCCGGGGCCCCGGCGACGCGGACGAGGTCGAGCCTCACGAGCCGGTCGAGGGCATCGAACGCCGCCGCCCGGTCGAGAGCCGCCGGATTTATCTCAACAGCTATCTGAATAGCCCATAAGATAAATCTGACTCTGCGCGTCCCAGGAATGTCTGCAAATTCGTGGGGCGCGAGACATGGCACAGCGGCTGCAAGGTGACCGGCATCATGGCGAACACGAACACTTTCCGGACCCTGGTCGGTAAGCTGCTTCCGAAGAGCGAAGCCGTCAACGCGGCGGGCGCGCCGGCTTATGCGTTTTCTGCGAAGCATGCGCTGGCGCAGTACGCGGTGACCGGTTGCTTCAACCGCACGTACTATGCTTCCGCGGAGGCGCAGGTGGCCCGGGTAGTCGACCTGGCTTACGAGGCCCCTCCGGAATTCGTCGCCAAGACGGCCATCTACGCGCGTGAGCGTGGCTTCATGAAGGATACGCCGGCGCTCTTGTGCGCGGCCCTGTCCGTTGCGGAGCCGAAGCTGTTCGCGGCCACCTTTCCGCGAGTCATCGACGACCTGAAGATGCTGCGGAACTTCGTGCAAATGGTCCGTTCGGGTGTGACCGGGCGGAAATCGCTCGGTACACAGCCGAAGCGGCTGGTGAAGAGCTGGATCGAAGCGCGCAGCGAGGAAGCCTTGTTTCGCGCCTCGGTCGGCCAGAGCCCCTCCCTCGCGGACGTGCTCAAGATGGTGCACCCCAAGCCGGCGAACGACGCGCGGCGGGCTTTTTATGGCTATTTGCTCGATCGCGAGCATCAAGCTGAGCACTTGCCGCAAGTCGTCAAGGACTACGAAGCCTTCAAGGCGGGTAGCTCCCCCGTCGTGCCGGACGTGCCGTTTCAGATGTTGACCTCGCTCGCGCTCCGCGACGAGCAATGGGTGGCCATCGCCAAGAATGCCAGCTGGCAAATGACTCGAATGAACCTGAACACCTTCGCTCGTCACGGCGTCTTCGGCCGCCGCAGCATGGTCGAGCTCGTGGCGGCGCGCTTGCGCGACGCCGCCGCGATCAGCAAGGCCCGCGCGTTTCCCTACCAGCTGCTGGCGGCGTGCCGCTCGAGCGGTGAGGACGTCCCGCAAGCCATCAAGGATGCTTTGGAGGATGCAATGGAGCACTCCGTTTACAACGTACCGGCCGTGCAAGGTAAGGTTTACGTGCTGGTGGACGTGTCCGGGTCGATGTCGGACCCGATCACCGGTCAGCGCCAGGGCGCGACGACGAAGATGCGCTGCCTCGACGGCGCAGCGCTCGTAGCCGCGGCGATCTTGCGCCAAAACCGCTCGGCGGAAGTGATTCCATTCGCGGAGAAGGTGCGCAAGCTCTCGCTCAGCTCCCGCGACTCGGTCCTGACCAACACGCAGAAGCTCTCGCGCCTCGGCGGCGGTGGGACGGACTGCAGCGCGCCGCTCAAGTGGCTCAACCAAAGGAAGGCCATGGGCGACTTGGTGGTGTTCGTCTCGGACAACGAGTCTTGGATGGACGCGCGGCGCGGCTCGACGGCAGTCATGAACGAGTGGCAGCTGTTCAAGTCTCGTAACCCGAGCGCGCGCTTGGCCTGCTTGGATTTCGTGCCCAACGCGACCACGCAAGCGGCCGAGCGTGAGGACATCCTCAACATCGGCGGCTTCTCGGACGCGGTTTACGATCTGCTCGCGCTGTTCGCCAAGGGTGAGCTGCAAAGCGAGCATTGGGTGGGCGAGGTCGAGAAGGTCGACCTCTAACCCGTCCGCGGCCGACCCTGGTCGGCCAACTTTCAGGGCCAAATGCCGTGGTGACTACAATTTAAGTGTTCTGTCACCACAACCCTCGTTGGCCCGCTATTTTTCAGCGAGCAAGCTCGAGCCGCGCCACTCTTTTCAGGGCCCATGCAAGCAGTGACTACATCCCAGTCGAGAACGTCACCGTCGCCGCCCTCTCGTTGAGCCGCCTTGGTCCGCTAGGCGTGCTTCAGCTCCGCAAAGTCCAGGTCGAAGCGGGCCAGGTATTTACGGAGCCGGTCGGCGTCGTTCACGCTCGTGCGCTCGGAGCGCGAGGCGGCGAAGAGCTCGCGGCCAGCGGCGGAGAGCGAACGCGCGCTTCGACAGACGCCCAGCACGTCCTCGAGCTGCACGCGATCGAAGCGATCGAGCTTGGCGGCCCCTTCGGCGCCCAAGGCCTCCACGACGAGCTCGGACGCGCTGCTCATCGGCGACGCACCCCTCAACCGCTCCAACTCCTCCGCGACGACCTTCGAAGTGATGCGGCCACGGGGCGCCAAGGTGGCCATGCGCGTGACAGCGGCGTCGAAGTCGCGGAAATTGCCGGGCCAGGGCCAGCTGCGCGCGAACGTCAGGAAATCCTGCTTGGCCTCGCGGTTCATCGTGACGTGGACGCCCAAGAGGCGCGACACGCGCTGGAGCTCGAACTCCAGGTTGGGCGGGATGTCCTCGGATCGCTCGCGCAGTGCGGGCAGGGCGAAGGTCCATAAGTTGATGCGGGCGAACAAGTCTTCGCGGAAGGTGCCCTTCGCGATGCAGTCGCGCAGCGAGCGGTTGGTGCCGCAGATGAGCTGAAAGTCGCTGCTGGCCTCGCGGTCCGAGCCCATCGGGTAGAAGACCTTTTCCTCGATGGCTCGCAGCAGCATGGCTTGCTCGTCCAGCCCCAGCTCGCCCACCTCGTCGAGGAACAGCACGCCCTTGTCCGCTTGGCGCAAGAGCCCGGGACGATCGCTGGTGGCGCCCGTGAACGCGCCTTTCGTGTGGCCGAAGAGCGTGCTCATGGCGGCGTCGCCCCGCAGCGTGGCGCAGTTGAGCTCGGCGAACTTTCCGGTGACCTGCCGTCGAGCCTTTTTCAGCTCGAAAATGCGCCGTGCGAGCTGGCTCTTGCCGGCGCCCGTGGGCCCCGTGACGAGGATCGGCGCACGAGAGCCGATCGCCACCTGCTCGATACGCCCGATCAGCGCGTTGAACGGGGCATTCTTGGTCTCGATGCCGGCCTTCAGGAACGAGCGAGCTTCGTCCTTCTCTGTCTTGAAGCGCGCTGCGAGCCGATCATACTTGGAGAGATCCAGATCGATGATCGCGTAGTTTCCGGGCCGCTGGGGCGTCCGGTCCCCGGGGGACGTTTGCAGGAGCCGCGCCGGTAAGTAGCGCGACTCGGTGAGCAAGAACAAACAGATCTGCGCGACGTGCGTACCGGTCGTGATGTGGACGAGGTAGTCTTCCTTGTCCAAGTCGAACGCGTAGTGGCTGCTGAACTCGTGCAGCTTCTCGTACACGTGCTCGAAGTCCCACGGGTCCCGGAACTCCATGGCGTGGGGTACGACCTTGGTCTCCGGGGAGACGTGAGCGATATCGGCCGTGACCTGAGCCAGGAGCTCGGGTGTCTTGCCATGGAGCAGCTCGAGGCGGTCCACCAGCAAGGACTCCTGCTGGGTGAGCGCGACGGTGGGGCGCCAGCGATCCCAGCGGCCGTTGCCCTTGCCGGCGTCCAGCGTCGTCCCCAAAATGCCGATGACCACGAGCTTCCGGCGCGCCATTCCGGACGCACGATAGCCGGATCTATCGTTTTTATCCTAGGGGATAGCGCGCAGTGCCGTAAGTTGGCAAAGTCCCCTGATTTTCGCGATCGGTACCTGGCACTGGCCGTGCATTGGATCCCAGCATGGAAGCCGCAGACCTGCACCTCACGCTCGAAACCACTGGCAAGCCGATCAAGGCTTGGACCGTCGGGGTCCCGTTCGAAGCGGAAGCCGAAGCGCAGTTGCGCCGCGTCGCCGCGCTGCCGTTCATCCACAAGTGGGTAGCAGTGATGCCGGACGTTCACTCCGGTATTGGGGCGACGGTCGGCTCCGTGGTCGCGACCCGCGGCGCGATCATCCCGGCTGCGGTCGGGGTGGACATTGGTTGCGGGATGATCGCGGCGCGCACCACCCTGCGCGCCGCAGATTTGCCGGATGACTTGCGCGGCCTGCGCGGGGCGATCGAAACGGCAGTGCCGCACGGCCGCACGGCCAATGGTGGTCCCGGTGATCGCGGCGCGTGGGGAGATCTGCCGGCGGCGGTAGTTGAAGGTTGGGCCGATCTGGCTCCCGGCTACCAGGTCCTGATCGACAAGTTTCCGAAGCTGGGTCGCGGCGCGACCGCGCATCACCTCGGGACGCTCGGGACAGGAAACCACTTCATTGAAGTGTGCTTGGACGAAAGCGACCAGGTTTGGTTCATGCTCCACTCCGGGTCGCGCGGCGTCGGTAACCGCATCGGGAGCTTCTTCATCGAGCTGGCCAAGCAGGACATGCGTAAATGGCTGATCAACCTGCCTGACGAAAATCTCGCGTATTTGCCGGAAGGAACCGAGCATTTCGGGCAATATTGGGGCGCGGTCGGCTGGGCCCAGAGGTTCGCGGCCAAGAATCGCGAGCTGATGATGGGGGCGGTCGTGCGGGCGGCGCAAAGCTGCGCGAAGCTCCCACCCTTCGAATTGACCGATATGGCCGTCAACTGTCACCACAACTACGTGGCGCGCGAGCACCATTACGGGGCGGACGTCCTGGTAACCCGCAAGGGTGCGGTACGAGCCGGTCAAGGCGAGCTCGGCATCATCCCGGGCAGCATGGGCGCCAAGTCATTCATCGTGCGCGGTAAGGGTAACCCGCAGAGCTTTTGCTCTTGCAGCCACGGCGCGGGCCGGAAGATGTCCCGCACCGCGGCGCGCAAGGCGTTCACTGTAGAGGACCACGTCGCCGCGACCTTGGGTGTCGAGTGTCGCAAGGACGCGGACGTGATCGACGAGACCCCGGCTGCCTACAAATCGATCGACGCCGTGATGAACGCCCAGCGCGAGCTGGTCGACATCGTGCATACGTTGCGACAAGTCGTGTGTGTGAAGGGATGAACCCGTGATTACGATCGATGGCTCGATGGGCGAAGGCGGCGGCCAGGTGCTGCGGACTTCGCTCGCTCTCTCCTTACTCACGGCCACCCCGCTGCGCATCGTCAAGATCCGCGCGGGGCGGTCGCGGCCCGGGTTGATGCGCCAGCATTTGATGGCGGTGCAGGCTGCCGCCACCATCTCCGGGGCGGAAGTTTCTGGCGCAGAGCTCGGCTCGAGCGAACTATCGCTCCGTCCCGGCACGCTGCGGGCCGGAGAATACCGCTTCGCCATCGGCGGCGCGGGCAGCACCACGCTCGTGTTGCAAACGATCCTTCTCCCGCTGCTGCTCGGCGCTACGGCGCGTTCCACGGTTCACTTCGAAGGGGGAACGCACAACCCGATGGCTCCGCCATTCGATTTCTTGGAGCGCTGCTTTCTGCCGCTGCTCGCTCGCATGGGCGCGCGCGTGGAGGTGTCGCTGGAGCGGCACGGCTTCTATCCGGCTGGCGGCGGGGTGTGGAAGGCGACCGTAGAACCAGCGACGCGCCTGGCGCGCTTGGACGTGCTCGAGCGCGGGCAGATCCGCGCACGAACGGCGTCCGCACTGTGCGCCAGCATCTCGGGCTCGATCGGCGTGCGCCAAGTGGACGCGCTTTCGTCTACGCTCGGCTGGGAGCGCAAGGATTGCCGGCCGCTGATGATTTCCGGGACGCGCGGCCCCGGCAACGCGCTCATCGCCACCATCGAGAGCGAGCACGTGACCGAGCAAATCACCTGCTTCGGCGAGCGAGGCATTTCGTCCGAGCAAGTCGCCGCGGGTGTAAGCAAGGAAGTGCAGCGCTACCTGGCCGCGGGCGTCCCAGTCGGCGAGCACCTCGCGGATCAGCTCTTGCTGCCGATGGCGCTCGGCGGCGGTGGCTCGTTCCGCACGCTCGCGCCGTCCCTGCACTGCCGGACCCAGCTGGAGCTCCTTCGGCTCTTTCTGGGCACGAAGGCGAGCACCACGGAAGAGAGCCACGACGTCTGGCGCATCGACGTGGAAGCGTCCGCGCCAACTACGTAGAGTGAACGGCTCGGGTTCGAGCTACGCCGAAGCGAACCTACCCTGCGCCGAGCTCCCTCACCACTCGACTTCGTAGTGCGCTTGTCCCGACCAGAAGAAGTCGGTCACATCGGGGTAGTTGTCGTAGTTCGACTTGCGATCGTAGCGAATGGCCGTGAAACCGAGGCCGTGACCGTTGTAGATGTTCGCCCACGCGCCGAGCTGGAAGACGCCCAGGTGCTCCGTGCCCTTCACGCCATCGACGACGGAGAAGAGGTAACGACTCATGTTCGTGTACAGGCGCCCGAGCCGCTCGTGACGCAGGTTGATCTCGGCCTTCAGCGCGCCGCCGATCCCGTAGTTGTAGGAGCGATTGGATTCGTACTTGGCGTAGGGCGAGGTGATGGATCCGGTCGGCACGCCGAGCACGTCGACTTCCGAATCGATGCTGAACCCGCTGCCGAGACCCCAATGCCCGAACCACGAGGGGCCAGTGCCCATCTCCGCGAGCGAGTAAATGCCATCGCTGTTTCGCGAGAGCATCTGCGTCGTACCGTTCGTGAAGTACTCGTAGTCCAAGACCCAGGCGATCAGGTTCGCGTGGTTTGCCCCGGTCCCGAAGCGCTGACCGAGCAAGACGCCGGTGCCATCGAAGCCTTCCCCTAGGGTGTCGTCCGAGATGTGGAGCTGCGCGGACAGATTGAAGTACTCGAAGGGCGTCGTGATGCTCGGCTTGGCGTACAGATCGCCGTAATCGAAGCGGATCTTCGCCCGAAATGTCTTTCCCCAACCGGTCCCCTCGGACAAGCCGAGGCCGTCGGCGCCCACGCGCAAGTTCACGAGCAGAGGAAATTGCTTTTGACGAGGGCCGTCGGCCCAGGCTCGCCCGCTGGCCAGGCGATCGAGGCCGCTGACCGGATTGACGGCGAGGGCGGCAAACTCTTTGAAGAAGCGCTTGGACCCGGACGCCGACTCGTCGAGCAGGCGGTTCGAGAGACGGAACAGGGCTTCACCGAAGAAGAAGCCGCCCCAGGTGGTGGTCATCCAGTCGTTGGTCGACGGCTGCTCCGTCTCCGCGAAGTACTCCCACATGAAGGAGCCGGCCAAGGTGTACGGCACCGCTTCCCAGAAGTTCAGGCCGTGCACGCGCGCCGCGGAGAAGTACATGCTCCCCTGGTAGGGGTGGAACAACTGATTCACCTCGAACTCGTTGTCGTCCCACTGAAGGCCAGCCTGCAGGTTGGCCTTCCAAGTTTCAGGGCTCACTTTGGCCCACGGAGCGCCGGTGGCATATGAAAAGCCCCACAGAAAGAGGTTCACTCCGGCGATATCGACCAGCGGCCAGAGGTAGGTGCCGGCCTCGCGCGGCTTGGTCGATACGTTGAAATCGACGACGGCGTTGCCGAAGGCTGCGCCGGGCTTCGCGTAGCCGAGCTGCTCGAGGGTCAGGTGCTTCGGGGCGGGCGGCACCTCAGCTGGCGCGCTTGCCGCTGGAGGCGGCTCTGCTGGTGCTGGCGCGGCTGCGTCCGTTGGCGTTGCGGCCGGCTCAGGCGGGGAAGGCGACGTAACAGGGGCAGCTGGCGGAGGCGCCGCTGGCACTGCGGGGACAACTGGCGCTGGAGGTGGCGCGGCCGCTGGCGGAGGCGCCGCTGGTGGAGGCGCCGCTGGCGCTGGCGCTCCCTGCGCGAGCGCGTCGGCCGGATGGCCCAGGAATCCCAGCGCCCCCAACAACACTCCGAGACTCGGCTTCACTCGCCCGCCACGAATCACGGAACCTCGGGGGGGAGCAGTCGCCCGGAGGCGCCATTGGCGCCATCCTGCGTGTGGCAACTCGCGCAATCCCCGTCGGACACTTTCACCTGCTTAACTCGCTCATTGCCGTGCTGGTCGATGATCTTCGCCGTGTACGGCAGCGCGACCTCGGCAGCGGGATCGAGCCAGAAGTTTCCTGCGCTGTTTCCGACCATGATCCACTTGGTTTCGTTGGCGTCGGTCAACTCAATCGTCATTTGAGGGGCGCCGCGGCAGTCGTCGCTCTCGTGCAGCGCCGTCATCACGGTGCCGGCAAATTTGTAGAACGGCGCGTGCCCCTCGTCGTTGATTTCGGCGTGGCACTGTACGCAGCTACGTCCCGGGTTCATCAGCGGGCTGTCCTTGTCCGAGTAGGTCCAAATCTCTCCCGACGAGCAGACGGACTGCGGCACGTCCTCGTAGCGACGATCCGCCTGGCAGCCCGCGAGCAGCAGCAGAACTGCAACAAGCAGGAACGCGCAGGAAAATGCCTGGCGGCGCGCAGAATTCGCCGTGCTTTCGCGATTTTTTCGGGCCACCAATCGCGGAGTATCAGCGGCCCTTGTGGCCATTGCAAGCCACGAATGACGACAACGTTATTCTTGCTTGCGGTTCTTGGCGCAGGGAATGAAAGTACCGCGTGCGCCGAAGATCACCGCTCGCGCGTTCTCGAGTAGCGCGGGCCGTCGGCCTTTCGCTCCTCTGCAGCGTACGCTTGGCTATTGCACAGGGGCCGGTCGCCCAGACGGCCTCAGCTCCGGCCACCGCTCCAGCCGCAAGCCCAACCCCCAAGCTCCCCGACTACAACGCGAGCTCTAGCACGCGTAACGCGGGCAATTATCTGTGGCCGCTGGCCGGCATCGTCGGCATCAATTTCGGCCTTTGGGCAGTCCCCTACGCGAGCGGCTCGCCGTTCGTCAAAGTCAACCGGTCGGTGTGGGAGGAACACTTTCGTTCGGGTCCGCAATGGGACGATGGTGAGTTCGAGATCAATCAGCTGGGTCACCCTTACCAAGGGAGCATGTACTTCTCTGCTGCGCGCGTGAACGGACTCAGCTTCTGGGAGGCGGCGCCCTACACGCTCGCCGGCTCTTGGATGTGGGAATACTTCATGGAGCACGAGCAGCCATCGACGAGCGATTTCCTGACGACGACGATCGGCGGTACGTTTCTCGGCGAGACCCTGTATCGACTTTCCAACGCCATCCGCAATGATTCGGCCTCGGGCTCCACGCGCCTCTTGCGAGAGATTGCGGCCTTTGCCGTCAATCCGGTCAGCGGGTTGGATCGCGTCTTCACCGGCAAAGCTTGGGCTGACGGCCGCCCCGGTAACCCGGTGCCCTTGCGTATGAACCTGCGGTTGGGCATCGACGGCCTCGGCCAACCCGAAGGCACCGGCTGGGGCACCACGTTTCGAGCGCGCATCCGCTTCGACTACGGCGATCCGTACGCGAAATCGAGGGTGACCACACCCTTCGAGGTTTTCCACCTCGCGCTGCATCTCAGCGCGTCCGACACCATCCTCGGTCAAGGGCTCGAAGGAATCGGAGTGCTCTTGGGGAGTCGTTTCTCGGCGGCCCCGAACCAGGCAAGCTTGCTCGCGTGGGTCATGTCGTACCAGTATCTCACCAATGGGACGGCCAAGCTGCTCACCCGCGAGAGCGCCGGCGTTTATCAGCTAGGAGAGCTTGGCACCGGCCTTGGCTGGTTTGCGCGCTGGGGCTTGGGTGCCGGGTTCTCCGTCCACTCCGAGCTCGATGTCTTGGCGGTGCCGAGCGGTGCCGTTACGTCGCCTTACGCGAAGTACGAAGCCAACCGCAGCTACAACTACGGGCTCGGCGCTGCGCTGAAGCTGGAGGTCAGTCTGCGCCAGGAACGCCTCGGCCGCCTGTACGCGCGAGCGAACAGCCACCTCTACGCCGTCGTGGATGGCGCGCGGGGTACCGACTCCGTCGGCGACGTCCAGCTCGGCGTTTATGCGAACTTGTCGCGCGGACACGGGCTCGGCTTCAACGCCACCCACTACGACCGTCGCTCGCTCTACGATAACTACCCGAGCTTCCACGATAGATTTTGGTCGGGCGCGGCTCACTACGAACTCGAATTCTGATACGAACTCGAATTCTGAGTCGAAGAGGGCGGATCCGAACTTTGACCAGCTGAGGAGAAATGCTTATTATAGCTCGTTCGAGACTCATCCTAGCCACCGCCTCCCTCATCACCAGCGTGACGGTGGGCGCGCACGCCGGAAACGACGATGGCGTGCTGCTCGGCGAGCAGGCCATGATGACCGGCGGCGCTGTCACGGCCATCGTGTCGGACGGCGCCAGCGCCTGGTACAATCCCGCCGGTCTGGGACTAGCGTCGCGCAACCGCTTTGACGTCACGGGCAGCGTCTATGGAGTCAACATTTACCGGGTAAAGTCGGCGTTCGCGTTGCCGGACGGCACTACTGCGAATGCGGCGATGACCGATTGGGTTCTGGTTCCCAGCGTGCTCTCGTTCGTGCGTGAACTGGGCGACGACTGGGTCGCCACCGTGGGGATCTTCATCCCCCGAACCCACGATTTCGACCTGCGAACTCAGGTTCAAAAGGCAAACGGCGAGGCCTTCGCGGGTACCATCAGTAGCCAGCTGCGCGAGAACGACTACATGATGGCAGTGGCCAAGCGCCTCACACCAAACCTGCGCCTGGGCGTGAGCGCGGCTGGCGTCTACATTTCACGACGAGACTTCGTGCAGATCGGCCTGGGGTCGCCGGATGCTCCCGACGCAGGCTCCTACAATGGCTCGAACTCCACCACGGTCGGCAACTATGGGGCGCGGCTCACGCTGGGCATGCAATGGAATCCCGCCCCCAACTGGGACCTGGGCCTCTCGATCCAGAGCCCCGTGCTGACGGGCTGGAGCGACATTTCGCGCACCGTGATTCAGAGCACGCTTTCACCTGACACCGGCCCTCACTTTTCCATCGAGGAGCAGCGGGGGCCCGTCGCGGTCTGGGAGTTCACGACACCTGTGCGTCTACGCGCCGGTGTCGCGCACCGCATCGGTAAGACGCAGCTGCTGCTCGACGGCGACATCTCGAGCCCGATCCACACGCCGTCCAAGTTGCCGCCCAACGTTTTTTTCGATCGCGAGTGGGTCGCCAACGGCCGTGTCTCTGCCCTGCATACCTTTTCGCCGAACGTGACGGGTGGAGCGGGCGTGTTCACGGATCTGAGCGGCGAGAAGCGGTTCGAAACCAACTTCGTGGGCGCCGCGTTCGGCGTAAAGCTGAGCCAGGGGCACTCCGTGGAGGGCAAGAGGCGTGACCTGACCTTCTCGACCACTCTGGGGGGGCGCTACGCCTACGGCTGGGGCGAGCTCAACGGGCAGAACCTCGCGCTCGAAAACGGGGAGCTGAGAGCCCAAGCGATCGGCGCGAGCACGCGCGTCCACGAGCTTGCCTTCAACCTGGGTGGCGGCGTCAACTTCTGACGCGCGGAGCTGCGAGGCCGAGCGGAAGCCGGACCTCCTCGAGCACAATCACGTCAGGCCGATTCCGAGCCAGCTCGGCGGACCCACTTGGGCGATTGTGCCCGAGGGAACGTTACTGGATTATGGACCGAGCAGGACGCCCGTACCTGGGTAAAGGGTATCGACGACGTCCAGGTCGTTCACGTACATCAACGCATCTGGATGCGTGCTGAACCGGGAAGCAAAGAGCCCGACGGTTTTGAATTCCGGGTAGGGGCCGACCGGCAATGTGATACCCGCGGATACGTTGTACCAGGAGAGGCCGGTGCGTGCGAAATTGTCATACGGCGGAGTGAAAGAATAGTCCCGCCGAGTCACGAGATACGGGTTTGGACCCCTGCTAAATCCGTACGTCGACGAGCCATCCATGGAAAACATCGGGGCCGTATCCATTGCAGCGCAATCACCATTGCAGGTGTTGATGACGCCGGAGATACCGGACGAAGCATGGGAATACGCGAGACCGAAGTCGGTCTTGTACAAGGCGCAGCCAGTCACCGCGCAGCTTGGATGTGGCGCCCCAAACGTGGGCGTGCCCGGCCTAGTAATCCGGTGGTTGAATATAGCAGTGTAGCTCTGCGTCCAGCTCGAGCGATCGAAGATATAGTATCGGTCGGCCTGGACTTGCAGCATCACCATGGGGCGCGCGAATTGGCCATAGCTGGCGACCGCCATCAATCCGTACGCGCTGGCCGGCAGCCCGTCGAACCCGAGTACGGAGCGCCGGTGCCAAGCGTTGCTGTACAAATCCATACTCACGATTTTGCCGCTGGTTTGGATGGTTACGATCGCCACTTTGTACGGAGAACCTGCGTCTCGGTCGACCGCAATGGGCATGCCTTTGATTGTGCCGAGCCCCGCGGAGTTCGACAAATCCGCGATCGACAACACGTCCGTCGTGCTGTACCAAAGTTCGATCAACCGATTGGAGGTACTGCGATAGAAAATACCGATCATGTCGCGAGGCGTGCCACCGGGCAGTACCAGGGCGCTCGGTTGAGTGGCGCAGGCAGGCGCGCTCGGGACCGACGCCCAGCCCGAGATCAGCGTTCCGTTGGAGATCGCTTTTCGCATCACATGGTCGTTGCCACAGGCGAACATCCAAAGCTCCGTCGTGCCGTTGACCTTGCGCTGCACCGCTGCTGCGCTTGGGTATGACGGCGACTCGTCGTTCGCGAAGCTGGCTCGCGGAGCAATTAGACAAAGTGCTGCCATGAAGATCGAAATTAGCTGAGCTCGTATCATCTAGACCCCTATCGTTCTGTAGTTCGTCGCCCCGAATGACGCACGGCTGACCTCGTAGCCAATCGCTGCTGCTGGGTCAATTCTTACCGGAACGGCCCCGATTAGCGCGCGGTATCGCGTCGTCCTCAACGCTCGCTGCAATTGTGTCTCACGAGAGCCGGGAGACGGTGCGCGCCGCGCTCGGCGTGAAGGAGGCCGAGTTCGCCGCGGTGTTGCTGGCAGAGCCGATCGCGATCGTGCGGGGCGGTCAAACCTCGCGGGTCAGGCACGCGCGGATTGCATTGCTCCTCCGTGCCGCAAGCAAGCCCCCGGCTTCGGGTGCCGGGGACTCTCATCTTTTCGTCCGTCGGGGCGGCAGATTCGACGCCTGCCCGCACAGCGAGTGCCTGCTCGGGCGGGCGCGTGCTTCGCAAGGCCGAGCCCAATGGGCTTTATTGCGTGTTTACGCCAGAAGGCAGGTACAGGATCCGCCAGTTTGCGTTGTTGCCGGTACCGGTAGCATTGGGCGTCAGCGTCGGGGTACCCAACCCATTGGGTGACACAGTGAGGTACTTACCCGCAGACGAGCGAAAGCTCAAGGCGGGGCGGCGAGCCGGCGTCGTAGGCCGATCGCGTGCTCGTGGCGGGGCTCCGCAGGAATCGACGCAGCGCTTCACTTTCCGTGAAGGTCCTCGTCGGGTGCGACTCTAACTGAGTGCACCGAGGAGATGGTGCGAGCCCTGGACCTGTTCCCGAGCTGGCGTCGGCGAGCGGGAACGCGAGGCGAACGTGCGCCGAGGGGGCTCTGGAACGCAGCTTCTGTCGAAGAATCGAGTCGAACGATGTTTAAAAATGTACCGAAGTGGTTCGGGAACACGCTTCCCATTGGCGCCCTACTGCTCGCTGTGACCGGATGCGGATTTGGAGAGGAGCCTTCGCCCGAAGGGACGGAGGCAGTCGCTGAAGTCGCCTCGGGGTTGGCGGAACCGGTCTCCATCGTCACCCGCACCGACGACTCGGCGTCGCCCGTCCATATTCAGATCAAGGAGTGTACGACCACGACCGCCGGGGATAGCCACGTCGCTGTCGATTGCGTGGTCGATCCGGAATTCGCGCTCGTCGGCGGAGGCGCTGCGGGCCTCGGGTCGAGCAACGGTGGCTCTCCCTTCTTGACCGAGAGCCGACCGCTCGACGGAAGGACCTGGCGTGCGTCGTCGACCAAACACCTCGTCTCGGCGTCTCACAACCTCGCTGTGTACGCGATCGGCATGCGGCTCGACGGAGTGAACACGCAGGCACTGCGCAATGCCATCCAGTGGAAGCAGGTGCAGCTCGCCGGTAACACGGCGGCGGCGCAGGTACCCGCGGGTTCGATGCTCATCGGCGGCGGCGCTCAGACGATCCCGGATGCTTCGGCGAACGGCGTGGCTCGCTTCCTGAAAGGCAGCTATCCGCCCGGCTTCCACGAGTGGCGAGCCAGTTCGAAGAACCACTACCTGCCCGCCGCAGGCAACACGTCCGTGTGGCTGCTGACGATCAAGGATCAAGTCGTCGAAGGCTTCGGCGATCTCGAGCTCAAGATCCTCACGGCAAACCCGAACCGCGTGACGGCCGGCTACAGCACGAGCGCGGTCCAGGTGGAGTCCGGCTGGGCCCTGATCGGCATGGGTGGTCTCATCCAGGACGACGCCAACCAGACCGGCAGAATGATCGTCTCCATCCAGCCGGGGCAGGACAGCCGCAGCATATCCGTCACCTCTCGCGATCAGATCAACGCGAGCTCCGGCACGACCACGGCCTACGCCATCGTGGCCCGCAAACGGCCGAGCACGCATGGTTTGTGCAACCCGGGCAGCGCGCTGGACCGCTATGCGGACAGCTGTGTCACGGCGGTCTGCAATCAGCGGAGCTCCTGTTGCACCACGTCGTGGGACTCAACCTGCGTCGGCCTCGTCCAGCCGGTGTGCGGCCGCTCGTGCGCCCAGGATACCTGCACGCCCACCGTGTACGAGCCCCAGAAATGGACCTACGCCGACGGCACCCCCGTGCAGTCGAACTGCTACTTCTACGCGCAGAACAAGTACCCGACCCCTGGAAACGAATGGGCGCAAGACCCGGGCTATTCACTCAACCTTCGGCCAACTGACATCTTCGGTCACGATCGCTTCCCGGCGCTCGCTGCTGGCGACGGCCTGATCCCCTCGTCGCTCACGGGGACCTGCCCGGACAACAGGACGAAGATCTACATGTACGCGAACCCATTTTCCTATCACGTCTATCGTCAGGACGGGAACGGGCAATGGAGCGACAAGTTCTCGAGCTCGGGGCTTGCGCTCCTCACGCCCGACACCGGCAAGCGACCGCAGAACGACGCGCCGCGCGGTAACCCAGTCGAGGTCTACATGTGCGCGTGTGACCATCCCCTCCCAAACCAGCTCCCACCGAAGTACTTCTGAGTTCACCAGGCGGAGCGAGCCGGGCGATCCATCGGTGAAGAAGGTGGATCGCCCCGATCCCGCGCAGTCGGCGGGAACCAGGCGGCGGACTCCGTTCGAAGCGCGGGAGTCAGCCGACTAGCCGTGCTCAGTCGATTGACACATCGAACTGAGCATTCGAGAGTGGCCGTGGGAAGTCCCGAAACTCGGCTGAGCAGAGCGCGTGAAAACTCTCTTTGGAATAGTGCGCGTAGCTGCTGCGAATCGCGGCGATGCGAGCGGTGCATTTAGTTCAATACTGTGGTGAGCAGCAAAGCAGGGCCGTCGCGGAGGCACCATAGACCACACCCTTGATGTACTCACCCAGAGCGCACTCCCCCTTCCCATTCCCATAGCTCCAATCACCCCGCGTCGTGGTTCCGCGATTGTCCCCGTTCCAAAACCACCTCACATTGCAATTCTTGGCCCCTGTTATATTGATCGCGGGACTACACATCGCTGTCCGATACGCGAGGCCAGTCATGACCTCTCTGGCCCCGCACTCCATTTTATCGTAGCCGTAGGCCCAATCGCCCAAGGAAGTGTCTCGCCGTGAGAGCGCGAGATTATCAGCGAGAACCCGGACTCCACCGCCCTGATTGACTTGGAGCCGACTGGTACTGCACAAGATCGATGGGTTATGGGTGAGCCACCAACAGCCAAAGAGGCCACAACTCTCGTTCTTTACTAGAGAGACTCCGACCATCGTATTGTAGTGGCTCGCCGTCCATGAGCCGCATTCGCCTTTGTCGTGGCCATAGGCCCAATCGTAGTTGGCAAACCTTTGCGCATATGGACCTGCATAAAGGCGTGTGTCATTGATCGGCACTACCTTCCAAATCTCGACCACCGCCCCCGCGCTCTGCGTCACGGTTAGTGCGAAAAGGGACACTCCGAGCAGAAAATTCGACTTTCTCATAGCCAACCCCATTCCTTTCCCGTCCACCCGGGAACCAGACCACGTCGTTAGCACGGAACAGACGCACGCCGCGAGACATTTTAATCGGATAGCGTCACCCGCACCGTCTGAAACCGGGCCGAAATGCCCTACTGGGGACCTGAAAGCCAGTCGGCGAGCAGCGTTATCCCAATGCGGCGACGTAGGCAGCAGCGACAGCCGCCGGTCCCAGTTTGGCTTTGCCGTGATCGCCGCCGCCGAAGTCCGAACTCATCACGGAGATCACCGTTGAGGGCCGCTGCACCAGCAAACCCGAGTCAGCGATCTATTCCCGGCCGCGCGGCGGCGTTGGACGGTTGCGCGCTTCCGAGCGGTAGGGCAGCGCTCCCGGCGTTGCCCATGGCCTGCGCAAGCCGGAGCATGCGGCGCCATGACCGAGCGCGACCACCTTGCCGCCGGACCGTTCGACGCGAGGCCGACAGCCAGCTCTGAACCTCCAACAGAGCGGCCAGCACTACTCGCGTCCTACAAGCGCTCGATGAGGAAGCTCCGGGTCTTTTCGTCGAAATTGTGGGGAGCGAGGTTCGCGTCTGTCGTGAAGATGCGCGACTCGGCCGAGTAGCGCCAGAGCCCGTTGTAGAGCGTGAGCTTGAAGCCGGCGGGGACGCGGACGGAGCTGACCCTCTGGTCCCATGGGCTGCTGTAAAAGAGGCCGGAACCGACGCCGTACACGACCCGTTCGCCCGAGAAGCTGGCGTGCTCGTAGAACGTGACCACGGCCAGCTGCGGGTCCGAGGCGTTCGAGACGACGATACTCGAGAGCGCGTCGCTGAAGCCCGCCGTCACGAGATTGGTGTCCGAGGCGAAGACACGCGCCTCGCCCCCGAAGTTGTTGTGGATGAAAGCCGTGACTCGGAGCCCCGCAGGAACCCTGATGGCGCTTGCGCGGTTGTCTCCGATAATCGTCGTGTTCGGGAGGTCGTGCCGGCCGACCCCAAAGCTCTGGGAGACGCCAGAGAAGTTCGAGAGGTCATAGAGCACCACCTGGCTGCTGGGGTGGACGGTGGGGCCGCCGGCGATCGCTCCGTCGATCCAAGCGCGGTGGCGGGCGACATCGACGCCGAGCTGCCTCGCGTGCAGGTTCGTGCCGTCCTGCCCGCTCACGGCCGAAAATACCGCCACCTGACGCCCATCGACGAACCACGGGCCGCCGGAGTCGCCGTTCCAGCCCGAGCCCGTTACGCCCGTCGCCTGGAGCTCCTCGGCGGAGTACCGGCTGTCGATGTGGAGGAGCGCCTTCTTGAGCGACGGCGCCATCACCAGCGGCGTACCCTCGCTGCCCCAGCCGTAGGCCGTCGCGTCCCGGCCGATCGCGACCGACGTCGCCTGGGCTAGTTGGACGAACGGTCCAGCAGCGTCCTCGGTCAGGTGCAGCA
>DATEPG010000302.1:0-9759 GCA_035273265.1 Polyangiaceae bacterium
CGGTTGGAAGTGAGTAAGCCCACCGCGACGGAAAAGCTGGTCGTCGGCTACCACAGCCCGGCCATGGGAGACTTCGACCACCCTGCCCTGTCGCTATTGGCGGAGGTCTTGTTCAGCGGCCGCGCCAGCCGGCTGCACCAAAAGCTGGTGCGAGAGCTGGAACTCGCCACCGAGGTGCGCGCGTTCGTCGGACCCTTTCGAGATCCGGGGCTGTTCGAGCTGTTCGTTTCGGCTCGCGAGGGGCAGAGCGCAGAAAGCCTGTTGGAAGTGATCGACTCCGAGTTTGCCAAAGTGCAAGCCGAGCCCATCTCCGCAGAAGAGATCGCTCGCGCCGCGGCACGGCTCGAGCTCGGCTTGCTCGCCGGCCTCGAAACCGTCGACGGCAAGGCTTCTACGCTCGGTTTCTACGAAATCGTGCTGGGCCGCCCAGGCGCAGCCTTCGAGCGCCTGGACACCACTCGCCGCGTGACCGCGAGCGATTTGCTGCGAGTCGCCCGGCGCTACCTGTTACCGCGCTATCGCAGCGTGATCCTGGTTCGCCCCGATTTGTCCTCCACTAACGGCGCCGACGACGCGGAGGCCGCACAATGAGCGCCGCTGCCACGGTCGTTCGTCTGGAAGACGCCGGGGGTGCCGCGGTGCTCTTGGAAACCTCGCGCGCGCTGCCCTTGGTCTCGATCAGCATCGGCTTGAAATCCGGCGCATTGATCGACGCGCCCGGCAAGGAGGGCTCGACTCGCTTGCTCTCGCGGCTGATGCGGCGCACCGCCGGAGGGCTCGAGGCGCAGGTGATCGACACGCGCATCGACTCACTGGGAGCGTCGCTGGGCGCTGACGTCGCACACAGCACGATGGCCTTTCAAGCCACGGTCATCTCGCGTTCATTGAATGCGTTCGTCGATCTACTGGTTGATGTGCTGGCGCGCCCCGGTTTGGCTGCTGTCGAGCTCGAGCGCCTACAACGCGAGACATTGGCCGAGCTCAAGGATTCACTGGACGACGACCGCAGCTTGGCGCGGCGTTTCTTTCGCCGCCGCTTCTTCGGCGCGCACCCGTACGGCCGCTCCGTGTCCGGCACGACCAAGAGCGTGCCGGAGATAGGCTCCGCCGATGTCCAATCGGTGTTTCAGCGCTCGTTCGTGCGAGATAATCTGGTCTTCGCCTTCTCGGGTGATTTGGATGCAGTGCGCGCCTCGCAGATCGCCCAGCGCATTTCCGATGCTCTGCCCAGCGGCGTTGCACCGGCGGACACCACCCCCGAGCCGATCGCCGTGCCCGGACGGCGGCTGGTGATCGTGGACAAGCCGGAACGCACGCAGACCCAGATCATGATCGGCTGCCTCGGTTCGCACACGCGAGACGACGATCACGTGGCGCTCTTGGTCGCCAACACCATCTTCGGTGGCACCTTCACTGCGCGCATGACGCAAGAGGTTCGCTCGAAGCGTGGTTGGTCATACGGCGCCTATTCCAACATGCCCTTCGATCGTCGCCGACAGACCTTCAGCATGTGGACCTTTCCCAAAGCGGACGATGCCGGCCCGTGCTTGAAGCTCGAGCTCGAAATGCTCCATGAGCTGCGCGAAAAGGGCGTAACGAAGGCGGAGCTCTCTTGGGCCAAGCGTTACATGATCCGTTCCCATTGCTTCGCCATCGACACCGCCGCCAAGCGCGTCGGCTTGGAGCTGGATCGCACGCTCTATGATCTGCCGGAGGACTATTACGCGCGCTACCTGGAGCGGGTGCAGGCCGTGACCCTCGAGCAGGCGAATCTGGCCGTTCAGAAGCGCTTGTCCGACGAAGATCTCTTGATCACCGTGGTCGGCACCGAGTCGGTGATCGGCAACTCGGTGCGCGAGGCCGTGAGCAACCTAACGTCGAGCGAAGTGGTCGCGTTCGACAGCGTCGATTGAGCGCTCGCCGGCCGCGTCGCATGGGTCCGCGGTTTGCGCTCGTTGTCCGCGATCGCGGTTTAGCATTGCAGCTCGTACCGTACCGAGTTCCCTCGCGCTGAGGCTAACTCGACGGCTCGAGTTGGAGCGCCGTGACCAACGCGAGCGCGACGGCCAGTGCCTCGGCCAGCGCGCTCGCCTCGGCGCTGGTCACCGGCTCGGTTGGGGCCAACGGCGCGCACCAATCGACGTACATTTTCAGCTTCGGCTCGGTGCCGCTCGGGCGCACGAAGACGCGGCCGCCGCCTGCGAGGACTAGTTCGACGAGCAGCGCGGGGCCGCGCCAGCTCGGAGCGTCGGGCTCTGGCACTTGCAGATCACGCACGCGACTCACGCTGTGACCAGCCAGCGCCGTAGGAGGCGCGTCGAGCAACTGTTGCATCGCACGGGCAATGCGCGCGGCTCCTGCGCTGCCTTTGAGCACTACGTTGTGCTGAACGCTCACCCACAGGCCGTGTTCGCGATACAAGGCATGCAAGCGTTCGAGCACGGTTTGCCCAGAAGCGCGGGCTTCAGCGGCCAGCTCCGCGAAGGCGAGCGCGGCGCTGATGCCGTCTTTGTCCCGTACCGTGCGGCCGAACGAATAGCCGAGCGCTTCCTCGTACCCGAAAGAATAGCGATGGTTCTGGGCCTCGAGCGCGAGCGCAGCCGTCCAAATCCACTTGAAGCCCGTGAGCACGCTTTCGTAGCGGGCGCCTCGCGCGCGAGCGACCAGCGCCAGCATGGGCGACGAGACGACTGACGAGAGCACCAGCGTGCGCGCGCCCCGCTCAGCGTGCTCCAGCGCAAAGTCGGCCAGCAGCAAGCCGATCTGATTCCCAGTCAGCGGTTGAAAGCGGCCGCTCGCGGTCGGCACAGCGATGGCCAAGCGATCCACGTCGGGGTCGTTTGCGATCACCAGATCGGCGGCCTGCTCTTTTGCCAGCGCCAGGGCCAGGTCGAGCGCGCCTGGCTCCTCCGGATTCGGGAAGGGCACGGTAGGAAAGCGACCATCGGGCTCACGCTGTTCGGGCACGCTGTGAAAGTCCGCATAGCCGGCCTCGCGAAACAGCCGTTCGACGATGGCCGCGCCGACGCCATGCAGCGGCGTGTACACGACGCGGAGCTTGCGATTGGCTTCTATCCGCGGGAGCGATGCGCGGATCTCCGCCAAATAGCGAGCCACGATTTCTTCGCCGATCGGCTCCTGGCGCGCCAGATCACCGAGCGGAATGCCCTTCGCCGGGCCGAGCGCTCGCATGCGCGCAAAGATCTCGTGATCCGTGGGCGGCACGACCTGTACGCCATCGTGCCAATACAGCTTGTAGCCGTTGTACTCGGGCGGGTTGTGGCTAGCGGTGATCATGATCCCCGCGTTGGCCGCGAACGCACGCACCGCATACGCCACGAAAGGCGTGGGCACCGGCTCGAGAAAGCGCTTCACGGGGATACCCGCCGCGAGCAGTACGCGCGCCGCTGCGTCCGCGAACCTCTGACTATCGAGGCGCGCGTCACAGCCGATCACCACCGGCAACGTGCGCGCGTCGTGCGCGCGACTCAGGAGCTGATCCGCGAGCGCGCGCGTGACGCGGATCACGACCGCCAGATTCATGCGCGCGCTGCCCGCGGCGACCACGCCGCGCAAACCCGCCGTACCGAACTCGAGATCGCCCGACATGCGCTCGGCGAGCTCCGCCTGATCGCCCGCCTCAATCAGAGCCGAAAGCTCCGCTCGCGTCAGCGGATCCGGATCGGCCGCCGCCCAGGCGCGCGCGCGCTCGACGGACGCAATTTCTATGGGATTTGCCTGTTTCGGGTCCGTTCCGAGCATCGTTGGTTCAGGAGCGTACACGGTAAATCCACGCAAAGCCCGCGCGGAAATGGAGCGCTCGGCGCCGCTACTTGGCAAGCTTCATGATCTGATTGCTGCCGAAGTTGAACCAGTAAATGGTCTTTGCATCAACGGCGATAGTAGAGGGCGAAATTTGTCCGCTGGCCAGAGTCGTGATGCCACTCGCGTCGTAGCGCATGACCACTCCAGCAGAACCGCCGGTCCAATAGACGCCGGAATTGTCGGCCACGATATTGTAGGCGTTCGACTGGTTGGACGCGAGAACGCTTACAGTACCGGTGCCGTTTGTTGCGACCTGCTTGATCTCGGTGCCGGTCGTGAAAATGATGTTGCTTCCTCGCACCGCGATAGCTTCAATCCGATTGATCGCGCCGGTGCTCGCATTCAAGATGTCGACCCCCGTCGCGCTACCGATTCGAAAGCTTCGGATCGATTGCGCGTCGCGGTTGAGGAAATAGCTATTTTCACTGTCGACACAGACGCTCGTGGCACTACCGGCGCCCAGCGCGATCGCAGAACCTCCCGCTTTGGGAACCTGCCCAGATGCGCCTTCGTACGCCGTAAAGTAGACGTTGTTGGCGTCGATAGCGATAGTGCGAGGGGCATAAACCGAAGCAACCAGTGTGGTCACAGTGCCGCCCGAGGTAGGCATCTTTTTTACCATGCCGATCCCACCCGGGCCAGACGCCGACCAGTAGACGGCGGTCTCGTCGGCCGCCACGCCTTGACCAACCCCAGGGTTCGTCGCCAGGACGGTCAAACCAGTGCCATCGAGACTCACCTTACTCACCGTCGAGGGGTTGTTCCCGTTGATCCAAAACACCGCATTCGAATTGACCGCGAGCCGCAGCGGCACGTCCGTCGTGGTCGCCACGAGAACCGGCTGACATTTGCCCGCCGCACAGCCTCCACTCTGACAGAAGTGACCGCAGCTGCCGCAATTGCTGGCGTTGGTATTCAAGTCGACGCACCCAGATGCGCACACACTTTGATTGCACGAGCAGCTGCCGCTGTTGCAAACCGGAGCGGACGCCGGACACGCGCCACTGGCTACGTTTTGGTACTGGCCATTGGCTGCACAAAATTGCGGCGTGTTGTTGGCGCAAGACTGCGGAGTCGCATTGGGTTTGCACACGACGCACGCGCCAGCCAAGCAATGAGGATTCGTGCCCGCGCAGGCGCCGGTTGCCACGTCTTGTAGTACGCCTACGTCACTGCAAAATTGCGGAACGTTCGCCGTCGAACAACTGATCGGGCTGGAGCTGGGCGCACACTTGACGCACACGCCTTTGATGCACACCGGCGTGTCTCCCTTACAGGCGCCGGTCGCCACTTTCTGCCAATGTCCGCTGGCGTCGCAGTAGCGTGGTGTCGCTGCATCACAAGTACTGGGGTTTGGATTCGGCTCGCACTCTAGAGCCGGTCCGGATCCGCTCGAGCCAGCGCTGCCAGCGACGGATCCGGCGACGCTGGTGTTGCCGCCGGCGGTGGCCATGCCGCTCGATCCGCCGGAACCTTTGCCGGCTGTGGAGCTCGAATCAGCAGCGCCCGCGTCGCTGCCGTTCGGATCGACCGCTCCCCCGGCGCCCGCGTTCACAGCGCCGGCCTCTCCGCTCGCCCCGCTCGAGCCGTCCGCCCCACTCGAGCCGTCCGCCCCACTCGACCCACTCGACCCACTCGACCCACCACTGCCGGGGTCATGCGTACGATCAGAGCCAACACAGCCGGAATCGATGCAGGATTGGCCGACGCTGCAGTCGCCATCATGGCTGCAAATCGTGCGGCAATGCTTGCTGTCGAAGCATTGGGTGCCCGCCGGGCAACCGCTGCCGCAGCCTTCGGCATTTGGAATGCAAGCGCTGCTGACGATGGTCTTGAGGCAGCGCGAACCGATGCCGCAATCGGCATCCGATGTGCAGCTATCCCGGCACGAGCCTTGGAGGCAACCGTAGCCCGGCGCACATTCGTTGTCCGTCGTGCAAGAGCCTTGCACGGTGCCGTCTTTCAAACCGAGTACGGTGCTGCAATTCGCGAGGAGCAACGCGGCAAAAAAAAGCCGCGCAAATCTGGAAGCGCGGGTGGACGCCGGTTTAGAATGCACCATTTAGCTCCACTCCCCAAGCCCGGCTATTCAAGCCCAATGCCCAGCGGGCTTCGTGTCGCACCGTCACCTCGCTCCGGCTCGCTGCCTTCGGGGCCGTGAACCACAGCACGCCAGCCGTGACCAGCGCGGCAGCTCCAAGCCCGACGGAGATCGTAGAGACCAGAGCCTTGTTCTGCGCGCTGTCGCGCAGTTGCTTACCGTGCTCGGTGCACACGTTGTCGTCGTTGCAAGATGCCTTCGAGTCACTGTACGACGACTGCGCGCTGAGTCCGAAGAAGCCGCCAACGCCCAAGCCAACGATGCCCACGCCGCCCAACGCAATCGCGGCGATCCGCTGAGTAGTGCCGGGAGTGTCAGCCCCGTCGGGCGCAGGCGTCACCGGATCGAGCGCGAGGGTTGGCACGGTGATGCTGGAGATGGTCCCCTCTCCCACGATTTCGAGATCAGCCTGCCAGGTCTCGAAGCCGGGAGCACGAGCTACGATGCGATGTTTGCCCGGGTCGATTGCGGCGCCACCGCCCCAGAGCGTTGCAGCCACGGGCAAGCCGTCGCGCAGCACCTCGAGCCCGTGCACGCGCGAGGCCACGGGCACATTGACGACCAACCGATTAAGCCGTGGCAAGAGCGCTGCGGCGCGCTCGTGGGCATGCGCTTGTCGCTCGTCGCCGCGCCTGACGGCCAGCTCTTCGGCGTCACGGAAGCCGCCCCAAGCACTGGCGAGCTGGCCATTTTTTTCATAGCACTCAGCCAGGTAAATCAAACTACCGAGCTGCGGGTCGAGCCGGACGCTCTCCGCGTACTTGGGGCACGCCTGAGCGATCTGCTGTTTGGCAAGGAGCGCTTCTGCTTCGTCGAACAGCTGAATGGCCAGCGCCCGAGACTCGGCAGCACTTTGCGCACGCACCACCGGCGCCCAACAGGAGGCTGCCAACGCGAACAGTAGGATCACCCAGCGGCAAATGGACAAAGGCATCGAACTCAGGACCCTTCTCCTTCTCGATGACCGAGTGCCGGCTGCCGTTGCACTCACAGGCGACTCCGAATCGGCGGAGGCAAAGGCTTGCTGACGACACTCGCTGTTGCCGCAGGCGTTACGGCGGGTGCAACGGTGGCCAGCGCAGGAGTCGGGGTCTTCGCGAGAGCGACCGAGTCAGACGGCTTGGCTGCGGCGCTCGGGGCGACTCGCCGAGGCGGTGTCGAGGCCGCTGCGGAAGTGAGTGTGGACGCGGCGATTCTGACCGCGGCACTCGCCGCCGCCGCTTTGGGAGCAACGCTCGCGACCGCATTGGAAGCCACCACCAGGGGCTGCGCCGTGGGCCCCGCGTTCGGCTGCACGGGGGGCGCACTGTGCGCGTCGCTCCGAGAAGAGATGGCTCCAAGCGCAACCGTGGCCGGCACGGCCGGCTTGGGCGGAGGTTCAATTGCTGCCGGCAAGCGCCGAACGAGCCAAACGGCGCTCCCAAAGAGCAAGGCGGTGCTCGTTGCGGCCGCCATCCATAGGCCAGCTCGTGATTGCCTCTTGGCGGGCGGTGCCGATCCTGTTTCGGCCCAGGTTGCCTGGGTACGAGGGGCACGCGGGGAAGCGAGCTCGGTATGCGAGGGCGAATCGGGCCCCAAAGTGGGCACGGCGGTCCGCACTTGAGCGGCAACTTCCCGCGGATTGACCCCCTGGGCGAGCACGAACGAGATGCGGTCGATGGACTGACGCGCGCGAGGTGACGCCAACGGGCTCAATGCGTGTGCGAACTCTGCGATGGTCTGGTAGCGCGCCTCCGGGTCTTTTTGTAGGCAGCGCTCCACCACGGCCAGCAGGAGCGGGGGCAGACCGGGCGCACGCTCGGCCAAAGGCGACGGTGGCCGACTCGCGATCTCGATGCACACCTGAGGCAGCGTTTCTCCGTTGAAAGGGCGGAAGCCGCACAGCATCTCGTACAGCACCACGCCCAGCGACCAGAGATCGCTGCGGGCGTCAACCGCCTTGGACGAGGTCATCTGCTCGGGCGACATGTACAACGGCGACCCCATCAGTGCCGAGCTTCGGGTCATCGATACCTCCGACTGCGTGCCGGTGCCCTCAGTCACCTTGGAGATCCCGAAATCCAACACTTTGATCAGCCGCTGGCCGTCGACGCGCTTGATCAGGTACAAATTGCTAGGCTTTAGATCACGGTGAATGATCCCAGCCGCGTGTGCCTCGGCCAGTGCTTCACAGGCCTGAAGGACGTAGTCCACCGCCTCTTCCGCGGTGAAATGACCTTGCTTCGACAATAGCTCGGCCAAATCCGAGCCCTGCAAATACTCCATCGCGATGTAGGGTTCGCCACTCGGTAGCGAACCCACGTCGAACACCCTGGCGACGTGCTCGCTCGAAATGCGCGCCGCTGCGCGTGCTTCGCGAAGGAAACGCGCGACCGCCTCGGGGTTATCCATGGCGTGTGGCAGCATCAACTTGATCGCGACGCGCTGCTCGAGCTGCAAATGGTAAGCGGCCGCGACGATGCCCATGCCGCCGCGCCCGAGCACCGATTCGATTCGGTATTTTCCCGCTAAGATTGCACCGGCCTCAAGCACGAAGTCAGACATCAAATCACCGAACCCAACTCAGAAGCTCAGCGCGATGCTCGCGATTGCTCACCAGACAGTCAGGCTATTACCCCCGAGTGTCGAAAGCCAGAACGGGATAGGCTCGCGTGTGAACGCCGCACAAAATGACTATGTGGAGCAAGCCACTCAGCTCGACCCAGGAGTTGTTGCTAGCGCGGCCGGTCAGCTGCGATTCAGCGCGTCGGCCAGAGTGGTGTCGTACTGTCCGCTGCGAAATTCGGCAGAACCGAGCACTTTTTGCAGGAAGGCCAAGTTCGTTGCGCGGGGCCCCTTGGGGCCCATGAGCTCGATTCGAACGGCCGAGAGCGCCGCTTCGAGGCGTTCCAAGGCTTCCGCGCGAGTGTTTCCGTGGGCCGCGACCTTGGCCAGCATCGGGTCGTAGTGGGGCGTGATTTCTTGACCCGCGGCCACACCGGAATCGATGCGTACGCCGGGCAGGTCGCTCGGCAACTCGAACCGTTGTAACAACCCCGGCTGCGGCAAAAAGCCTTTTTGCGGATCTTCGGCGTACAGGCGGACTTCGATCGCGTGGCCTTTCGACTCGGCAGTCAAAGCTTCGGACGGCAGCGGCTCACCCGCCGCGACACGTAGCTGTAATTCGACCAGATCGAGCCCCGTGACGAGCTCCGTGACCGGGTGTTCGACTTGCAGGCGCGCGTTCACTTCCAAAAAATACAGCTCGCCGGCCGCGTTGGCCACGAATTCGACGGTGCCTGCGCCGCGATAGTCGGCCGCGCGCACCACGGACAGAGCCGCGTTCCAGAGCTTCGAGCGGCGCTCGGCGCCACCTGGCCCGCTAAAAAAACCAGCTGGCGAGGGCGACTCCTCGATGATTTTCTGATGACGACGCTGCACGCTGCACTCGCGTTCGCCGAGGGCCAGCGCGTTGCCGTGGGCGTCGCAGAACACCTGCACTTCGATGTGGCGCGGGCCCTCCAGGTAGCGCTCGAGGTAGATGCGGCCATCACCGAACGCCGATAAACCGCGATCGGCACAGGTTTGCGCGGCGCGCTCGAGCTCGGCAAGCTCGCGCACGATCTGCATGCCGATGCCACCGCCACCGGCCGCCGCTTTGATCAGTAGCGGCAAGCCGATGCGTTCGGCTTCTGCCCTCAACGTCGCGCTGTCTTTGGGATCCACCGGCTGCTCACTGCCCGGCGGCGGAGATACGCCCACGCTCAGCGCGACTTGGCGAGCTTTGATCTTGTCGCCGAACGCTTCGAGCGCTGCGCTCGGGGGACCAATGAAGGTCGCGCCGCTCTCGGCCA
>DATEPG010000303.1:0-4023 GCA_035273265.1 Polyangiaceae bacterium
TGCCCGCCGTCCCTGCGCCGCCACTGCCCGCGGCCACGCCGCCCGTGGCATCCGTGCATGCGAGGCCGAGCAACGAATACAGGACGCACAGCGCGGATCCGGTGAAAGTGGTGCTGAACGCTTGGTTCTGTCGAGAAAAGCGCCGTGACATGGTGCATCGTATACCTCTTTCGCCAGCTGCGTGCACCGGGGCGGGCCGAGCCAACCTGGAAATATCTACGTCGAGCAGAAGAACCCGTCGCGCTGCGAGCGGAGGAGGCTGGCGGATGCGAAGGCACTCGCTAAGCGTCGAGTGGTCGGGGGAATCGACGTCGCCTGACGACTGAACACGCCGCTCAGGGCTGTCTGGCATCCATCGTCAGCTCTCCGTTGCATCAATCGTCGGCTCGCCGTTGTGGTCGTCGATACGCACGATGCGCGGCGCGGTCAGGCCATCGGGATCAGCGTCGGCTTCGGCTCGCGTGCGGTAGGCGCACCAGACTTGTCCCTTCGTGTTCGGCGCCGTGTAGCCGGGCCCGAGCAGGACTTCGGGCCAGCCAAGCGCGTCGCGCAATGCCGCCCGAGCGTCTTCCAGGCTGTCGAACATTGTTTGTGAGACATTTGCGCTCGAGCCGGGTGCGGTTCTAATCGCGAATTTCATGCCCCTTCGACTTGCAAAGTCTGCACCCACGCGGCCGTCGCTGGACCCGGCGCAAATTCGACACGCTGACTGGATGAGCGAGGTCGGAGCCTACTTGGCGATCAGCACGCGTTGTTCACCGATGGCGAGAATCGGCACTTGGTCATCGCTCAGCCCACGCGTTTGCATGCGCGCGCGCAATTCGGTCGGACACGCGCCAGTGGCGTCGTCCGAGTTGATGTACGTGTCGAAATGAATCGGAATCATTTGGCGCGCGCCGAGCAACATGAAGGCGTCCAGCGCTTGGCTCGGACCCACGTGCGTGTATTGCATGAAGTCACGGGGGGCGTCGGGGCAAATCGGGAGCAATGCCAGCGACAGGTTCGGAAAGCGCACGCGTGTGGCCTTGAAGGCGCTGGGAATATAGCCCGTATCGCCCCCAAAATACACGGAAAGGCCGTGGTATTCGAAGACATAGCCAGTGAAGGCGCGGGTCTCGAAGGCCGCGTCGAGCGCATAGCGGCCTCCGACGTGTTGCACCGGCACTGCCGTAACGCGAAGCCCGTCGTGCTCGTACGATGCCCACGTTTCGAGCTCGCGGATCTCGAAGGCGTAGCGCGGCATGTTTGCTCGAACTCCCGGCGGCACTAGCACGACCGGCGTGCGCTGCTCGACCAAATCCAAGCTGCCAAAGGACAAATGATCGAAGTGCATGTGCGAGACGACGACCGCCGCCAACGGCGGCAGGTGCTTCGGATCGAAGCCCGGTTCGACCAAGCGCGGCGAGGCCTGCGCCAACGTGTGCGCGAACACGGGATCAGTGAGCACGAAGCGATCGTCCAGCTGCACGAGCACCGTGGCGTGCCCGATCCACAAGGCCGAAAGCCTTGCCTCCGGGCGCTTGGGGTCCACGAGCTTGTGCGCCACGGTACGCTCAGGAGGCGCGGCGAGATTGCGCTTCAAGGCGCGCCAAGCAAAGCCACAGCCTGGCAGGGTCAGGCTCAAGGCGACCGCGATCAGGCCGCGAAGACGCATCAAAATAGCCGGATGGTGAAGGCAGCCGTCAGTTCACGCCGGGTCAGCGCGGGCGACACGGTAACGTTCAGGCCGAATACGCCGTTGAACGTGAATATGCCGAGATCAGCCGATCCGCCTCCGCCGCGTGCCGCGCGATAGTACGATCCGCCGATCGACCAAGAGAGCTTTTCGCCATGTTCGAGCAGCGGCAGATACAAGCGCAGTCCCGCTCGTACCAGCCAGCTGCTCTGCTCATCCGGCGCACAGCAAGCCCACTCGGGCGAGACATGCAGCTCGACGGAACCCGAATGACGAGCGATCGGCGAGACGAGGAACGTACGTGCTGGCCGCTCGGCAATGCCGAACGAATACAAGAACGGCGTGACCTGCCAGCGCGCCCCGCCGCCTACGTGCTCCTTGCCGATCACTAGCAATGGGCTCGGCACGAGCTGCGCTATCGCCCAAACACCGACCGCTGCGACCGGGCTCATCACACGCGGTTTCGGAGCTGGCTCGGTAGAGATCTGCTGTGCACGCGCGCTGGGCGCAGACAAGGCCAAGCAGGTCACGATGCTTGCGGAGATGCTTGCCCGCGCCTTCAAAACTGAAGGACCATCTGCGACTGCTTCCGGCTCACGCGGCGTACGCTAACCTAGTGTCAGCGCGCCCGAAAGACAGTCCCGACCGTGCTCTGCGCGCGATCAGACTTAGACGGCATTTTTCGCGTGAAGTGGCTGGTGGTCAGCGGGAGCGGGCGGCGCGGCTGCGCGATCGTCGGTACGCGGCGGAGAGGAGCGCGGCGGTGGCTGCCCAAGGCGGGAGCGTGGACGCTGGCGAACGCCCTCGGCGGCCAGCCGTGCTGCAACCGCCTGCTACGCTCAGCTCTTGCGGCGTTGTGCGCTCAATCCATTCGCGATGCGCGTTCAAATCCGAATAGAAGCCGAGGCCGCACATGCCGGATAGACCCGAAGATAGAATGCCGAGCAGCCTGTAACCTTGATCGGTGAGCAACCAAGCGGGGCCCCCGGAGTCCCCGCGACAGCTTCCGGCGTTGCTTCCACCGATCGTCAATTCACGGTCACCGATTTCGACGACGGGCGCACTGACCCGACGCAGGGTTCCTGCTTCAGTATCGGCATCTTGATAACGAACGACCCCGTACCCGAGGAGCGTCACCTCGGTTCCGACCTCGACCGCGGCTCGCTGAGCTTCGGTGATCAGGGTGGCGGGCTCGATCTCGACGGGTGGAAAAAACTCGCACACGACGAGGTCTTTCCCCTCGGTGAGTTCGTATTGCGGCATGTAGCTGCAGTGACCGAGCGTTCGAGTGGAGCCTTCGGCGAGCCGTATCGAACCCTCCGGCGCACAGTGCGCTGCTGTGAGCAGCGCCGATCGACCAATCACGACTCCAGTGCAAGCTTGATTGACCCAGGCGACGTTCGGCCACGACGAAGGGTCGGCCGCTTCACCGCCAACGATCCCGCTGGAGCTCTTGGCTTGTTCCTCGTGCTCAACTGGCGCGCTGCAGCCGAGTGCGATTAGGAAAATCCAGCCACAACCGCGAGTCACGGATCGTTCACTCGCGACCTCCGTCGTCGGCCACGCAATCAGCGCAATGCGTCGCGAGGCACGCGTACACGCGCTGCCACTTACTGCGGCAACCGTGGCTATCGCCGGGCAGACTGCAAGAATCTACACAGCCGCAGAGCGCAATTTGGGACGGACAATGCAGGCACTCAGGGTCCTCAGGGGGGCACGAGCAGTCGTCGTGGAAAAAGCAGTATTGGTTTGCGCACTGAAGAGACGGCGCACACTGCGGATCTTTGAGCGACTCGAGCTCGGCGCTGCAGTGCGCGACCTTGCATTTGATGCAACTCTTCGAGAGCTCGAGCGTGCAGGCCTCGCCTTGCCCCGGATGTCCGCCAGTCGCATCGCCGCCCGAAGCGCCGCCACCGCCGGTCGCGGGCGTCCCCGCCATGCCGGTTGACGGTGCTCCGCCGATCGCCGGTGCTCCGCCAGTCGTGCTTGCGCTTCCCGCAGAACTGGAGCCTCCCTGGGCGCTGCCAGCTCCGCCCGCGGGCAGACTCGTTGACGGAGCGCCCGCTTGTGCGCTGGGAAACCCCGGGAAGCCCGCTTGCGCAGCGTTCGGAGAAGAATCCACGGCAGCCCGCCCGCCGCAGGCGACCAAGCCAATGACGCAGGCCCAAGGAACTAGCCGGTGCATATGACGCCAGCGTCCAAACGCGCCCAAGTCCCACTTCGGCAAATCACCCGCACGCCCGTGGTGCATGGGTCGTTGTATGTGCAGTCGAGCCCCTGATTGGCGCAGGCGGTACCATAATTCGGTGCCACCGCGGGGCAGCCTTGGGTAGCCGGAGGCGCCGAGC
>DATEPG010000304.1:0-21549 GCA_035273265.1 Polyangiaceae bacterium
GCCGCGCTGCCGCGTCCGCGAGGACGATGACCGAAGTAGACGCGCCAGCGCCGGACGACTCACGGATTTGCCTGTGCCTGGCTGTGCCGGTGTTCAGGAGTGGGCGCTGTTTTGCCTAAGATTTTCTCAATCCGCCGGGCCCCGCGTTAGCATACGGCCATGGCTGCGCGCGCTACCTCGTCAGGCACGATCTCGTTCGGTTTGGTCTCGATCCCCGTGAAATTCTACACGGCCGCTTCATCCGAACAAGCAAGCTTCAATATGCTGCACAAAAAATGTGGCGGCCGAGTGAAGCAGCAATACATCTGTCCAACGGACAACAACGAGGTGGTGGAACGCACCGACATGATGAAGGGCTACGAGTACGCCCGCGGCCAGTACGTGACATTCACCGACGAAGAGCTGAAGGCCATGGAGGCCGAGCGCAGCAACAGCATCGATATTGCTGAATTCGTGCCGATCTCGAGCGTGGATTTCGTCTCGGTCGAAAAGTCGTACTACCTCGGGCCAGATAAGGGCGGCGACAAGGCTTACCGCTTGCTGTCGGAATCGATGACCAAGAAAGAAAAGGTCGCCGTCGGCCGCTGGGCTAGTCGTGGCAAGGAGCAGCTGGTGCTGATTCGGCCGTACGGAAAAGACGGCATCGTGCTCCACCAGCTTTACTACGCGACCGAGGTGCGAGCCTTCGACGAAATCGACACCGGCGCGACCTTCAAGTTCAGCGACAAAGAGCACGATTTGGCCGAAAAGCTGATCGAGCAACTGTCGAGTGACAGCTTCGATCCCGAGAAGTACAGCGACTCCTACAGCGAGCGCGTCGAAGCAGCGGTGCAGCAAAAGGTCGAGGGCAAGGAAATCACGGTGGCCCCTGAAGCCCCCAAGGCACAAATCATCGACCTGTTCGAGGCGCTCAAGAAGAGCTTGTCCGCGACTGCCGCTGGCGAAAAAGGGCCGCTCCGTCCACCGAAGAAGACTGCGCCGAAAGCCGACGCCAAGAAGAAGTCACAGAAAGCGTAAGTGACGGTTTTGTAACCTTTTACAGGATGTCTTCCGCTCCGCGTGCGGCCCAGCGTTCGCTCCATTCTTGGCCCAGCTGCTGAGCGCGCCCTATCACGGAGCGCATCCTGGAGGTTCGCGATGAGAAGCCGCAAAGCAACGTTGGTCGTGATCGAGTTCGGCGCAAGCTGGCCCCGATGGCTCGATCCGAGTCATTCCGGCGACATGGCCGTAGTTGCCCAGCACTACGAGGGCGCCCCGAGCTCGCTCATCACCCAGGTCGCAAGCCGGGTCACTCGGCTGGAGGCCAAAGGCTGGCAACTGAATGCCATCGTCTTCGTCTCCAACGGTCGCTGCGAAGGCGACTCGGCCGCGGCACGCTCGATCCTAGCCCACGGTTTGCTGTCTCGCTTGCGTGCGGCGGGCGGCGGGCACTTCGCGCTCACGGTCGATGACAGACACGGTCGCCGGGCCGCCCACAACCTGACGCTTCTAGCCGAGTCGATGGACCGAGCCGCGAGGGTGGGAGGCGTCGTACTCAGCACTCGCGCAGGCGAACAGACGCCCGGCACCAGCCTGGATACGGCTGCCCTAGCGAGTTGAGCCGAGCAACGGCTCGCGGCAGGGGGAAGTTCTGCTAGTAAGCGCCGCGTGACCAGCCTCGTAGCCCAAGAGCAGCACGCGCGGACAGCCTTGGAGTGGTCGCTCTTGCTCGACCGCATTGCGGGCCGCTGTACGAGCCGCGCTGCTTCTGCCTACGTGCGCGCGCTGCTGCCGGCCGACACCAGACACGAGGCCAGGCAGCGCTTGCGACGCATGCACGATTCGCTCGAGCTGTTCAAGGCCGGCCACCCGCTGCCGGTTCGTGAATTCCCGGAACTGGGCGAGCTGTTCGAGCGTGTTCGTGCCGACGGTGTGGCGAGCGGACCGGAACTTTGGGCACTGATCGGCGTCCTGTCCTTGGCCCACGACCTACGGGTCTACGCCAAGACCCATCGAGCAATAGCGCCTGATTTGGCGGCCGCGATCAGCAGCGAGGCGAGCCTGGATCGGCTGCGCGAACGGCTCGGTGTTTGCATCGACGAAGGCGGTTCGGTCGCCGATCGCGCTTCGCCCGAGCTATCCCGAGCCCGCAGCAAGGTGCGCGATGCGCAGGGCGAGCTGAAGCGCCGCTTGGGACAATTGCTAGGCCGCTTCGCGGATTTGCTGCAAGGGCAATACTACACGGAGCGCGAGGGGCGCTTCGTGTTGCCCGTGCGCTCCGACGCCCATCTGCGCGTCGACGGAATCGTGCACGGTTCGAGCGCCTCGGGCAGTACGCTGTTCGTGGAGCCGCGCGAGCTGACTGAAGTGGGCAATCGACTGCGCCTGGCCGAAGCCGAGGCCGCGAGAGAGGAAGCGCGCGTGCTGGTCCTGCTCTCGAGCGAGCTGAAGACGATGCACGACGCCTGCGAAGCGGCGTTCTTCGCCTGTGTCGCGGCCGATCTGTGCAGCGCCGGGACGCGCTGGGCAGACGAGACCCAATCAGTGGTATTGGCCCTGGGCGACGAGGCAAAGCTCGAGCTTCGCGACGCACGGCATCCGCTGCTCTTGCTCACCGGGCTGGACGTCGTAGCAAACGATATCGTGCTCAACGCGCGCCAAGCGTTGATCATTTCCGGGCCGAACGCTGGCGGCAAGACGGTCGCGCTGAAGACCGCAGGGCTGATCGCCTGGATGGTGCGAAGTGGTCTACCCGTGCCCGCGCGAGCGGACTCGGTGGTAGGATGGTTCGACCGAGTCCTGTGCGACATCGGCGACGAGCAGTCGATCGTGCATTCGCTCTCCACGTTCAGCGCACACATCGTCAATCTGTGCTCGATTTTGCAATGCGCGAGTCCGAGCTGCCTCGTGCTGCTCGACGAAATCGCTGCCGGCACCGACCCGGAGGAGGGCGCAGCGCTGGCCGCGGCCGTCCTGGAGGCGCTCACCGTGCGCGGCGCCGCGGTCGGCGTCACCACCCACTACGAGCGACTGAAAGAGTTGGCCACGCAGAACGAGCGCTTCGCCAACGCCTCGGTGGGCTTCGATTTCGAGCAGATGGCACCCACTTTCCGGCTTCATTTGGGCGTCCCTGGGCCCTCGAGCGCGCTGGCCGTCGCCCTGCGCCACGGCTTACCAGAAGCGGTGATCGCGCGCGCCAAAGCGTTGCTACCGACGCAGGCTCTCGATCGCGAGACGGCGCTGCGCGAGCTGTCGCGCGAGCGAGCCGAGCTCGAAACCGTTCGGCGCGCTGCCGAACTCGATCGGCAGGAGGCCAGCGAGCTGCGTGAGACTCTGGAAGCCGAACGCCACGCGTTTCGAGAGCAGGCGGCGCGCGAGGTGGATCGAGACGTACGCGATCTGCGCGTGGCGGTGCGCAGCGCCAGAAAAGAGCTGGACGACGTGCGCGCCCGGATTCGCAGCACCGCCTCGGACCCGGGCCTGCTGCGCGAACTCGAACGCGGCGTGAGTCAGGTGGCCGCCCGAGTCGCGCTCGGTGGAGAGTTCGAGGCGCACGGCCAGAGCGGTCCGAAGACGGAAGCGATCGAGCTCTCGGCTGGCGATTTGCGCGTGGGCCAAACAGTCAGACATCGGACGCTCGGAACGACGGGGCAGATCATCGAGCTGTGCCCGCGCGATCAGGTGCGGCTGTTGATCGGCGCGATGAAGCTGCTCGTGCCGCGGAGAGAGCTGAGCGCCGTTGCCAATCGAGACCAACCGCAGGCGGCTCGCTCGAAAGCCAAACACAAGCCGGCAACCGTGCCGAAACCCGAGCTCACTGCGCAACGCACCGAAGCGACGACGCTCGACCTGCGCGGACAACGATTCGAGGAAGCTTTAGCCAAGGTGGACGGCTTCATCGACCGTTTATTGAGCATTAACGAAGTGGCAGGTTTCGTGTTGCATGGGCATGGCACCGGCGCTCTCAAGGCCGGCGTGCGTGAGCATCTTCGAGCTTCCGCCTACGTTGAACATTCGAGGCCGGCGGAGGCTGACGAGGGCGGCGACGCCTTCACCGTATTTTGGTTGCGCGGCTAACTACCCGTAGCAGGTGGAACTTGCGCTAGCGTGAGTCACAGCGATGCCACCACCAGTGACTGCCCCCCCACCAATCGCCACCCGCTCACGCCCGAACCACTCGCTCCCAGCAGCGGACAGACACGGAAACGGAAACGGCGGTGGCAACCGCTACCTCGTCAAGCTGGCGTTCGGCGCGCTGGGCGTGGTGTACGGAGACATCGGCACGAGCCCGCTCTACTCGATGCGAGCATGCTTCGCCGGCGGACTGGAGACGACGCACGCGAACATCTTGGGCGTGCTGTCGTTGATCTCCTGGTCGCTGATCGTCATGGTTTCGTTCAAGTACATCGCCTACGTGCTGAGGGCGGACAACAAAGGTGAAGGCGGGATCTTGGCGTTGATGGCGCTGGCCAGCTCGAACCTGCGCAAATCACGCTCCCATCTGCCGCTGATCTTCCTGGGCGTCTTCGGCTCGGCCTTGCTCTACGGGGACGGCATGATAACCCCGGCCGTTTCGGTGCTGAGCGCGGTCGAGGGTTTGGAGATCGCAGCGCCGCATCTGGAGCACTTGGTGGTGCCGATCACGATCGTGATCCTGATTGGCTTGTTCCTCGTGCAAAAGCGCGGCACCGCCGGGATAGGCGCAGTATTCGGGCCGATCACGCTGCTCTGGTTCGCGACCATCGCGGTGCTCGGGATCAATCACATCATCCACTATCCTGCCGTGCTCACGGCCATCAGCCCGCTGCACGGCGTGCTGTTCCTGGCTGATCACGGGGAACGCGGGCTGCTCGTGCTGGGCGGCGTATTCTTGGCGGTAACCGGCGGCGAGGCGCTGTACGCCGACCTCGGGCATTTCGGGCGCAAGCCGATTCGCCTGGCTTGGTTCGCCGTGGTCTTTCCGGCGCTTTTGCTGAACTACTTCGGGCAAGGCGCGCTGCTCATCCTGCAACCCGAAGCGGTCGAAAATCCCTTCTTTCGGATGGTGCCCAGCTTCGCGATCTACCCGATGGTGCTACTTTCGACGTGCGCCACGGTGATCGCGTCACAAGCGTTGATCTCCGGCGTTTACTCGCTGACCAGCCAGGCCACCATGCTCGGCTTTTTGCCGCGCTTCTCGATTCGGCATACCTCGGCCGACGAGCGCGGGCAGATCTACATTCCAAGCGTGAACTACCTGCTGATGTTCGCGGCGATCGGGCTGGTGCTGGGCTTCAAATCGTCGCCGGCCTTGGCCGCCGCGTACGGCATCGCCGTGACGCTGACGATGATCATCACCACCATGCTGGCGTTCTTCCTGGTGCGCTACGGCTGGGGCTGGGGTTACCACAAGGCCATTCCGATCACGCTGGCCTTCTTCATTCCTGAGCTGTTCTTCGTGAGCGCGAACTTCTCGAAGATCGAGCATGGCGGCTGGGTGCCCCTGGCGATCGGCGCGGTCATTTTCACGATCATGGTCACCTGGAAGCGCGGTCGCGAAATTCTATCCGAGCGCTTCCGCGAGCAACTGTTGCCGCTGGCGGATTTCTACGACTTGCTCGCGGTCGAACGCCCAGCGCGAGTTCCCGGTCATGCCGTGTTCATGACCGGAGCGCGGGAGGGGACGCCACCCGCGCTGCTCCACAACTTTCTACACAATCGCGTGCTGCACCAGAACATCGTGCTGCTCACGATCATCACCGACGACTCGGCGCGCGTCTCGGAAGACGAACGCTTCAAGCTGGAGAAGCTCGATCACGGATTTTGCCGCGTCGTCGGGCGCTACGGCTTCATGGAGCAGCCGGATGCGCCCGCGCTGTTGATCGCCGCAGGCCTGATTCACACCGTGGAACACACCACGTTCTTCCTCGGTCGCGAGAATTTGGTGGTCACTGAGCGGCCCGGCATGGCTCGCTGGCGGGTGAATCTCTTTTCGTTCATGTCCCGCAACGCGCTACCTGCGACCAAGTTCTTCAACATCCCGCCAGATCGCGTGCTGGAGATTGGCGCGCAAATCGAACTCTGAGCGGCTCCCACTCGATTGGGTGGCGAGCTCGGGAGCGTCGCGGCCGTGAGGCCGGCCGCGCTGGATGCCGAGATCGAGGCATTTTCGCAGCGGGAGCTAAGCCTTTGACCCCGCTTCGAAATCCGCGCAGGGGGAGGCGCCGAGCGCTGGGCCATATGACGCCACTCTTTGGCCCGTACCGGTGTTTGCTTGACTTGAACTAGGGCAAGAATTCGCTGTCTTGAGCGGAGCTCAATTCGCATGCTAGTAGCCGCTTTCACGCTGCGCTAACTGTGCAGCGTTGTTGCGCGGGATCCAGAGGGGATACTCGCCCGAACTGAGGAGCCAGCCCTTGCACCGTCGACTCGGAGCGTCTGTTGCGTTTTTGGTGGCCAGCCTAAGTGGCTTGGCATTGTCGTTGTCCCCACGGCTGGCAGCAGCCGCACAGCCCCACCCCGGTGGCGAGGCAAATCTCGTCTTGCCCGACCTGAGCAGCGTCGAGGTGCTGGGCATGAGCGGCAGCTCTTTGCTCCAGCTCGGAATGGTCGTGGCTGCCCTCGGCTTGGTGTTCGGCGTGATCACCCTGCTCCAGGTCAAGAACCTGCCCACGCACAAGTCGATGGCCGAGGTCTCGCAGATCATCTGGGAAACTTGCAAGACGTACCTGATCACTCAGGGCAAGTTCATCATGATGCTGGAGGTGTTGATCGGCGCGATCATCGTCCTCTACTTCGGAGTTTTGCAGCACATGGAGCCGATCAAGGTAGCCATGGTGCTGGCATTCAGTGTGATCGGCATTTTGGGTAGCTACGGCGTCGCTTGGTTCGGCATCCGTATCAACACCTACGCCAACTCGCGCACGGCCTTCGCCAGCTTGCGCGGCAAGCCGTACGACGTGTACGCCATCCCGCTCAAATCAGGCATGAGCATCGGTATGCTGCTGATCAGCGTCGAGCTGCTCTTGATGCTGATGATCCTGCTGTTCGTACCCGGTGACTACGCAGGCCCGTGCTTCATCGGCTTCGCCATCGGCGAGTCGCTGGGCGCCTCCGCGCTGCGCATCGCGGGCGGCATCTTCACCAAGATCGCGGACATCGGCTCCGATCTGATGAAGATCGTGTTCAAGGTCAAGGAAGACGACGCGCGCAACCCGGGCGTGATCGCCGACTGCACGGGCGACAACGCCGGTGACTCGGTCGGTCCCAGCGCCGACGGCTTCGAGACCTACGGCGTCACCGGCGTGGCGTTGATCTCGTTCATCCTGCTGGCAGTGCGCGACACTCAGACCCAGGTCTTGCTGCTGATCTGGATCTTCGCGATGCGCATCATGATGGTCGTCGCGAGCGTGGTCTCCTATTACATCAACGAGCTGATCCAGAAGCAGTTGATCGGCGACAAGAAAAAGATCAACTTCGAGCACCCGTTGACCTGGTTGGTCTGGCTGACCTCGTTCTTGTCGGTCGGTCTCACCTTCCTGGTCTCGTTCGAGGTGCTGGGTGACCTGGGCGCCGACGGCAATCTGTGGTGGGTGCTGTCCCTGATCATCAGCTGCGGCACGCTGGCCGGGGCAATCATCCCCGAGCTGATCAAGGTCTTCACCTCGACCGAATCGGCGCACGTGAAAGAAGTCGTCACTTCCTCGCGCGAGGGCGGCGCTTCGCTCAATGTGCTCTCCGGCTTGGTCGCGGGCAACTACAGCGCGTACTGGATGGGCATCGTCATCACCGGGCTGATGGGCGGCGCGTACTACTTCAGCATGATGGGCTTGGACGAGCTGATGCTCGCGCCCGCGGTGTTCGCCTTCGGCTTGGTCGCATTCGGCTTCTTGGGCATGGGTCCGGTCACGATCGCGGTCGATTCCTACGGGCCGGTCACGGACAACGCGCAATCGGTGTTCGAGCTTTCGCTGATCACGGAGGACAAGGGCGCTGCTGCCGAAATCGAGAAGCAGCACGGCTTCAAGGTCGACTTCGAGCGCGCCAAAGAGCTGCTCGAGGAGAACGACGGCGCCGGAAACACCTTCAAGGCCACGGCCAAGCCGGTGTTGATCGGCACCGCCGTCGTGGGCGCCACGACCATGATCTTCTCGATCGTCGTGCTGCTCACCGATGGCCTGACCGCCAACGTAGAGAAGCTCAGCATTCTCCACGCGCCCTTCTTGCTCGGGTTGATCTCGGGCGGCGGCATCATCTTCTGGTTCACCGGCGCGTCCATCCAAGCGGTCGTCGCCGGCTCCTACCAGGCCGTCGAATTCATCAAGAAGAACATGAAGATCGACAGCATGGAGAAGGCGTCGATCGAGGACAGCAAGAAGGTCGTGGAGATCTGCACGCGCTACGCGCAGCGCGGCATGGTCAATATCTTCATGACCGTGTTCTGCGCCACGCTGGCCTTCGCCTGCATGGATCCGTTCTTGTTCATCGGCTACCTCATCTCCCTGGCACTGTTCGGCTTGTTCCAGGCCCTGTTCCTGGCAAACGCTGGCGGAGCCTGGGACAACGCCAAGAAGATCGTCGAGGTCGAGCTCAAAGAGCGCGGCACGGACCTGCACGCTGCCGCCATCGTCGGCGACACCGTGGGCGATCCCTTCAAGGATACGTCCTCGGTGGCCATGAACCCGATCATCAAGTTCACCACCTTGTTCGGCTTGCTCGCTGTCGAGCTCGCCATCCAACTGGATCGCCAGACCAGCGCCATCCTCGCGGTGCTGTTCGCGCTGGGCACGATGTTCTTCGTTTGGCGCTCGTTCTACGGCATGCGCATCGCCGCCAGCCCCGAGCGGGAGCGCGAAGGCGCCACGGCCGCCGAGGCGTCCTCGCACTGAGCGAGTAGCGCCGAGCGAAACGGCCGAGCAATACGGGGAGAGCCAAGCGGCCCTCCCCGTTTTCTTTTTGTGGTGCGCTCTCAGGCTCGGCGGTAGCCTGCACAGATGTACGTCGTGGTCGTGAACGTGAGCGTGAAACCCGAAGACGTCGCTGCCTTCATCGCGGCCACAGCCGACAACCATCGACATACTCGGAAAGAACCGGACAACCTGCGTTTCGACGTGTTGCGACGGAACGACGATCCGAATCGTTTCGTGCTCTACGAAGCTTATGCGAGCGAAGGCGGTTTCGCGGCGCATCAGCAGACGGCGCACTACGCGCGCTGGAAGGACGCAGTCGCCCCGATGATGGCGGACCCGCGCGCCGCCCAGCGTTGCACGAGCCTGTATCCCGAGCCCTGGCAATGAACCTCAGCGGCCAGCGGGTGTTCGAGTTTTCGCATCGCACTCGGCTCGTGGTCGGCTCGGGTGTGTGGCTGAAGGCGATCGCCCGAGCGCGTGCCTTCGGCGATCGGGTCTTGCTCGTGACGGGCGCTACCTCGCTCACCCGACTGGGTCTGCTGCCGCTACTGGAGGCCGAAGCCGCGCGGCTCGGGCTCGGGCTGTGTCGGTTCGTCGTGCCGCGCGAGCCGGACGTCGAGCTGGCGGATCAGGCGGCGGCCTTGGCGCGCTCGAGCGGCGCCTCGGGCGTGCTCGCGATCGGCGGCGGTAGCTCGCTCGACGTCGCCAAGGCGGCGGCCGCGTTGGCGACCAATCCCGGCTCCGCGCGCGACTACCTCGAGGACCTGCCCGGCCCCGGCCCAAAGGTCTTGAGCGCGCCGCCGTTGCCGGTCGTGTGTGTGCCCACGACCGCCGGCACGGGTTCAGAAGTGACCAAAAACGCGGTTTTGCAGGTCGCGGACTTGCAGGTCAAGCGCAGCATGCGCTCCGAGCTGCTCTTCCCACACAGCGCGTTCATCGATCCGGCGCTCTCTGGGCAAGCGGCTCTCGCGGTGCGAGCTGGCACCGGTTTCGACGCGCTGACGCATTCGATCGAAGCATTTTGTTCGAGAAACGCCTCGCCCTTCAGCGATGCTTTGGCCACAGACGGCATTTCGCGCGCGCTGCGTGGTCTCCAAGGCCTAGCCAAGGGCGCTGAAAGCGAAGCGGACGCCTACGATCTGGCGATTGCATCTACACTCGGCGGGATCTGCCTGGCCAACGCCGGCCTGGGCGCCGCACACGGGCTGGTCGCGCCACTCGGCGGCCTGTATCCGAACATTCCCCACGGTGCAGGGCTCGCCTGTCTCTTGCCGGCAACGCTGGCCATCAACGCCGCCCTGGCCCAGACCGCGCCCGTAGCTAACGCACGCTTGCGCGACCTTTGGCAACTGCTTGGCGTAGACTCGGCCAGCGACGCCGTGCGCCTGCTCGAGGACCTTCGCGTCACACTCGGGCTGCCCGCGCTGGCAAGCTATGCGCAAATCGAGGTCGGGCGCGTAATCAAAAGCCCGAGCGGCAGCTTGAAGACGAATCCGATTCCGCTCGGCGAGTCCGACCTGCGCGCGCTGCTCGAACTCGCGCTGAGCGCGTCCTAGCCCGATGTTGCGCCGCCTCAGCTGCGCGCTGCTGCTCAGCGCTGCCTGCGGGCGAACACCCGAGCCTCCTCGGCTAGAGCGCGCGCTTCCGCTCGCTTCGGCCGCGCACACCAGCACCGCCAGCGTCACGCCGTCGGGCGCCGTCGCGCCGGATCTGCCAGGAAGAAAGCCTGGCCACGGCGCCCCAGGCTCCAAGATCAAACACGTGATCGTGATCGCCATGGAGAACCACGACGCGGAGCAAATCTACGCCGATACCCTGAACGCGCCCTACCTTCAAACACTTCTAGAAAAGTACGCGCACGCCAGGAATTTCGTCGACGAATTGCCGCTCGAAATCCCGAGCGAGGGACACTACGTGTGGATGGAGGCCGGCACGCACCGCTTCTCGGACGCATTGTTCGACGATGACTCGCCGCCCTCGGCCAGCGTCAGCACCGGAAGCAACCAACACCTCGTCCGACAAATCAAGATCGCCGACACGGGGCTGTCGTGGATGACCTACCAAGAAGGCATGAACGAAGCGACCGGCGCCTGCCCGATCCGCGGCTCGGGCTTCTACGTGCCCAAGCACAATCCGTTCATCTTCTTTCGCGACGTAGCAGGCGATCCGCCCGCACCGGATACACCGTACTGCGCTGCACACCACAAGCCATACTCCGCCTTGCAGGCTGATTTGGCAGGCGAGCTGGCGAGCTACGTATTCATCACGCCGGACCAATGCCACGACATGCACGGCCAGCGCGGATGCCCCCGAGAGAATCCGATCAGAACTGGCGACAACTGGCTAAAAGCCGAGCTTCCGCGGTTGATTGCCTACGCTTCCGAGCACGAAGCGGTGATCTTCATCACCTTCGACGAGGGCGGCTCGACGGCCAAGCTGCCATTCATAGCCATCGGCACCATGGTCAAACCGCACTATGCGGGCACCGAACGCTATTCTCACAGCTCGCAGCTGAGATCGGTACAACTGATCTTGGGCTTACCGCCACTCCCCAGCGTCGCAAACTCCAACGATCTCTCCGATCTCTTCAAGCCAGGAAGTTATCCGTGACCATTGCTCCCAAGAGCTCCTTCGCGCGCCACTTCAGTCTCGATCCGAACGTGATCTATTTGAACCACGGCGCCTTTGGCTCGTGCCCGCTGTTCGTACAAGCCAAGCAACTCGAGTTTCGCGAGCGCCTCGAAAGGAATCCAGTTCAGTTCTTTGCCCGTGAACTCGAGCGCTTGCTGGACGACACGCGCGCCGTGCTCGGGCCATTCCTCGGCGCGCAACCGGAGGACCTGGCCTTCGTCGGCAACGCGACCGCCGGCGTCAACACCGTGCTGACCGCGCTGGACCTAGAACCAGGCGCTGAAATCGTGATCAATGATCACACCTACCCGGCGTGTCGTAACGCAGTTCAGTATTGGGCCGCGCGACGCTCGCATCAGGTACGCGTGGCGAAGATCCCCTTCCCCTTGGCGTCCGCTGGAGAACTCGAGCAAGCCATCCTGGCCCAAGTCACGGACCGAACGCGCTTGGTCTTGCTCGACCACGTCACCAGCCCGAGCGGGCTAATCACACCGATCGAAAGCCTGGTCCGCACCCTGCAACAACGCGGCATCGATACCTTGGTCGACGGCGCCCACGGACCGGGTATGCTGCCGCTGGATCTCGAGCGCCTGGGCGCGGCGTACTACACCGGCAATCTGCACAAGTGGGGCTGCGCGCCGAAGGGCGCTGCGTTCCTCTGGGTACGGCGCGATCGCCAAGCTTCGATTCACCCCTTGGTGATCAGCCACGGCTGGGCGGCCCCACGCAGCGATCGCTCCCGCTTCCTGCTCGAGTTCGACTGGCCAGGCACCTTGGACGCCAGCGCGATCTTGAGCATTCCGGCAGCCCTCTCCTTCTTGGGCGGCCTATTCGAGGGCGGATTTCCCGCACTGTACGCGCACAACCATGCCTTGGCGCTGACCGGTCGAGACACGCTGTGCGCTGCCCTTGGCACTTCGCCGCCCTGCCCCGACTCCCTGCTCGGCTCGCTGGCCGTGGCGCTGTTCCCCGCAATCACGCCCAAAGTCCCCACTCCGGATGCGCTGTACAACGCGCTCGTGGCGCGCGGCATCGAAGTGCCGATCGTGCCACTCCCCGGCTACCCCTCCGGCTTCGTGCGCATCGCGGCGCAGGTCTACAACTCGCCGAGCGAGTTCGAGGTGCTCGGCGCAGCGCTGCGCGAAGAGCTCGGGCTCAGCTAGGGTCTGTCCTTGATGCCAAACGTGCCCGTGCGCCTGCCCGAAAGAGTGCGAGGGTCGAGTCAGGGATCGCAGGCATCTTGAAGGAGTTCAACAGCGCGACGGACAGCCTACGTGACGTGGTGGTGATCCTTGCGTCACGAACCGAGCAGCAGCGTGCACGCTCCTCAGGCCCGGGCAGAGGCCTAGATGACACGATTCAGCGGATTCAGACCCAGCATCCGCTCGCGCGCTGGCCGCGGCGCTCGCCAACACCGAGCATCATTTGCTGTGGTCGGTAAAGGCCGGCACGGAAGCGCTACGCCCGCACCAAAGCCAGCGCGCCGACGCGCTGCTTTTCAATGTCGACGTCAGCGATCTCAGCGCCACCGGTGTTACCCGGCAGATCCTCGCAAAGGGCATCCGGCTCCGTGAATTTCAGCGCAGAAACAGCCGATACACCGGATTTTCGGTCTCCTCGGTGCACGGATAGGCGAGCGTCTCCAGGAAGGTTTGGAAGGCGGGCGCGTCGGCGGTTGGTACCTGGATGCCGACCAGAATGCGGCCGTAGTCCGAACCCTGATTGCGATAATGAAACAGGCTGATGTTCCAATACGGGGCCATCGCCGCCAAAAACCGCATCAACGCGCCCGGGCGTTCCGGAAACACGAAGCGGAACAGCCGCTCGCTATCGGCCAGGGGCGAACGCCCGCCGACCATGTGTCGCAAGTGTTCCTTGGCCAAATCGTCGTCCGAGAGATCGGACGTGGCAAAACCTTGCGCGTCGAGCGTGCGAGCGATGGACCGAGCCTCGCTGCGCGACCGCGTGCTGAGGCCCACGAACACGTGTGCGACGCTCGCGTCCGAGATCCGGTAGTTGAACTCGGTGATCGAGCGCTGACCGAGCAGTTCACAAAGACGTCGAAAACTGCCGCGTTCTTCCGGGATCGTGACGGCGAATAGTGCTTCGCGTTGTTCGCCGAACTCGGCGCGCTCGGCCACGAAGCGCAGGCGATCGAAATTCATGTTCGCACCGCAAGTGATCGCAATCAACGAGCGCCCCACAGCACGATGCTCGGCGATGTATTGCTTGATGGCTGCGACACCCAGCGCGCCCGACGGCTCGAGGATGCTACGAGTGTCTTGGAAGACGTCCTTGATCGCCGCGCAGACGGCGTCGGTATCGACCAAGATGAAGTCGTCGACCAAGGCCTGCGTGATGCGAAATGTCTCTGCCCCAACCTGCCTGACGGCCGTGCCGTCGGCGAACAAACCAACGTCTTGGAGCGGCACGCGCTGACCCGCGCGAACCGAGCGTACCATCGCATCGGAATCGCAAGTTTGCACGCCGATCACGCGCACTTCCGGGCGCACGGCCTTGATGTACGCCGCCACGCCCGAGATCAGCCCACCGCCGCCAATGGCGACGAACACCGCGTCGATCGGTCCTTGGTGCTGGCGCAAGATCTCCATGCCCACGGTGCCCTGCCCGGCGATCACGTCGGGATCGTCGAACGGGTGCACGAATACCGAGCCTTGTTCCGCTTCGATCTCTCGTGCGCGCTCGTAGGCGTCGGAGTAGCTAGTGCCGACCAGTACGATCTCGCCCCCGAGCGCTCGCACCGCGTCTATCTTGAGTTCGGGCGTCGTGATTGGCATCACGATCGTGGCGCGGCAACCGAGCCGGCGCGCGGCGAGCGCCACCCCTTGCGCGTGATTGCCGGCGGACGCCGCGATCACACCACGCTGCCGTTCTTCGGCAGACAATCGCACCATCTTGTTGTACGCGCCGCGCAGCTTGAAGCTGAACACCGGTTGCTGATCTTCGCGCTTGAGAAAGACCCGGTTGTTCAGCCGTTGCGACAAGTTCGGCGCGAGCTCGAGCGGCGACTCGATCGCCACGTCGTACACCCGCGCCGTGAGAATTCGCTTCAGGTATTCGTTAGTAATGGAGTCCCGGAGCTCGGGCGTCACAGAACTGGAGCGCGCTGGCGACGACATGCGTAACTCTGTATGCTCCAAATCTCGCCCTGTCACGGGTCCCGGCTTGCTGCTACTCCCGGAGCGTCAATGCCGCGGTGATCCAGCTGAAACCAGCAGAACGCTCAGGGATCTTCGGCGACCGTTGCGACGCTGCCACCGAGCGTCACCGTGTATTGCTTGTCAGCTTCGAAATCGAGGTCCGCGCCGAAGCGCCCGTAGAGCTGCTTCGTTTGCTTGGAGGTTTGGGATTGGCTGCAGGAAAAGATGTGCAAAACGTTGGCGTCTTTGTACGTGCCGCCATCCAAACGAACGTACTCCGTGAGCGCATCCGCCATGACATCGATGCTCACGGTGATGGGCACTGGGTTTCCTGCAAACTTGAGGCGATAGTCGGAGATCCACGCGCAACTAGCAGCCAGGTGGTCCTTCCAATCGTCCTTGAACAGGAACCGCACCTGCGCGCCCCCCTGACTAACAGCTCCAGCTCCAGCTCCAGCTCCAGCTCCAGCTCCGCCGCTACCGTTACCGTTACCGCTACCGCCGCTGCCGCCGCCGCCACCGCCGCCAGGAGGCGAACCATCGGATCCGCAGCCAGCTAGTACGAGCAGAGCAAGGCAGGACGAAAGCAACATTTGCATCCTGCCTTGGCTATCACCGGGGCGAACGGACCGTCTAGTGACAGCCCCACCTACATACCGCCAGCGGGAGTGGCGGCTCGATCATTCCGCGGCTTTGCTCGCCTGCGCGAGCAGCGGAAACCCGAGCGCCTCGCGTTGCGCCAGGTACGCCTCGGCGACGGAGCGCGCGAGGGTGCGGACGCGCAAGATGTAGCGCTGGCGCTCGGTGACGCTGATCGCGCCGCGGGCGTCGAGCACGTTGAAGGCGTGGGCAGCTTTGACGATGAAGTCGTACGCGGGCAAGACCAGCTTTTTGAGCGGATCCTCGTCGCGGGTCAGCAGCCGCTTGGCTTCCGTTTCGTTCTTGTCGAAGGCGGCGAAATGCGCAGCGGCGTCGGCTTCTTCGAAATTGTAGGTCGACCACTCCCACTCGGCGCGCTTGTAAAGCTCACCGAAAGAGACGTGGGCGTTGTACTTGAGGTCGTACATCGTATCGACGTCTTGCAAGTACATGGCGATGCGCCCAAGGCCGTAGGTGAGTTCACCGCTCACCGGCTTGCAGTCGAAGCCGCCGGCCTGTTGAAAGTAGGTGAACTGGCTGATCTCGAGGCCATCGAGCCAGACTTGCCAACCGAGACCCCACGCGCCGAGCGTCGGGCTCTCCCAGTCGTCTTCGATGAAGCGCACATCGTGATCGAGGGGCTTGGTTCCGATCGCCTCGAGCGACTCCAGGTACAGGTCCTGGATGTTGATTGGACTCGGCTTCAAGATGACTTGGAACTGATCGAACTGTTGCAAGCGGTTCGGGTTGTCACCGTAGCGCCCGTCCGTCGGGCGACGCGAGGGCTCGACGTACGCCGCGTTCCAAGGTTCCGGACCCAGCGCTCGCAGGAAGGTCGCAGGGTTGTAGGTGCCAGCGCCCACCTCTGAGTTGTACGGCTGAACGATGAGGCAGCCGCGCTCCGCCCAAAAGCGTTGCAGGGTCAGAATGATGTCCTGGAAGTACATGGCGGGCGGAGATTACCCGTTTTTCCGGCGCTTGCACGCGGCGGATTATGCCTTCTTCGATTTGCTTGGACCCTTCGCTGCCGGATCCTTCGCTGCCGGACCTTTCGCTGCCGGATCTTTCGACGCCGGAGCCTTCGAGCTGCGCGGCGCGGCTGCTTTCGAGGTTTTCAGCTCCGACGGCTTTTGCTTGCTGAGCGGCGAGCGGGCGCTCTTCGGCTTCGGCGCCGCGATCGACGCACGGATCGCCGAGAGATCGGCTTGCTCACCGCCGTCTAGGGTGGCGCGCAAAGCTTCCGCAAACAGCGGTCCCAGTACCTCGTGCTTCAGGTAGGCGTACGCGGATTGCCAGCGCTGCGCGGCGATGCGAAGGCTCCATTCGGCAATGCCTGCAGGGTCGTAGTCCAAACGGCGCAAGCGCAGGTAACCAAAGTCCGCAGTGGCCACCAGCGGCGGCGACTTCTCTGCTTCCTCGAGGTCGCCGCCGACCAGTGCCACGTTGCGTTCTGTCAGCGCGCTGTACACGTCGTCCGAGAACCAGGAGGGATGGCGAAACTCCATTGCTGCACGACGCCCTTCGGGCAAGCAGGCCAAGAAATCGCGCAGCACCGCCAGGTCCTTCTTCAGAAATGGTGGTGTTTGGAACAGCACCGGGCCGAGCTTGGGCCCGAGCACCTCTACGACGCCGAAAAGGTGCGCTACGTCGTCGCTCACCTCGATCAGCTTTTTCTGGTGGGTGATGCGCCGACTGGCCTTGATCGCAAAGCAAAACGAATCGGGCACTTCGTCGCGCCACGCGGCGACCGTGTCCTGATTGGGCATCCGGTAGAACGAGTTGTTGATCTCCACCGTGGCCAAGCGCGTTGCGTAGTAGCGGAGCATCTGGGGCGCCGGGAGCGCTTCTGGGTAGAAGCGTCCGCACCATTCGGGGTAGCTGAACCCGCTCGTGCCGGTGAAGATCTGCATCAAGGCTCCGTTTGCACACATTAGCCGAACCCTGTTCCAGTCAGGCGCTAATCAGGTGTTCAAGCGTCTGCTTTCAACGGATTCCGCAGCAATCGAGCTGGGCGCGTCCGGCAGGACGGCCGAACGTTTGCGCGCGACTGCTGCGAAAGGGCGAGCCAGGCGCACGCCAAGGGACCCTCGCGGAGAGGGCGCGCGGAGTCCTGGACGACGACCGCCCTTTGGTGCGACCCTAGGTCGGGACAATGCGGACCTCGAAATCGTTTCGACACGCAGGAGACTAGGGCTCAAGTGAGTGAAACGGTGAGCGCCGGACTCGAACCCGGACAGGTGATTGGCTTGCGCTATCGCGTCGAGGAGCGCCTCGACGTCCAAAGCGAGTCCGTTGGCTACTCGGCGGTGGATACTGAGAGCCAGCTGCCGGTCGTAGTTCGAGAGGTCAGCGCAGCCGCCGCCAAGCTGCTCGCCAAGGGCAAAGACCTGGGGCACAGGCACCTGGGCAACGTGCTCGCGGTCGTCGAGTTCGAGGGTAAGCAATTCGTGGTCAGCGAGCAGCTGAAAGGCGAAACCCTGAGCCAGCGCCTGGCGGAGGTCGGTCACAAGGCCGCGGTCGATGCCGTGCGTTCCGCTCTGCGCGTGGCAGACGCTCTGTCCTCACTGCACGAAGCCAGCGGCGCGCACGGCACCGTGCACCCGAGCAACGTGGTCCTGACCCCCGAAGGCCGAGACGGTCCGGTATTGGTGTTCGGACCGCTTGCGCGTGGCGATTCCGCCTTCCGTCAGCCGGAATGGGAACTCGGAGACGCACCCTCGGAACCGGACGACAGCTGGGGCGCCGCCGCGCTGCTGTTTCTGATGCTGGTCGGCGAACCTCCCGCCCGCGTTGGCTACGAATCGGAGAGCGCGCTTGCCGACGCTGGCGTCTTCGACTCGGTGCTACGCGTCGCGCTGTACCACGCGCTCGCGCGCGATCTCGGTGTGCGAAGTCACGATTTGCGACCGCTCAAACGCGAACTCGCGCGCTGGTTCGTGGAGCATGCAGGCGAAGAGCCGATCGCGCCCGGACCGCATTCGACGTCGCCGCCGCCCCTACCGCCCAGCATGCGGCCGAGCGGCGTGCCTCGCATTTCACAAGTGCCGCGGCAAAGCGTGCCCGCTCCGCCGCCCAAGAAGAAACCCTCCAAATTGCTGATGCTGGCCTCTTTCGGCGTGGCAGTCGGCTTGATTGGTGGCTGGACCTTCAACCGGGTGCGCTCCAACACCAGCGTCAAAGTGATCGAGGTTCAAAAGCCGCAGGCAGCAGCCGCCATCGACGAACCCAAGAAAGCGATCGAGCTTTCGGAAGTGCCGGTGAATGGCGAGAGCGAAACGGCCAGCGTGGACAAGGTCGGCTCCTGCGTTTCCGGCTATTTGCCCAAAGGCACGTTCGATAAAGCGCCGGACATGAGCTGGGTGTGTGACGAGAGTGACCCGCGCACGGGCGCCGAAAAGCTTCGCGTCGCGGTGATCAACGCTGGCAAGGGCACCGTCAACGACGCCATGAAGATCTTCGCCCGCATCGGCTGGTACGACATGGCAGCCTTCGCGGTGGTTCACGTTGGCTGCTGCGAGAACGCCAAACCGCTCACTTTGCCCGAGCCGAGCACGGGCTGTACGCCGATGACCGATTCGTTACGCGAAATTGGTAGTTCGGTGGTTGCCTCCCGCAGCTACGAAGAGCCGATGAAGGCCTACACCGCGGCCATTCATTGCGAAATGAACGCCGGCAAAGCGGGCGCGCTACGCCATACCACGCGTCCCGCGGGCGGCGAAGACAGCGCATTCGGCGAGCTCGTGCACGCCGTTCAACCGTAGTCCACCCGCGGACGGTTCCGAGCGCGAGCCCGCGTGTCCGAAATTCTGCTCGTCGCGTCGAGCTTGATCCTGAACGCGCTTTTGCCGTACCTGATCGTGCGTCGCGATCTGCGCGGCTTGTCCGGAGAGCGGCTGGCTCGCGCCTGGACCCATGCCAGCTTCCTGTCCGCCGTGATCGCGTTCGGTCCGCTCGCCCTACCCGTTCACTTCGGCAAAACGCGCCGATCTTTGACCGGCTTTGGCCTGGGAGTCGGCCTGAGCGTGCTTTCCCTGGCCGCCCAGGCCTTGGTCGTGGCGTTATTGAGTACCGCGTTCGGCCTAGAGTGAGCCTCGAACTCCCCCCGTGCCCGTGCCCGTGCCCGTGCCCGTGCCCGCTCTTCCCCCGATCTTCAGCTGCCCCCGAGCAGCTCGCGTGCACCAGTGCGGAGCGACTCGAGGCAGCCATTTTCACCGCGCGCGGGCACGTTTACGGGAGCAACGATCATCCCAAGCGTGGAACCTCGGCCACGCCCGGAATAAGCGCGGTTTGGTAATTGTCTCCCGCGCACCCGACGCGCTAGAAGCGGGTGCTCGCCCCCCAGGAAAATCATGCAGGACGTACGCGCGCTCAATGAACTAGTGGCCAAGGAAAGCGCCTTCGTGGACGACCTTATGGCCGAAATCGGCAAGGTCATCGTCGGTCAGACTTACATGATCGAGCGCATCTTGATCGGCCTGTTGACCGGCGGGCACGTGTTGCTCGAAGGCGTCCCGGGCCTAGCCAAGACGCTCACCGTTCGCACGATTTGCAACGCCATTCACGCCAAGTTCGCGCGCGTGCAGTTCACGCCCGACCTGCTGCCGGCGGATCTCATCGGCACCGTGATTTACGATCAGAAGACCGGTCAGTTCAGCTCCAAGCTCGGTCCGATTTTCGCAAACCTGGTGCTGGCGGACGAAATCAACCGCGCGCCGGCCAAGGTACAGAGCGCCTTGCTCGAGGCCATGCAAGAGCGCCAGGTCACGATTGGGGACAAAAGCTATCCCCTACCGGATCCGTTCATCGTCATGGCCACGCAGAACCCGATCGAGCAAGAGGGCACGTATCCTCTGCCCGAAGCGCAAATCGATCGCTTCATGCTGATGGTAAAGGTCGGCTACCCGTCTCGTGAAGAGGAGCGGCTGGTGATGGATCGCATGACCTCGGTGGTCAGCACCAGCGCAGCGTCGAAGACCTCCCCCGAGCAATTGCTCGAGGCGCGCAAGGTCGTGCGCGACGTGTACATGGACGATCGCGTCAAGGATTACATTGTCGATGTGGTGTTCGCCACGCGCGAGCCGCAGAAAAAGGGCATGAAAGATCTGGCGCCGTTGATCGAATACGGCGCCAGCCCGCGCGCGAGCATCGCCCTGAATTTGGCGGCGCGCGCGCATGCCTTCTTGCGTCACCGCGGCTACGTCACGCCCGAAGACGTGAAAGCCATCGGCCCGGACGTGCTCCGCCATCGCGTCGTGCTGAGCTACGAAGCCGAAGCCGAAGAGGTCACCGCCGAAGACATCGTGCGGCGGGTGTTCGAGGTCGTCGAGGTTCCCTGAGCCTTCCGTTTGCTCCCCTCGTGTCTCAACATGCTGAGGTGATGCGGTGATCCCGAAGGAACTGCTCAAGGCCCTGCGCAAGATCGAGATCACTACCAACCGGCTCGCGACCGAGCAGCTGGCTGGCAGCTATACTTCCGTCTTCAAGGGTCAAGGCTTGGCGTTTCGGGAGGTGCGAGCGTACCAACCGGGTGACGACATCCGCACCATCGACTGGAACGTGAGCGCCCGCATGGACGCCACGCACGTCAAGGTGTTCGTGGAAGAGCGCGAGATGACCATGATGCTGGTCGTCGATTTGTCCGCGAGTCAACGCTTCGGCACGCACACGGCCAGCAAAGCGCGGCTCGCTGCCGAGGTCGCTGCGCTGTGTGCGTTCAGCGCAATCAAGCACAACGACCGCGTGGGCCTGATCCTGACCACCGATCAGATCGAGAAGCTCGTACCCGCGAAAAAGGGCCAAAAGCACGTCATGCGGGTGGTGCGCGAGATTCTGGGGCGAGTGCCCGAGCGCACCGGGACCGATCTGAAGGTCGCACTCGAGACCCTGCATTCGGTCGCCCGGCGCCGCAGCGTAGCCTTCCTGATCAGCGACTTCTTTACCAGCGGTTACGACCGCGCGCTGTCGCTGGCCGCCGCACGCCACGACATCATTCCGGTGATGTTGGTCGACCCGCGCGATGAAGAGCTACCGAACGTGGGTATCGGCAGCTTCGAGGATTTCGAAACCGGTGACAGCGTGATCGTCGATACCTCGAGCGCCGCGGTTCGGGCGCACTACGCCAAGCAGATGCGCGGCATCCGCGCCGAACAGGTGCGTTTGTTCACCAAGCTGGGGCTGGACTATTGCGTCGTGCGCACGGACCAGCCGTACATCAAACCGCTCCGCGATTTGTTCGCGCGGCGAGCCCGGCG
>DATEPG010000305.1:0-5649 GCA_035273265.1 Polyangiaceae bacterium
GGAAGCGCTGGGCGCGGAGGTGGCAGCGGTGGCGGCGGGAATTGCACGCCCAATGCTGCCGGCAGCTTCATGGTCAATGGCGACGTGGTCTTCGATCCGAAGACCTGCCTCAGCTGGACGAAAGCCACCATGGCTGGCCAACCCTATGCGGCGGCGGAAACCTATTGCGCGGGCCTTTCGCTCGGCGGCTATGATGACTGGCGCTTGCCCAGTGCGGGCGAGGTCGTCTCCATCTTCAAGTGCAACGGCATGTATCCGCCGGTGGCCGAGGTCTTCACCGTGATGGGCGACGGGATCTGGACCACCACGCTCTCGGGCACAATCGCGGGTGATCAACCCAAAGTTTGTGGCGCCGGCCAGGCCAGCGGCCAGTACTATGACTTCGGCAAGGTCGGCGGCCAGAACACGCGCTGCGTTCGTGGCGCGACTAGCCTCCCCGATCGCGCCGACTGCAAGACGAACAACATGATCTGCACGAATTGACCTGCGACGCGGCGAGCGCCGTGACGGCGCGGGCGGCGTACGCCCGCGCGTCTTCGGTGCCCGTTCAAAAAGCTTCGTACCCGACGTTGAACGTGGGCATGAAGATGCTCTTGTACCCGTCCACACTCGTGAAGCGAAGGTCGGCGCCCACCATGAGGCCCTTCCGCCGTGCCTTTTCGTCGCTTCGACTCATCAAGGGATACCCGCCCAAGCGCAAGATGGGAGTGACCCCCCCCAGGCTGTTGTACACGGTGTAACCGAGGCCCGCTCCAACGAAGAGCCTGTCGAGGAAGGTGGCGTCCGCGACGACCGAAAATCCGAGGAGCCCGCCCGCGCTCAGGCCGCCACTACCATTGGCGCTGTAGTACCCGAGAGTCGGCTGAGCGTAGACGCCGATCAGGTTGTTGATCTGAGCTCCGAAGCGCAAGTCGCTCCCGTAGTAGGTGAACGACGTCTTCTGAGAGTAAACCTCGCTCGTCGCCGAAAAGAACCCAATGCCGCCTCCGACTCCAAAGCGGAATCGGACGCCGTCCGCCACGCCCCCGTTTGCAGTTGCCGCTGCGGGCGCGGCAGCCGCCGCCGGCGCCGCCCCTTGCGCGGCCGGCGCCTTCTCGGTCGCCTCCGGCTCCATTTCCTGCGCCTGCGCGAATGCGCACACCGTAAGCACCACCGCGACAGTCAAACCCTGAACACCAAACTGATTCATGCGTTCCTCACTTCCCTCAAAGCCTACGAATGAAGACGACGGATCTTCCATATTCTTTGTACGAAGGAGATGAGTGAGACTGTGAATGACACCGACATGTAATCAGCCGGAGCTGATCCGTTCCTTAGTGCACACGCACGACCCTGCAACACCGGAAGGAAGTCTCGTAGCGAATGGGGTCGCCGATCTACCAGCGTCGCGCAAGGGCTGCGAGATGTTCGACGCGCGCTGGTCGCTTCAATAACCGAAGTCTGCTTCGATACCGAACTTTGCGCCGAACCAGGCGCTCCCCATCAGCTCGCCGCGCGACAATGCCAGAAAATAGCCACGTCCTTGGGGCGCACCGCAGCCGCAAGCTTCAGCGCGCCCGAGCCGTACGAACGCGGAGAGCAAGAGCTCGTCTGCAAATGGTGAGATGAGCGAGCCTCCGCTGCGCGACGAACTACCCGGATACCAGCCGATATTCGCCAACGCCCCGACGCGAACGTATGACGATGCGTCGACCTCGACACGAAGCTCGGTCGGAAGCTCGAGACGCGCTGGCACGTGAGCCGTCACGCCGTTGCTGCCGACGCCACTGAACAGACCGATGAAGGTGTTGTCATGGAGCATCAGCACCAAACCCACCGGGTAGAGGCGTGCCGCATAGCTGAAGCCCGTCGGGATGGCGAGCCCGCCTTCGAGATCGAACCCCACGCCATAGCCGAGATGCGTACCATAGGCCGCGCGCGCGTTGAGTCCTACGGTCGCCAAGTGCTCGACGTTCGAAGCCCGCTCTGGGTCGAGCACTTTTGCATAGTGTGACCCCATCCAAAGGCTCACTGCTCCGTACTGTCGAACGTGCTCACGCGGGTTGTTGCGTGCCCGAGGCCCGGGCGCAGAGTCTTGCGGCGGATCGCGATGCATATCGGTATCGAAGCCGATTCGCCCCGGATTGACCGGCACCGTGATGCCTGGAGGCCAGAAGTGCAGCCCCAACGCCAGGTCGAGCAAGTGCAGTTCGACGCCCTCCTCAATGCCCAATTTGACACCAAGCGGCCAGGTTTCGAGTTGCACGCCCGTACCGCGCGACGTGACCGATGCGCCGATGAGTCCGCGATAGTCCCTGCCAATGGCGGTGGCCGGAAGCTCCACGTGAATGTCGCAGTGCCGAAGCAGGTAGTCGACGATCGTGTTGCTGTTGGGGCCGGGCATCGCAGAGTAGCGGGGATACTGCTCGCGGAAAGCGCCCTGCTCGCGCCGCAGGCAACTCACTTTGCGCTCGAGCTCGGCGGGCTCGTAGTGAATGACTCCATGCACAGCGACTTCGCCATGCCCAAAGTAGTCGAATGGGTTCCCTCCACCGCCCCCGCCCATCTCGTAGCGTTGCAAGCTATTTCCGGGCAGGTTCACCACGATCCAAGCGTGCCGCGCAACCTGTGAAAGCGCTCCGGGCATCTCGCCGCTGAGTACGGCCACGTAACCTTGGCTCGTGGGGGGCAACGAGGCCGGCGCGCGCGGAACTGCGCAGCCGGCGACCGCGAGCCCCACGACGAGCCACAGAACAGATTGCATCGAGCGCGCGATTGGACGGCCCCCTGGTACGGATCCTTGCCCCAATACGAAACGGCGCGCAACAGTTCGGGTGGCAGCTGAGTGCCTTCGGCACCGGCGCGCGACTTCGCAGGGGCGGCGCCCGGAGACCGAGGCGCCTCGCGCCTATCGAAGGCGAGCCTCGGTACCTACCCGCAGAGCCATCCCATTCTCGAGCGCACCGTGCAGCAAGCCCGCGTCACTTGCGACAGTCGTTCGCGTTGTTGCAGTTGGGCTTGCAACTCTCGACCTGCATGTTCACGCTCGAAGGCAAGTTGCCACTCGCGGGGAACGTCAACTGCAGATCGGTGCTCACGCTCGCGCCGCCGGTCGCGACCGAAAACGTGCCGGTGACTGCGGTTGCCGCGACACTGACAGCTGGCAACTGATGTGCAAGGCAGGCCGCTACGTCAGCGCTCACATTCGCGTCGGACAAGCACCACCCGCCGCTGCTCAAGCCCAGGTGGCAAGTCGGAGCGTCTTGCAAAACGAGGGTCGTGCAATGCCCAGCTGCCGCGTCAATCCGCTGCACGCGAATGCGATCAATGGCGGTCGGTACGAGACAAGCGAGAAATTGCAAACCACCGCTGCTGCCGCCAGCACTGGCACCACCACTGGCGCCAGCACCACCGGCTGCGCCAGCCGCACCCGAGCCGCCGCTCACTGAGCCACCGCTGCTGCCCACGCCCGCTTCCCCGTTGGCTCCTGCCACTAGAGCGCCGCCGGTTCCGTTGCCCCCAGTGCCACCGCTCTCGCTCACTCCGGCTTCACCAGTACGCCCGCCGCCGTCGCCGAGCGGGGAACCGCCAGCTCCGGCCTTGCCCGCTCCCAGGCCTCCCGCGCCGGCGCCGGCCGAGCCGCGAGCGTCATCCTTGCCACCACACGCAAAGCAGACGAGCCCCATGCCGACCACGACCCAACGGAGATTTCGAGACCTGATCATCATGGCGAAACCGGCCTTCAGGTTACTACTCGGGTCAAAAAGTGCCAGACGCACGGGTGATGGTCGGCAGAAATACCACTACCGGACAGCGCGCGGCGCGCAGAAGCCGAGCGCTATCGGTCGCCCCGGGCGCTTTCAGCTCGTTTCGACCACAGCCGCCGCCAGAGCAGCACGTGCCCCAAGATCGCCGCGCTCACCAAGCCCGCCGGCAGCCACACGAACGGGAAGTGCGCGACCCACGTGTTCAGCTGCGCGGGCTCGCTGCCAAACGCGGCGAATGTGGGCAGCGAGGCCACGGCGATCACTAGGATCGCTACGAGCAACAGCGACCCCAGCGTATTCCAGGTGAGCAGCAGCCAACGCGGGGCCAGACCGCATGCTGCGAGCGTCGCGACGATGATCGCGCTGACGCCGGTCACGATGTCGACGTTGCTGCCGGTGTAGGTCATTTGTGCTGGCATCGTGCCCTCGCGGGCGGCTTGGTGCATGATCAGCTCGAGCGGCAAGCGAAAGCCTTGAAAGCCCACCAGCAGGGCAACCGGCGCAGCCGACAGCGCGCTACCGACACGCGAGCAACCGAGCCAGATTGGCAGAGCGATCATTGGCCCCATCAGCAGCAAAAGGCGCGGCGGGATGCCTTCGAAGTGAGTGAGGAAGCCGGTCAAGCCGAGCGCTGCCGCAAACGCGAGCCAAAGCACGCTGCCGAGCGTAAACCAGAGCGCACGGCGTGGACCGGCCAAATGCAGGACGCCAAGACCGACGAGCGCAACCACGAGCAACGCGAGCGCGGGGATCCCGAAAAGAACGAGAGTGGAGGTATGCGGAGTCATCCTTGCCTGGACAGCACAGGGCATGCCAGCTGCAGCAACCGACCCGATTGAAGATTCCCAGCCGAAATCTCGCTCGATTGGGCGATCGGGTGCTGTCGAAAAACCGACAGCTGTCGGCGTGCCCACAGTCGACTAGCGTCGTCCCCATGAGCAGCTTCGAGGTCCTGCAGAGCCGCGAGCGCTTGCGCGTCGGTCGCCGTTTCCTCTGCCTGCGCCCACGCATTGCTGCGCTCGGGGCTTTGGGCAATGTCGCCCTGTTGGCGAACTCGGCGGCAAGCGGGCCGCAGAAGACTGCCCTCGGATTAGCGTTCGGGGCAACGATCGGCGTTTTTTCATCGAAACGTGGTGGTTGGGTCGGCGCCCATTGAGCGAACGCTGGCTCCTGGGCTCGCTCGCGCTGACGCTCGCCGCGTTGGGCGGCGGAGCTTTGCTGAGTGGCGGCCTGACCAGCCCGTTTTTGCCCCTGATGTTCGCGCCCGTGGTGGTCGGTTTTGCGGCCTTCGCGCGGGCACGCCAAAGCTGGCTTTTGCTGGGCGAAGCCGTGGTCTTGTTCTCGCTCTTGGCCTGGTCAGGTCCGCTCGGCGCTTTTCCGGAGCTACCGAGCAAGGCGCTGCGCGGCATGTCGTGGATCAGCGCTACGACCTCGCTCGCGCTGCTGGCCGTCGGCGTGATCGGTTTGGTTGACGCGCACACGCGGATCGCAGTCGAGCTCGACCGATTGCGCGCGGACATGCTGCAAGAAGCCGAGCGGCGCGCCGCCAGCATCGAGCACCTGGGAGCGCAAGTGGCGCACGAAGTAAAGAACCCATTGGCCGCAGCGCGCGGCTTGGTGCAGTTGGTCGAGCGACACGTGGAGAGCGAACGCGACAAGCGTCGACTGGCGCTAGTCGTCAGCGAGGTCGACCGCGCGCTTTCCGTGCTGCACGATTACTTGAGCTTCGCGCGGCCGCTCAGCGACTTGAAGCTCGCTGCAGTGCCACTCTTGGCGTTGCTCGAAGACGTCTCCGGGGTGATCGAGGCGCGCGCCCAGGAAAAACAGATCGTGGTGCGGGTTTCCGGAGAAAGCGTGGAAGTTTTTGCGGACCGACAGCGTTTGCGCGATGCCGTCTTGAACC
>DATEPG010000306.1:0-29028 GCA_035273265.1 Polyangiaceae bacterium
CCCCCGATCGTAATCGCGTGCAGCTGCTTGTCGTGCACGACCAATTCGAAGCTCTCATCCAGCCCGTCGTACGCGTAGAGTCGTTTGAACGGTGTCACCGCCGGGATGAACGGGTCGTCATAGCGCACCGCGTCCGGCCGAGACGTATCTCGATCGATGCGGTAGCTGGCATCGATACTATCCGGCGTGGCACTGCCGCCGTACGCCACCTGACTCGCCGCAGAGTTCGTGCGCGGCTCGCTGGGCGCGGCAAGCACACCGCTCCGAGTATCGATCGCCGCTGGCATCGCGCCGTCCTGAGTAGTCGCGCCCATGCGCAAATCCTCCGCCGCGTCCGGCGCGATGTACTCGTGCAGAACCGGGCCGTCTGCGTGGGCCGGAACGGCGAACGAAAGTGCAGCCAGAACGTAGATTTTGGGACGGAGGCGCATGGCGCAGCCCTACTGTATCACCGCGCGCGGTTCCGGCCTCGACCAGGGAGGGAAACGCCGGTGGAGCCACGAACCGCGGTCGTGACGGAGCGCCAACTTTGGGCAGACAACGAAACATTTCAGTGGATTCGCAGCGAGCATCGGGTCACCGTCTCCACGGTGATTCGCATCGCGCCGTACGCGGTTGGGCTGATTGCCCTCTCCGGCTGCGTGATCGGACGCCCCGCGCTTCCGTCGATCAATGAGTCGGCACAGGGTCCGTTGACCGCGCCGGTCACCGGCAGTCCAGTCGTACCGCACTCGGCTCCAGCGGACGGCGACGAGGCGCCGGAGAAGCCCAAGCCTGACGCGACGTGGGTTCGCGGCTATTGGCATTGGGACGGCGTCCGATACGTGTGGCAGCGCGGCAGGTGGCAAGACGACGCCGGCGCAGCGCGCACCACGCCGATTCACTAACGCAGGACGGCGACGGCACTTGCCCTGGCGGATTCTAGTTGCCGGTGAGCACCACCCCCAACCAGCGTGAGACCCCTCATGAGTTCTCGGCGATATCCTCCCGCGGGCGCGACACGATCAGGTAGGCGGGCTTGCCCATGGCCATGGACACACTGAACCCCAAATACTCTGCAATGATGCCGATCGACACCAAGATCAGGCCGCCAAACAGGCACAGCACGATCATGGTCGACGTCCAACCCTGTACGGGGATCTCATCGTGCAGTCGGTTCCACACTTGGAGCGCGCTGAACAAGATCGCAAAGACGATCGACGCGCCGCCAACGAGAGCGATCAGGCGCAAGGGTAGGGTCCCGGAGCTAAGCACCAATTGCCAGAAATGGCGCAGCAATTTGCGGGGCGTGTAGCCCGAGCGCTGTCCGCGTTCTTGCCGTAATTCGACCGGGCAGCGCGCCGCGAAGTTGACGACCCAAGACAAGGCGACGTCGAGGAACACGTTCGGCCCCGAGTAGGCGGCGACGCTGCGCGCGATCTCACCTTCGATCAAACGAAAGCTATCGAACCGGCCAACATTTGCCCCGAGCAGCGTGGCGAACGAGCTCTTGGCCAGGCTGGAGAATGCGTTGCGCAAGGCGCCGTGGGACGGGGGATTGGTAGGCTGCGCGTAGACCAGCCGAGCGCTCTCGTCCAACGCGCGATCGAGCATCCTGCCCACATCTTCCGGCAACTGCTGCCCGTCCTCGTCGAGCGTAACGACCCACTCACTGACGGTGCTTGCGAGCCCGGCCAACGTGGCAGCGTGTTGGCCGAAGTTGCGTGAGAGCCAAATCGGACGAACGAACGGGAAGGTGAGTGCGAGCTCTTTCATGACCTGCGCCGAAGCGTCGCGTGCGCCGTCGTGAACGAGTACGAGCTCCGTGACTCGAAATGCCCGGCCTTTTTGCGTCTTCTGCGGCACCGTCAGCGGCGCGACCTCCGCCACCAGCGTAGCCAGCGTGTGTTCGCCTTGATACACCGGCACCACCAACGACAGCTCCGAGATGACTCGGGGCCGGAGCGCGTCGTCTGCTGGCATGGCGGGCCGGTAGGCTAGCAGAATGGTCAGTGAACCGGAACTGATCCCCGAATATCGATGAACGAGACGGAAACGGAAAAGCGACTGAGTAGTGCTGGTCGAGGCGACCGGCCCCGATCAGAAGATGTGAACCCCGGCCAAGTGCAAATAGTTCTGCTTCAGCAGGCGTACCCGAAGATAGCGAGCTTGAACCGGGCTGAACTTGGCCTCCCAGGTGGTGAATGCGCCTTCGTGACGCGAAACCCTCTTCCAATGCTTTTGGTCCGTGCTGACCTCGATGACCAGCGGATCGGCGCGCTCCGAGCAACAATCGGTACGGTTATCCACCCGGACCTTGGACACTTTTTGGTCCATACCCAGATCGAATTCGACCCACGGGCTTGCTTCCTCTTGCGTGTGAAAGAAGAAATTCGGACTTTCCGCGCAGTGCTGCGCGGGAGATTTGCACCCCTCACCCGCGTGGTTGGAACTGGCACGCCAAGGTTTGCTGGTCAGTTCGGCGCGCGCTTCGAGCACTTTCCTCACGGCTGCCGGGATCATGGCAACGCCCAACGCCAAGAGCACGAGCAACGCCAGACGCCAGGCGCGCTCTAGATAGATTGCGTCGAGAGCGATCGAACGTTGGGCGAGCTTCACCAGCAGCGCTTGCGACAGCTTGCGCAGTTCAATCAATGAAGCTTGCTGCTCGGCAGCGGGCAGGTCTGCGAAATAGACGAACGAGCCCGTACGCAGCGAGCTGCGCAACCGCTCCAGCCTTTCCTCGCCGGAAGCCGCCTCCACCAACAACGATTCGTCGAGAGTATCCCAAATGCGCGCTTCGTCCGCCTCGAACGCGGGCTCCGCCTGAGCGAGCAGAGCGCACAGGGCCCAATAAATCGACTGCCGATAGGTCTCACACGCACTGCCTTCAGAACCGATTTCGCCTGGCTCATCGGCCATCACCATGTTCCGAGCAAGCTCGGCGCTGGCGCGCGCCCGTTGCGCCAGCAGCAGCGAGCGCTCGCCGGGTTCTGGCAGCGTGCGGCGCACCTTTGCCAAGGCTGAACCGCGCCAAAACCAATCGAAAATCCGCGTGAAGAGTGTGCTCTCCCGAGGCGTAGCAGCGGGTAGCTCTTGGTTCGATTCCGATTCGCGAGTAGTCACGCCCGAGACGCAAGCAGAGTGTCAGCCTAGGGTCAATCGGAACTCGCGGCGGAAGCGGGCCCTGGCTGGCGCGAGAGCCGCCGCTCGCCCCACGTGCAGCGGTTGCGACGAATGGCATCCGCTGCTCGCTCTCACGCTCTCCCGGTTCAGGGCAGGATGCGAACTCGCGCCAGGTGCAGGAAGGTCAGCCTGTGCGCCCGCAGGCGCACCCAGCGCGCCTTCTGCGGCGCGAAGGTCGCGTGCCAGGTTTTAAAGTCGGCTTCCTGACGCGTGACCGTTCGCCAGCGCTTGTGGTCTTCACTCAGCTCGACGAAAAGCGGGACGGCCCGCTCGGAACAGCAATCGCTGCGGTTGTCGACTCGAACCGAGGAGACCTGTTGTACCGTGCCCAGGTCGAACTCAATCGTGGGGTCCTTTTCTTCGAGGGTGTGAAAGAAGAACTCGGGGCTCTCGGTGCAGGTCTGTGCGGGCGACGCGCACGCGGGTTGCAACTTCGAGCTCGTCTGCCACGGCTTGCCGTCCGCCAGATCATGGCGCGCTTCGTGTGTGCTGCGCTCCCAGATCGCGATTGCCGCGATCGAGAGCAAGAGCAAGAGCAAGAGCGAGAAGCGTCGGACGCGCCGCCAGAAAACCGCGGCGAGCGCCAGGCTACGCGCATTCACCTTGGCCAGAAGCAGCTCCGAAAGCTTCCGCAGCTCGAGGGAGAGCGCCAGTCGCTCGACGGGCGGCAGCTCCGCGAAGTACACGAACGAACCGCGCAGGCTGTTCCGCAATGGCAGGGCGCGATCCGCACTTGCCGCCGTGAGCAGCAGCTGCTCATCGAGCGTGTCCCAAATGGATTCATCGTAGCTGGTGCCCGCGTTCTCGTCCGAGCTCGATGCAAGCGCGCACAAAGCCCAATAGGCTGATTGCCGATACAGCTCGCAGCTGGTGGGCTCGGCCAAGCTATCGCTCGGCTCATCCGCTGTGACAGCGGACTGATCTACCTCGGCCGGGTGGGCGATTTCGGTGCTGCTCTGCGCGAGGTCGGCGCTGCTCTGTCCACGATGCGCGAGCGTCGTCGCGCGGGCGCCGAGCTCGGGCAAGCGCCGAGCTTCCTCGGCGAGCGAGCCACTCCAGAACCACTCCAAGATTCGCTTGCCGAGCGAGGCTGGCTTGGAGGTCACGGCGATCTGGTTCTCTGCGGTCGATTCGGGTTCCCCTGTACTCACGAAGGGCACGCAAGCAGAGTGTCACCCGGGGGTCAATCGGCTTACTGGCACGACCCGCGACTTGACCGATGCTTGGGATACTCGCATCGTTTGCCGAACGAGCATGAATCGAACGAAGGAAATCAGTGCAGGGCCGCGCCTCACCTCGGATTTTAGACTCGAATCGTCGCAGCTCGTGCGCACCATCGAGCTACTTCTGACGGCGGTCATCGTGGTGGCGTCGGTCGTGCCGCTGGCTCGTTTCGTCCAGGTCGCTCTCCTACGCGTGGGTTACCCATTCGACCTCGAGTGGTGCGAAGGCGGCACGCTGGCACACATTCGCGTCGTACTCGCTGGGCAACACATCTACCGCGAGCCATCGCTGGAGTTCACTCCCTACCTCTATCCCCCCCTTTACTACTACGTCTCGGCGCTGCCCTCTCTGGTGTTCGGCGCGGGCCATTTCGCTCCGCGCTTGGTTTCATTGTTGTCGATCTTGGGCTGCTTCGTCTTGCTTGGTCGCTGGGTCCGCGACGAGACCGATGATCCGGTCGCGGGCTTGGCCGCGGTTGGCTTGCTCTGCGCTACTTACCAGCTAACCGGCTATTGGTTCGAGCTCGCACGCGTCGACGCTTTCTTCCTGCTGCTAATCTTCGGCAGCCACATGACGGCGCGCACGGCGAAGACGCCGGCCCGCGCCGCCACCGTTGGCGTGTTGATCGCCGCGGCATGTTTCACGAAGCAGCTCGGAATCCCGTTGGCGCTCCCGCCGCTGCTGTTGCTCAGCATGCGCTCGCTGCGCCTAGGCATGATCGCGGCTGGCGTTTCGGGCGCGCTGGTCCTCGTCACCGGGCTAGCCTTTTACATCAGCTCCGACGGCTGGTTTCTGTACTACGTGCTCGATCTGCCTTCGCGTCACGAGATCGAAATTGCGCGCTTCTGGCCCAGCCTGCAAACGTTCTTCCTGAGCAACACTTTCCCCATGACGCTGGCCGGTGTGACCATCGTCTGCGGAGTGACCTTTGGGCGTCGCCGTTGGAAACGCTGGCTGTTCCACGCGCTATTCGTCGGTCTGGCTTGCACGACCTCCTTCCTGCCTTTCCTCAAGTCGGGCGGCTATCCGAACGGCTTGATCCCGGCTTATGCGGCGCTCGCGCTCGCCTCCGGCATCGGTCTCGGAATTCTCCGTCGTTCGCAGATTCGCTCGGCGCTCGGCTCGATCGGGCCTCGCCTAGCAGCCGCGGCCGTGCTGCTGATCCAGTTCGCCGTGCTCGACTACGATCCCAAGCCGGCCTTGCCGAGCGAGGCCGATCTGCAAGCGAACAAGGAGGTGATCGCCAGGCTCAGTGCGCTCCAGAAACCGCTGTTCGTCACCGGCTCCAGCTTCTACACGATAGCCGCAGGCGGTGAGAACGTGATGACCGACACCATGGGCTTGATCGACATCATCAAGGGAGGCGGGCCGCAGGCGAAAAAGCTAGACGCCGTGCTCAGCGAGGCCATTCATCGGCACCGCTTCAAGACCATCGTCCTCGATCGTGCGGCCGGCTTTTTGCCGGAAAACATCGTGTCTTTGATTCGCCAGGAATACGTACCGCAAGGGTCGGTCCTGCACGGTCTACCGCCGGACGTCATTTGGCCGAGGAGTGGTGCCTCCGTCAGACCCGACTCGGTCTGGGTCGCGCGCTGAGGCCAGCTCGGACCGACAGCCCGCCAATCTCGCCGCTCGTGCCCAGGCGATTCGAACCGGCTACGATGACCAAAAAGGCTTCGCCACGCTCATGAGACCGCAAATGATACCGCTAGGGCACCTCGACGCACAGCGCATGGTCGAGATCGGTGCCAACTACGCGCGTGCATGCGTCGCGCCCATCCGCGCCGAGCAATCGCGAGGAGACTTCTGGGACGTGAACATCGAACACGAGCACGAGAAGCAGTGAGCCGCGCACGCATCAGAGGCGTGGTTCAGGCGGTCGTACGCATCTCGACCGCTTCGTTTCGCGAACCCAACGTCTCGCTGGTGTTTCTCGTGCCAGCGCTGTTCGCGCTGCTTTATGCCGCGTGCGCAGCCGCGGTGCGCATTTGGTACGAGTGTCACCTGCCGTACAACCCGGATACCTCGGTCTACTGGGCCGTCGGCAACGGCATCGTTCACGGCTTGACGCCCTGGAAGGACCTGTTCGAGACGAAGCCGGCGGGCATCTTCTTGCTCTCCGCGCTGAGCTATCGGCTGCTCGGGAACGGGCACCTCACCAACGTTACTCAGATCCTCTCACTGCTCACGATCGCGCTCTCACCCGCGGTGTACGCGCGGCGCATCTGGCGTGCGCGGGGAAATTGCGTCGCCGTACTCCCCATTTTCGTGGTGCTGTGGGCGCTCGTCATCGACCAAGCAAGCTTCGTCGCGGACTACGCCGGGGAAGTGCAGACGGAGACTCATGCCTTGCCCGGGCTGATCCTGTACATGCTCTTCTTGGGGGCTCGCGGCCGGCTCGGTTTTGCGTGCAGAACGTTGGGTGTCCTGATCGCCATCGGCATGAAGGAGCCATTCGTGCTGGCGGTGCCGGCCGTCTACCTGCTGCTCGATCCAGATACGCGATCCCCCTGGCCAGACTTCTTTGGACCGCTGGCACTGGCCGGTACGATTGGCGCCGTCAGCTTATTGCTCGTCGGCTGGCTGCCCGCTTACCTCGGCATCTACCTCAAGGCGATGGCGGGCGGGCACATCCAAGTCACTGGCTCTCCCTGGACACGCGTGGCTGCAGCGCTAGACAACACCTGGGTCGCGCTGACGCAGCACTCTCCGCTCTTACCCTTCGTGCTGCTCTTTCTGGCAGCCGTATACGTATTTTCGCCTGAGTCGCCGCGCAGCTTGGACTCGCGGCGGGTCGTGCTCAGGCTGCAGGCGCTGTTTCTGGCAATGCTGCTGGCTAGTCTGGCAGTCGGCCTGGGTGGGCAGTTCTATCCCCACCACTACATGTTCGCGACGCCCGTTCATCTCGCGATTCTGTTCGCTCTGATGGCGTCGCTTGCACGCTTTCCGAACGCCGCGCACTGGCAGCGGGGCGGACTGATCGGCCTCGTGCTGATCTGCCTGCTGGTGCCGAAGTGGGTGACCATGAAATCCTTTGGTCCACTACTGGCCGCGCATCGAAATGAAGACGAGGATGCGCGACGGGCGGCCGGGACCATCGACGCGGTGCTCGATCGACTGAAGATCGATCGCTACCTGTGGATCGGCCATCCCGGCCGTTCACCTCTGCCATTTACCAACCACTCACCTCTCGGCCCGCTGTTTTTCCAGCAGGTGCACTTCTTCGGGGGACAGTTCCCGTGGCTAGCTTCCGAGTTCGACAAGCGCCTTCACGAAGCGAAGCTGCTCGTCTTGGCCAACTACATGACGGGCCCCGCGGATGCTTCCGTAAAGGCCACGATTGCCGCGGAGTATCAGCCGCTGCCCACCAGTTACCTGCCCAAGGACGCACGCTTTCCGTACGAGCTGTACATCCGCCGCGGCGTACAGCTGCGGTGAACGGGTCGTCAATCATCGACCCAGCGACGACGGCCTAGAAACGTCGCTCCTCGACCGAGCTTGCGCCCGGCACGCTCGGATTCGGCGCTTCGAAGTTCACCAGTTTGGTCACGACGAATTGTGGGCGCTGCTTCACCTCCTCGAAAATCTTCGCGATGTATTCGGCGATGAACGCCAAGCTCAGCAGATTGATCGCGCCTAGGAACAGACAGATCACGATGATCGTCGAGATACCTTGGGGAATTTCGGGATGCAGGATGCGCCCGATGATCTGCAAGATCGCCGCCACGATCGCCAAAAATGAGACGCCCAATGCCCCCAGCGCGATCATCTCCAGCGGGATGTAAGAGAAGGAGAAGATGCCTTTTTTGGCCCAACGAAAGTTGGCCAGCATGTTGTTCGTCGAACGGCCGAACATGCGTTCAGGCCGAACATAAGGCACGCCCGTCTGCTTGAAGCCAGACCAAGCGCGTAAGCCGCGGACGAAACGATCCCGTTCCGGCAAGCCGTTGAGCACGGTCATCACCTTGCGGTCGATGAGCGAGAAGTCCCCCGCATCCACCGGCACGCGGATATAGGCCATGGTCTGGAACAGGCGATAGAAGCCCTTGTATCCGAGCTCCAGCAAACGCGGCATCTCGCGTCGCGTGCGCACGCCGTACACGACATCGTAGCCGTCCAGCCACTTTGCGTAAAAGCCCTCGATCAACTCCGGAGGATCTTGCAGATCACCATCGAGCAAGATGCAGGCGTCGCCCGTGGCGAGCTTCATCCCGCTGGTGAAAGCGTTCTGTGAACCGAAGTTGCGGCTATGCGTAATTCCCTTGATCTTGGGATTGTTCACCGCCAATCGTTCGATCACGCTCTGCGTGTCGTCCGGGCTGCCGTCGTTGACGAAGATGATCTCGTAGTCGACGTCGATCTGCTCGAACGTCTTCTGGAGCCGCTCGGCCATGATCGGGATGGCCTGCTCGTCTTTGTAGCAAGCGGCGATCGCCGTCAGCTTACGTTTGGCCTCTAACGCTTGATTCATGGTACGCGAAGTTTCGCCTGGACGAGCGCCACGAGCGCCTCTGGAGTGAGCGCCGTCTGCTTCATGTGGAACGCGGCGCTGCCGTAGCGCTGATCGAGCTGGTAGCGGGCGCTCATCAGCGAGAAAGCCGAAAGTGGCGGGAGCGCGAACTTCAGCGATTCGCCCATGCCTCCAGCCGCATAGTGCTCTTCGACGAAGACGACGTTCCTGGTCTCGAGCACGCTGGCCATCAGCGCCGAGTCTTCTGCGAGTTGGAAAGGGAAGCGCGCAACGCCGAACACGTCCGCGTTCTCGCGGTCGAGGCCATGCGCGGCGAGCGCCCGCAAGGCGACCTGGACGCCGTGTCCTGCGCCGATCACGGTTACGCCCGGCTTGCCGCGCTCAGCGCGTACGGCATACGAGCGCGTGAGCGTGAGCGGGTGCTCCGTCAGCGGCGCGAGGTCCGTAAAGTACGCGGACACTGCCAAGCGGAGATACGACGGATCATCGAGCTCGCTCATTAGGGCTACCGCCGCAGCGACTTGGTCGTTGGCGCATGGAAAGAACAGCTGCATGTTGGGCAGCACCTTCAACACGGCCAAGTCTTCCAGCGCGTGATGGGTGGAGCCCATGATGCCGTAGGTGTAGCCGCCGCCGTTGCCGACGATTCGCACCGGCAATCGGTGCAGGCAAACGTCGTTTCGGATCTGCTCCAAGCAGCGGAATGTCGCAAACGGCGCGATTGAATAGACCCAAGGCCGGAAGCCGGTGAGCGCAGTGCCTGCCGCCAGGCCCATCATGCTCTGCTCGGCCACGCCGGCATTGATGAAGCGCTTACCGTACTTGGTGACGAGCTGTTCCAGCGAATTGAAGCCGAGATCACCGGTGATGAACAGGGCGCGTGGGTCCCGGGCAAGCACGGTCTCGACGGCTTTGACGAAATCGACCCTCATCGCGAAAGTTCACTCTCGGTCTGATTGAGTTCTGCGATGGCTTGGCCGTACTGCGCTTCGCTCATCGGCCAGTAGTGCCAGTCGACCGTATTTTCCATGAAGCTGACGCCCTTACCCTTCACGGTACGGGCGATCACGCAGCGCGGGCGCTCGGACAGCGGCTTCGAAAGGGCGGCGTGCAGCGCGGCGAAATCATGTCCGTTGCACTCGCTGACCTCGAAGCCGAACGCCTCCCACTTCTTGGCAAACGGTTCCAGCGCGAGCACCTCCTCGGTGCGACCGAAGCCTTGAATGCCGTTGGCGTCGACGAATACGGTGAGATTGTTCAGGCGGTGATGGCCAGCGAACAGTGCGGCTTCCCAAGTGGAACCTTCGTCGCACTCACCATCGGAGATTAGACAGGCGACACGCGCGTCCACCGAATGCAAATACTTGTAGCTATGGGCCATACCGGTCGCGATCGGCAAGCCGTGACCGAGTGAGCCGGTCGCAGCCGGAATTGCGGCGAGACCCAGCGGCGCTGGATGCGCGGGCAAGAGCGTACCGTCTTGGTAGTAGGTGCCGAGCTCGGCGTCGGACAGCTTACCAAAGTGGTGCAGCGTGGCGTACAGAGCGGATGCGCCGTGGCCCTTGCTCAGGATGAACTGGTCGGTCGGGCGCAACCAAGCGGAGTACAAGTAGGTCAGGATATCGATCGCAGACAGACCGCTGCCGAGGTGACCCGCGTGTGCCTCGAAGTGCATACGCAGAAATTCTCGGCGAATGGCCAGCGCAGTACGCGCGAGCAGAGCTGGCTCGGCGCCTTGGCTCATCGTTTCACCGCCAGTACGGTCTTCGCGCGGCCCTCGGCGATCAAAGCTGGATTTTCTTCGATCCAGCGGGCGGTCGCGGCAAGGCCGTCGCGCAGCGAAGTCGTGCTGCGAAAGCCCAGCGATGAAATCGCCTTTGCAGGGTCGGCGAACCATGCGGGGTGATCCCAGGTGCGGTCGGGCATGCTGCCCCAAGCCGGCTCGGCGTGGATACCGAACTGCTCACGCACCAACTGCACCAGGTCCATCAGTGTCGTCTGCAGACCACTGCCCACGTTGAACACGTCGCCGGGCGTCAGCTGCTGCGCGTGCGAAAGCACCGCTTCGAAGGCTTGCACCGCGTCCGCCACATACACGAAGTCCCGTGAGATGTTTGGGTTTACGAGCGGCGGAAAGCGGCCCTCGAGTGCATGACCAAGTAGGGTCGGGATCAAACGACTGAAGTCTTCGTACGGACCGTACAGCGAATAGAGGCGGAGCACGAAGCCCGGCACCCCGTGCTTTTGTGCGTACATGCGCACGAGCTGAGTGGCTGCGACTTTGGACACCGCGTAGTCGCTGTCCGGCTCGGTCGCGGCATCCTCGCGGGGCCCGCTGCAGTTGAAACCGTATTCAGAAGAGCTGCCGGCCTGCACGAAGGCCTGGAAACCGGGCACACCGGACACGGCCTCCAGCAGGTGGCGCACGGCCAGCAAATTGACGTCGAAGATGCGCTGCGGGTCGGCTTGGACCGAGTACGCGCCGTAGGCGGCGCAATTGTAGATGGCCAGCGGCTGCACGCGCTCGACGAATGCGAGCACGTCTGCCTTTATACGAAGGTCCAGACGCTCGACCTCGATCCCTTGCATCGCGCGCGTGCGCCAATCGATGCCGGAAGGGCTCTCGATGCCGATCACGCGCCCGCCACGCGCAGCCACCGCCATCGCCAAGTTGGCACCTACGAAGCCCGAGCACCCCGTGATGACGACCGGACGTTTTTCCAAAGCAGACTGATCACGAGACGGCCTCATCTGACCGCGGAAGCTAGCTTGGTCGATCGCGATCGTCAAACGCAGCCGGGCGGTTTCCCAGCTGATTTCAAGCCGGTACCGGCGCTTCGTCGATCCACATGTGCTCGCAGAGTGACGCTTTTTCGATGCTAGAGTCGCGTGCCCAAGCGGACGACCCGAGAAAGCGGTCGGTTCGAGTAAACTTCACCGCGAAACGTCCTCTCGAAGAGCGCTCATGAGCAACGAATCTTTCTCCGCGTCCGAGCAAGCCTCGCATTTCCAGTTCGAACTCATCGCACGTGCCTGTCCCGGTTGCGGCGCAAGCGAAAGCCAACCATTCGCCGACGCCAACATCGATCCTCACGCGCTGGGCGCGTTCGCGTTCGCTTCGCGCAAGCTCCCGGAGTACATGCACCACGCATTGGTGGTCTGTCGAAAGTGCGACCTGTTGTACGCGAATCCAGCGCCCGATCGAAAATCGCTAGAGGCCGCCTACCGTGATGCCGCCTTCGACGCTTCCGACGAATCACGCTACGCAGGACTGACCTACGCCAGCTATTTGCCGCGCATCCTGGCACGGCTTTCGGATCGGAAAGGCGCGCTCGACATCGGCACAGGGGACGGCGCGTTCCTACTACAGCTCCTGCAGCATGGCTTCACGGACGTGGTCGGTGTCGAGCCGTCCGCCGCTCCAGTCGCCTCCGCCAAGCCGGAAGTCCGGTCGCTGATCCGTCATGCAGCCTTTCGCAGCGCAGATTTCGCGCCAGAAAGCTTGCGCCTCGTGACCTGCTTTCAGACCATCGAGCACGTCTACGATCCGTTCGCGTTGTGCCGAGCCGCCCTGGGCCTGCTACGTCCCGGCGGAGCACTGTTCATGGTCTGCCACAACCGGCGCGCGCTCTTGGCTCGGGCTCTGGGCATGAAGTCACCGATCTTCGATATCGAGCATTTGCAGCTGTTTTCGCCGCAGAGCGTGCGTGCCTTGTTGGCGCGCGCCGGCTTTTCGCGAGTGGACGTGCACACGGTCGTCAACCGCTACCCGATCAACTATTGGGCCCGACTCTCGCCCATTCCCGCCGCGCTCAAGCCGCGAACTCTGGAGCTACTTCGCTCGAGCGGCATCGGGCGCTTCACGTTGGCGGCGCCGGTCGGCAATCTGGCCGTCATCGCCTATAAATAGGCAACTCAAGGCTCGGCTGATGACTGCTCGCGTTCGAACGGGTAGTCGACACGAAAGCCCGGAGCGGGATGACGTGTCGTCAATGGCAGCTCGGGGCGACGCCGCTCCAAGAACCAGAGGACCTCGTTCGTCCGTTCTTTGACCACTCGTCCGACCGCGAAGTTTCTGCGGATCGAGATCACGCGGTCGATCGCAGGACCTTGAAAGACCATCGGTAAGACCCCGGAGATGTTGGAAAACGCATCCGGCGATCGCAACATCGGGATGTTTACGTGAAAGTAGTCCGGCTTGAGGCGCGCGTAGCACTCCGCGCATTCTTTGCCATAGATGGGATTGATGCCGGTGGTTCCGCCGTGCAGCGCAATATCTTCATTGCACAGCCCCCACATGTCGATCACCTCGGCATCCGTGAACAGCGAGAACACGCCGGCGTAGTCGGTCACCAAGCGATCGCCGGGCCGCCGCACCACGAGCGCCATCCAGTCTTTGACAGCCAGCAGATTGTTCTGCGTGTGGTTGCCGACGTGCTTGGCGTTACCGAGTTTGTCCGCCTCCTGCGGGCTGTCGACGCTTTGCACGTGCATGTGCACGCAAGCAAAAGCCAAGGCCGCGAGCAGCGAAACCAACGCGGCTCCGCGTGGAAGCCACGCGTATTTCGCCGAGATCCGCCAAGCGTGCTGGACGCCCCAACCGACCAAGATCGCTGCCAACGGCACGACCGGCAAAAAGAAGCGATTGAACGGCATCCAATCGCCGCCGACGTTCACGGCGTGTGCCGTTTGCAAGAGCACTGCCAGACTCAGGCATAGCGCTTCGCGGCGCGGTCCGCTGATGACCGGAAAAACTGCCAATGGCAACAGCGCAAGCACACCGTAGTCTCGAACGAAGTCGAAGCCCTGACGAAAGCCGCGGTCAGGATCGCCCAGCGTGACCACGCTCTTCGCATAGTACGTGGTAGGGAGGGGCAGCCCGTAGTACGCGTAGCGCCAGCAGAAGTATGCGCCCCAGATCGCGAACGCCGGCAGCGACCAACGCGCCAACGCCTTCAGCGAAAAACGCCTCTCGCCGAGCGAGCTCAGTAGCTCGACACCGAAGACGACCAGCATGGGCACGAAGCCGTCGATCCGCAGCAAGGCTGCGGGCAAAAATGCCAGCAGCGACCAGCGACGTTCCCGCGCTGACTCACGGAAGTAAACCGACCAAGCCAAGACGATCGCCGCAGCGAACGGCACCGTTTCCAAACCAGAAGCTGCAGCGCGGAACAGATCGGAACAGCAAACCAATAGCAGCGTCGCCGCCAAGGCGGCGATCGGACCGGCTGCGCGGCGGGTCAGGCGATAGACCGTCAAGATCGTCGCGAAGAGGCAGCCAAAGGCCACGATGCGTGCGAAATCGAGCGGGTCGCCATCCGCAGAGAACACGTATCGGATGGCAACCACCACCATCCACAAAAAATTAGAGTAGCCCTCGACGCGCAAACCGTGACTGAAGACTGGCCCGTGACCTGTGCCCAGGTTCTTCGAGTACGAGAACGTGATGTAGGCATCGTCCACGCGAAACGGCAACGCGCGTCTAACCTGATCTTGTGCAATCAAGCACAGCGCAAGGACGCAGGCGCCCCAGACCACGTCGAATGCCGTCAGTGAGCGAAGCGCCCGTAACCACCCGGGCCCTTGGAGATTCGGCTTCACTCCTCCCTACGCTTTCGCTCGCGAGTCATGGACTATCGCACGCGGAATAGGATTGATCGCGCCCGGCTGTCAAATCCCCGGCCGAATCTGCTACTGCAGCCGCTCTTGGGGCGGACTCAAGCGCAGGAAAGCCGCACCGCAAACGCTTTCCTGCTCTCGCGATGGAGCGAGCCAGGCGCAGGGAAGGCGGCTCATTGACTTCCTGATATCGTCGCGATACGTGCCGCCGACTGTGAAATGGTCATTGGTTGATGCAAAAGTTGCGTGGTAGGGAGGCCGGAGAGACCATCGGGGAGCGCGCAGCCCCGGTCACGCCGGACCGGAATCCATGGCGTTGACCGTTCTGACGCTGGTCGCGTGCAGCTTGTACTTGCTGCCGCTGCTCGCTCTAATTGCGCTACTGCGCAAGCCACAGGCAAGCGCCTTGGCTCTCGCAAGCAACCTGGGCTGCTGGTTCGCTCTCGACCTGCTGGCGACCTTTTGGCTGATGCGAATCATGCGCCTCGAACAAGCCGTGTTTTTACGCACGGCACTGCTGATCGGCGCGGCGCTCTTTCTTGCGGTTCGCCGACTGGTCGGCGACAAGCCAATGGTTCGAGCGCGGAGCGCGCTGTCGCGTGCGGACCTCTTGGCTGTCGTACTCGCGGCGGTGCTTGGATTCGCATTCACCCACAGTGTCTCCTCCGAGTACTGGATTTGGGATCGCGAATGGCACATTCCGTTCACCGCTTCGCTGCGTAGTCAACGGCTACCCATCTTCAACGTTTACGAGCCTGGCCGGCCTTTTCGCTATCATCTCATCGGCAATTTGTCCGGAGCCATGCTTCAGGCGTTGTCCTTTGGAGCGATGAGCGCTGCGCGCGCCTTGGCTTTCGCGCACGACCTTCAAGCGACGTTGCTGTCGGTGATGATCGCGCTCTGCTTCCGCGCGATGAGCAAGCTCTCGGTACTGACCTGCGCGGTTGGCGCTCTCGTGCCATTGCTCGCCGGGCCGGCCGCACTTCGCAACCACCCTCAAGGCGGCATGGGAGTGTTCGAAGGCTACGCCGACTTCAGCAATCTCTCGCTGAGCTATCGTCCGCACTGCAGCGTGGCGCTCGTGCTGCTCGTGACGACATTTTGCCACGTTGCCCGCTGGTCGGAGTATCGAACTCGCGGTCAGTCCGCGCCCTGGACGACGGTGCTTAGCCTTGGCCCCGTGTTCATGCTGCTCGGCATCGCGGACGAAATCTCGGGCCTAGTATTGGGCGGCTCACTCGGCGTCATCTGGCTGTGCTGGCCGCGCATGCTGGGCAAGAAGTTTTGGCACGGCGCGGCATTTCTCGCCGGCTTTGCGGTACTCGCTCTGGTCGCCAACCTGATGCTGGCGGGCACGATTGCGCCCGGCGGGGTCGTCTCGCACGCCGAGTTGCTAGCGCCTCGACTGCCTCGCTTCTACGCTTCCGGCCTACCGCTCAGTTTCGCCGCTGAACCATGGGTGGAGCTGCTCTTCGACGTCGGCCCGCTCGTGATTCCGATGGCGGTCGTGACGTACGTCGTCATCCGCCGCCCCGGTCCAAGCGAGCGGCTGAAGATTCTGACTTGTTTTACGGCTTCTGCTGCGATTTTCTCGCTGTTCTTGTTCCTGTGCGTCGAGGTCAATGGCAGAACGTTCGAAGGTCATCGATTTCTGACCTCGGCGCGCATCCTCACGCCGCTGCTCGGCTTGTTGTTCTTGATTACGAAGCGGTGGTCGTCCTTCGTGTCGGTTGCAGTGCTGGGCCCGATTTTGGCCGGGGTGTTCGCGTCCATCGGCTTCGTCTACGGCCGATTGCCGGATTACAATCGTCAGACGAAGTCCCAATACAGCGCCAATTGCCGTACTGAGTACAATGCACGCCTCGGCGAAACCATGACTCCAACCTGGATCGAAGACACGATTTGGTACGAGTACGCCGGCTGCCACCCGATCTTCGCGGCTGCCGCCACGCCCCCAGGTGACGTCGTGCTCGTGGGCTGGCCCGCGCTGGGCTCGTCCGCATTTGCCAAGATGGACGAGCACTTTTTTCCACGCGGCGAGGCGGCCCGCATGGTCTGCTCGAGCGACTCGACTAAGACCACGCCCTTTTGTAAGAAGGTACAAGAAATCGGCCAATGCCACCCGCAGGGAACACTCGCGGTGGAATGCCTGATCTCGGCCGAGAAGCGGGCCGAGATTAGGAAGTTGTGACGGAACCTGACTGCCATGCGTCTACTCGTCATCATCCCCGCTCTCAATGAGGAGAAGTCGTTGCGCGCGTTGCTCGACGAGTTCAAGCTCACGCAACCGACGCTGCCCTGGATCACCGAAGCGGTGGTAATCGACGATGGCTCTACCGATCGAACCGCCCAGGTCGCAGCGGCAGCCAACGTGCGAGTCGTCAGATTGTGTCGAAACCTAGGCATCGGCGCAGCCGTCCAAACCGGCCTGCGCCTGGCACACCGCGAAGGCTTCGATGCCGCGCTGCAAATGGACGGTGACGGCCAGCACCCACCTGGGGAAATTGCTCGTTTGCTCGCCCGACTCGCTGCAGCCGATGCCCCCGACCTGGTCGTGGGCTCGCGTCACATCGTCCGGCGTGGGTATCAAGCAACCGGCGCTCGCCGCTTTGGCCAGCTCTGGCTGATCTTTTGGCTGCGCTTGTTGTGCGGGTTGAAGCTCAGTGACCCCACATCGGGGTTTCGCCTGTATGGCGCCGCAGCGTTGCGTCTCTTCGAGGCTGCATATCCGGATGACTTTCCGGAGCCCGAGTCATTGGCTATCGCGAGCAAATGCGGATTGCTTGCCGTGGAGGAGCCCGTCGAGATGCGTGCCCGTCAAGGCGGTCAATCGAGCATCAATGGCCTGAAGCCCATCTACTACATGATCAAAGTGACCCTCGCGGTAGCGCTGTCCGTCGCACGGCACAGCGGAGCCAGAGCCGCCACCAAGCGCAAAGCCGCCCTCGAACCGGAGACCCCCGATGCCCGATGATGCTTTGCTGCGTCAGTATTGGCCGTTCGCCGGCTTCTCGGCGCTGGTACTGATCATCGTACTCAGATTACTTCTGCGAGAACGCTTGGCGCTGCAGGGGACCATATCGTACATGCTCTTTTTGGGCATTTTTGGGCTGTGCGCGTTGATGCCCAAGCAAGCCACCGAGCTCGCGCACGCCATGGGCTTCGCGATCCTCGCAAATTTCCTGTTTTCGATCGCGCTTATCGCGCTGGCCTTGATGCACCTGCAGGCTCTGGTTTCGCTATACCGCGCGGTTCAGCGCACGACTCAGCTCACTCAAGATCTGGCGCTTTTGGAAGAACGCGTGACTCGAAACGAGAAGGGTCGAAATGACGATCGAGCCGCCGCAACCTAGCCGTTGCCCTGTCTGCCGGAGCAACCAGACACTATCAGAGTACTCTTCCGCCTCGCTCGCCGTCGATCGCTGCGCGAGCTGCGAGCACAGGTTTGCGCGCCACAGCCCGGTGGTCGAGGCCTCTGACTACTACGAACACACGCCTCAAAGCGTGCAATTCGTGAGTTCGCTAGAGTTCACGCGTCGGCGGCAGGCTCGGCTGATACTCTCACGCTTCGCCAGGCACGGAAAAACATCTGACTGGTTGGACTTCGGTTGCGGTCGCGGCTGGTTCCTGGATGAGGCACGCTCTCGAGCTAGCGGAGCCATTGCGGGCTTCGACAGCTCGGCGCTTTCGCGAACCTGGCTGCGCGAAAGCGGCCTTTTGGCGGCCGAGCCTCGAACGGACGACCCATTCTGGCCCGACTGGAGCTCGTTGCCGTTTTCGCCGCGCGTCGTCAGTTTCCTCGATGTGATCGAGCATGTGGCCGAGGGAGGCGCCGAGCGCCTGCTTCGGCGATTGCACGAAGAATTGCCCGCGCTCGAATGGATCGTGCTGAAGGTCCCCGCGTCTGAAGGTATCTTGTATCGAACCGCGCACGCGATTCGCAATGCTTTTCCCGGCCCGTATCAGCAACTCCACCAAGTGGGCACCTCGCCTCCACACCACCATTACTTCAGTCAGCGCTCGCTGCGGACTCTGATCGTAAACGCCGGCTATGTCGTCGTCGACCTGATGCTGGATCACGACGTGGACAACGTCTTTCACCGAAGCGGTTCCCTGGCGAGGCTGCCCGGTGGCGCGCTGCTCACTCGCTTGATTCGTCTCGGCCCGGCCGACTCGGTGATCATGTTCGCTCGAGTCGGACAGCACGCCAAAGCTGGTGGGCCCGGGAGTGCGACTCCGCCGACTTGACGCACCGGGTAAACGCTGGGATTCCATGACGGGTGAACCTATATCAGCGAATTTTGGGAACACCGTTCGTCTACAACCACGTGCGGCCGATGGCGGTTGGCGGAATCGACATGACGCCGTTCTACGACCGAGTCGAAGCAGGCGCGGACGACGTGGTGTTGGACGTTGGCTGCGGTACGGGAGATGCGCTGCGGTATTTGAAAGGCTTCGCACGCTACGAGGGAATCGACACGGACGAGGTAGCGATCAGCTTCGCGCGCAAACGGTACGCTGACCGGCCGCAAGTCTCGTTTCACTGCCAACTATGCACCGCGGACGATGTTGCGCGCATACAGCCCTCGCGTGTCCTCTTGTGCGGCCTCCTGCACCATCTGTCGGATGAGCAGTCGCTGACTTTGCTCGCCAGCTTCAAGGCATCGCCCCTGCTCCAGCGCATCGTCACCAGTGACATCGTCTATCTGGAGCGCAGCGCGATCAGTAACTTCCTAGCCAGCATGGACCGAGGCAGGTATTGCAGGCACCGTGAACAATATGAAGCGCTCGTGGCGAAGGCAGGGCTGCGCTTGGTCGAATCGACCGTGATTCGCTGTCACCCGAAGCGCGGCCTGGCCAAGTACTTGCTGATGACGATCGAACGTTGAAAGCGAGCACGCCGGCTAGGGTGTCGCGAGCCCCAGCCGGCCGATGGCCGTCACGGTCTCTGGAGTCTCGGCGGCGCGTTGAAATAGGTAGAACTCGTCGAAACTGGTCGAGTGCAGCCGATACTGGTGTGTGCCGAACAAACTGCGCAACTGCGAGCCCACGGCCAACACCTCGCGCGAGCTGAGCAAGAGGTAGTCAGGACGGCCACAGGGACGGAGCAGGTCACAAGCATCCGGACGATTGGACACGAAGGAGACCAGATAGGTCGTCGCGGCGACGCTCGCCTGGGGCGGGATCGGCCGCACGACCTTGAGCAACCCATCGTAACGCGACTGTCCCCAAGGGGTAGCCCGGACCGCGTCGGCTGCGATGCCGCCGAAGCTGTCTTCACGGAGGAAGGCTCCGTAGTTGTAGCTGTGACTGAGAACCGTCACGCTCAGCGCCAGAACGGCGGCCACGATCGGCCCACGCCCGAGCCTACGCCGCTTTTCCAACACGACCAGCAAGGCCAAAAAGCAGCCAGGCAACCAGACCAGCGACGAAGCAAAGCCCTGCGGACTATTGGGCCAGAACAGCGTCGCTGCCGAGGTGAAGAGCAGGCCCGGAACGAGCAGCGGCCAGCAAGCGAACTCGAACAGCGGTAGGAGGCAAAGCGGGGCCAGCGCGTGGAAGATCGCGGTAACATTGCTGATCCGCGCGAGGTCCCACAGAAAATAGGCCGGGTTGTTGCAGAAGGCAGTGATCGTCGAGAGCAGCGCCGGAACCTGACCGGGGCGCGCGCCGCGCGCCAGAAGCCAGAAATTGAACGCGATCAACGGCAGCGCGAGCAAGCAAAGGCTGACGCCCAAGCGCGCTTTGCTGCGCAAGGCGAGCAACATCAAGCCGTACGCGAATACGTTGAGCGGACCCACTTCCGAGATCGACAGCAGCAGCACCAGCGACAACCCGATCAGCCAGCGCCGCCCACTCGCTACCGCGTAATAGAGAGTGAACGAGAACAGCGTCACGGCGTGCAGCCAACTGAAACCCGCGACCAACGCGCCGTGCAGCGGTGCCGTGAGCAAGTACGCCGCGCCGACCCAGACCGCGACGCCGCGGCCCAATTCGTGAGCCGCGAGCAGATACAGCGGAACCGCGGCCAATCCGGCGATCACGACGCCTAGCCAAATCAGCGTCTCGGCGCCGGGCCTCAAAGCGTAAAGCGGGGCGAACAGCAGGGAGCCATACTCCGCATGGACAGTCAGGTAATTGCCTGGAGCTGCGGTCCCAAACAGGACGGGCGCCTTGAAGTACCGGCCATGCTGCAAATTGGACAGCACGTTGTCGGGGACGCCGAGGAACTCCGAGGTGTCTTGAATCAGTCGATGATGCGCGACGCCGTAGTGACCGAGCAAGAAAGCGAACAAGCTCGCGAACAGCAGCAAGAACATCAGGGGCGCCCCGCGCGGGACGTTCAGCAGGGCAGCCACCAAGGACAGCCGTCTCAGCCGGGCTAAAAACGCGGCAACCGAATCGCTGACGCCGAGGCTAAAGGCACGCGCGAGCAGTACGCTGAAGATCAGGCCGAACGCCGACAGCGCAATCAAGTAGTAGAGCGGCTTGTCGCGAGCGATCTGACTGAGGAACAAGCCGGGCAGCATGAACAGCGCCGCGAGCGGCGCCAGGCGTGTGGCAATTCGTTCCAGTGCGGGCGTCGCCAAGGATGGGCCGCGGCGCACGACGAAGAGCATGCCCAGAGCCGCGGGCAGCGCGAGCCCAGCGCCGAGCGACAGCAAGAGGATCAGCCGGCCGTCCTGACCCAGCGTATTTCGCGCGGCAAACTCGGCGCGCTGCGCGAGCTTCAGCCAAACCATCTGCGCGGAGAGGACGAGCGAGAAGCCAACCAAGCCGAGCGTGACCAAGGCCAACGCCAAGCGCGGCAGATCACTCGGGTCGTCCCGCAAGCGCTGGTTGGCCATGACTCGTCGACTCAGTCCGCCGGCGGGCGCTCAGCCGCGGACCCGCCCAGATTGACTTCTTCTTGCGTGACGTACAGTGGGCGCCGTTTGATTTCTTCGTAGATGCGCCCCACGTATTCACCGAGCACACCGGTCATCAGCAACTGCGCGGAAGCACCGAGCGCGACGGCAATCATGATCGTCGTCCAGCCTGGCACGACGCCGGTCCCGAAGAAGCGCTGATAGGTCGCCCACGCGGCGGTGAGCCCTGCCACGGTTCCGGCGAGCACACCGAGCCAGGTTGCGAAGCGCAAAGGGACTACGGAAAACGACGCGATGCCGTCGATGGCAAAGCGCACCATCTTCTTGATGGGATACTTGGTTTCGCCGGCAAAGCGCGCCGGGCGCGCATAATAAACCGCGGTTTGCCGAAAGCCGACCCAAGCCACCATGCCGCGCACGAAGCGATGCCGCTCGCGCAGCGCACGCATGGCGAGCACCACGGGGCGTGAAATCAATCGGAAGTCTCCCGCGTCGGCGGGAATCGAGATCCCACCCAACATGGCGCGCAATAGACGATAGAAGATGGCCGCGGAAGCTCGCTTGAACAGCGTCTCGCCGACGCGCTTCGTGCGCACGCCATAAACCACGTCGAAGCCCTCGCGCCAGCGAGCGATCATCTCGCTCACCACCTCCGGTGGGTCTTGCAGATCAGCGTCCATGATCACGACCGCTTCCCCCTCGGCGCGATCGAGCCCGGCGGTGATCGCCATCTGGTGCCCGAAGTTGCGCGCGAACGAAATGACTTTGAAGCGAGCTTCATCGGCGGCCAGCAACTTCAACTGCTCGAGCGATTTATCCTTCGAACCATCGTTGACGAACACCACCTCCCAAGACTTGATTTGAGCATTCCAAACCTGGATCACCTCCCGCAGTCGGCGAGCGAGCTCCGGAATGACCTCTTCTTCGTTGAAGATGGGAATGACGACAGTCAGGGTGGGCCGCGGCATGACGGGGGGTTTATACAGGGAAGGGCCCAGAGTGCGAAGAGGGCGGGACAGACTGGAAGAAAACGGCTGGCCTTGAACTAGATGCCCAAGTGGCGCAGCGCCTCGGCCGTGGCCGGCGACTCATATCCCCGCTTGAACAGATAGAATTCTCGCTTTCCCTTGGCAAACAAACCGTAAGGGCTCTTACGGAACTTTTCCCGCAGGGTGTTTTTGAGGTCCCCGCCCAGCTCATTTTCGCTCAAAAAGATGAAATCCACCGGTCCGGAATCGTAGCGAAAGACGTAGGCGTCCTTGCGTGCCGAAATGTGTGGGTTCAACGTCTCGGTCGAGACGACGCTAGCCTCGCGCGGGATCTTGTCGGCAACCGAGCGCATGTCGAGGTAGCGCTCGCGCGTGGCATCGGACATCTCGAAGGACACGCGACCGAAGCCACCCACGAAACTCTCCCGCTGCAAGATGGCGCCGAAGTTGTAGCTATGGCTGAGCAGCACCACCGAGAGCGCCCCAAGCGCGGCGATCATCCGGACTTGGCCGTCCTTCCCTTCGCGGATCGCGAACAGGCTCATGGCAGCACACGCGAACAGAAACGGGACCCAGTGCGTCGTGTATTGAAAGGAGATGGCGAGCGTCGGCCAGTAGCCGGTCGTCATCAAGGTGAAGACCGAGCCGGGCACGAGCAGCAACCAGAACGCCAGACGCCGCACCGGCAAAAACACCAGCGGCGCGAGCATGTGCAGCGCATACGCGAGCTTGGGGCCGCGCACGAAGGTCGAGAACGCATAAAAAGGGTTGGAAATGAGCGTCTTGACCACGTTGCCGTAGCCCGACTTACCGTCGGCAAATAGCTCGTTGTACATCGAATCGAACCACCACGGGCCGGCCCAAGGCATGATCACGAACTTGTTGATCACGAACCAGACGGCCGCAGTCGCGGCCAGCGTGATGCCCATGCGCACACGCAAGCCGGTGATGAACAGGAACGTGCCCAAGAAAGCCAGACCAACCGCGATGTCCTCGCGCAGCGCGAACAGCAGCAGCGCCATCAGCACCACCAACCAGTCCTTGCGTGCGGCGATCGCGTAGAACAACCAGAAGTAGAAGAACACGCCCAGCGGCAACCAATGAAAGTCGTAAAACTGCGCGCCGTGCAGCGGCGCGAACAAGACGTACGCGAGCACCAGCACCACTGACGGCCAGGCCGTCAACAGCGTGCGGGCGAAAAGATAAAGCGGCACCACGGCGCCACCCAAGAAGACCGCCTGAATCAACAGTAACGTCTCGGCGCGCGGTGCTATCGCGTACAGCGGCGCGAACAGCACCATCAAGTACTCGGCGTGGGTCGAGAGCGAGTTGTGGTGACCCGGCCCGAACATCACGGGGGACTCGAAAAAACGCCCCTTGATGGTGTTGTACATCAAGTTGTCGAAGATACCGAGGTCGAACGCGCTAGTCAGAATCTGATGGTGATGGCGGATCGTGAAGAAGCCCGTGTACGCTGCGTAGCCGACGCCCGCGAGCAACACCACGAGCGGAGCCGCAATGCGCGTGACCCGCCCAGCGAGACGGGTCCAGAAGGCACGCGCATCAGCCAGATCCTTGGCGCCTGCGAGTCTCAACGACTCGGCGACGCTGATCCGGAGCAGCCGTTCCAGCGCCAAGCCGAACAGCCCCAACAGAATCAAAAATCCGATCGAGCGGTGTTGACCCAATTGCCAGGTGAACAACGCTGGCAGGGCGAAGGCCAAGCCTGCGGGCGCCACGATGCGCGTGAACGACTCCACGATCCGCGGTGCGCGTTCGCGCTCCACGACCAGCAGCAAGAGCGCGATCAGCAGCGGCAAGAAGCCCGTGATCGTCGGCAAGGCCAGAGCGGGCGGCACCGCCGGCAGCGTGTTCTGCGTGAAATAGGCTAGCCGTTGCGCGGCCGGCACGGCCGCGTAGGCGAAGAACTGTGTCAGAGACTGCCCCACCAGCGTGAGACCGAACAAACTCGCGAGGACGCGCGGCGCAGTGCCTTCCCGCGATACTTCTCGAGCAAGAGATCCCTGAGCTTGCGACGCCACCATCGTGCGCTGTTTTATGTTGCCGGGGCGCTGTTCGCAATGCTGGAACGGGCTTGACCTCCCCGAAATACACTGCTTTCGTCCGCGTCGTGTCCGACCCAGAACCGACAACTCGTCAGGAAGCAGCGACGGCGTCGGGAAAAACGCGCGGCGCGTGGGCCTATGCCCCGCGCATCTTGGCGTCGTTGGCCATCGCTTTGGGCTTCGTGTGGCTGTTCAAACGCGGTGGACTGCCGCTCATCCCGTCGGCAGATACGCTCTCGGCGGTGCACGCCGGGCCGATAGCCGCCTATGTGTTGGCCACCAGCGTCGCCATATATTTCCGCGTCCACCGCTGGCTGCCGCTCTTGCGCCCGGTCGCGCCGGACATCTCCGAAACCCGAGTCGTCGGCGTCGGATTGATCGGCATCGCGACGATTATGCTCGCGCCGCTGCGCATGGGTGAAGCCGCCCGGCCCTACCTGCTCGCGCGTGACGGCAAAGTGACGTTTTTTCAGGCCCTCGGGGCGGCTGGCGCGGAACGCGTGGTGGACGGCTTGGTGCTCACCCTCACCGCCGCGCTCGCGCTCACGCTGTCCACGCCGATCTCACCACTACCCGATCATTTGGGTGACGTAGCGCTACCGGTCTCGATCATCCCGCGCGCGGTCTACGTGGCCGCAGCGGTGTTCACGGGCGGGGCCGTCGCACTGACCGTATTTTACGGCGCGCGCGGTTTCGCACGCAAGGTCACGATGACCTTGCTCAACCCGATCTCGACCAAGCTCGCAGGCTTCGTCACGGGGACCTTGGAACGCCTCGCAGACGGCTTGAACGTACTGGGGTCACCAGAGAACCGGTTGCGCTTCTTGGGCGAGACGCTGCTCTGTTGGAGCTGCCAATTCATCGGTCAGTGGTTGCTGATGCGCGGCTGCGGGATCGAAGCTTCCTTTGCGCAAGCCTGCGTGACGCTCGGCGTGCTCGGCTTGGGGGTCATCGTGCCGGCCGGACCGGGCCTTTTCGGCGCCTTCCAAATCGGCACTTATTCGGGGCTGGCCCTGTACTTCCCCGTGGCGCTTTTGAGGACGTCGGGCGCGGCGATGGCGTTCATCAGCTACGCCACCCAGCTCTTGGCCATGCTGGTAGCGCTTGGGCTCGGCTTTTGGATGCTGCGCCAACACAAGCGCGCGCTACTCGTCGAAAGCCCGGAGCGTTCGTAGCGAAAAGGCAGAGGGCGGAGCGCGTCGTTTTCGCCAATCCAATCACGGACGCGCCCCAAGCGCGCTGGAGGTGGTGATCATCGGAACCGTCCAGTGCTAGCCTCGCGCGCAATGGCACTCTCGCTCGATCAACAGCTTGCAGAGCTCCCCCCCGACGTTCAGGCGCGCCTCGCGCACCACCGCTTCGATCCCGAGCGCTTCAAGCTGCTCGCCGGGCGGCTCGCTAGCGAGAGCGCCGAAGACAACTTCGTCAAAGGCAAGATCAGCCCGCCGAAGCCTGAGGATATCCAGCAGCTGCCTGCGCCGGACAGCGCCGAGTATGCGCGCCTGAGCGAGCTCGGCGCACAAGCTTTGCGCGCGGGGCAGGTCGCGCTGTTGGTCTTGGCGGGCGGCATGGCAACGCGCATGGGTGGCGTGATCAAGGCCTTGGTCGACGCCATCCCCGGCAAGAGCTTTCTCGATCTACGGCGCGCAGAGATGCGCGCGATCGAGCGCCGTTACGGCGCCGTCCCCCCTCTTTGGTTGATGACCAGCCACTCCACCGACTCCGGCATCCGCGCCGCGCTCGGGGACGACCTAGACGGCCACAGCATCGCCACCTTCAATCAGCATCTGTCCTTGCGCGTGACGCCAGAAGGCCAGATTTTCTTCGACAAAAATGGGCAGCCGAGCGAACACGCACCGGGTCACGGCGACCTTCCGGATGCCTTGCGTGAAAGTGGCCTGCTGGACGCGTTCGTCGAGCGCGGCGGCAAGGTGATCATGATGACGAACATCGACAACATGGGCGGCACGCTGGACCCGGCGATCATCGGCTTCCACCTGTCGCACGGCAAACCAGTCAGCGCCGAAGTCGTGGACAAGCTGCCCAGTGATCGCGGCGGCATCCCCGCTTATGTCGACGACACGCTGTGCATCTTGGAAGAGTTTCGGATCCCGCCCAGCTTCGACCCGAAGGTGGTGCGCGTGTTCGCCACCAATGTGTTTTACTTCGATGCCAAGTCGATGCTCGAGCTCGACATGAAATGGACGTATTTTACCGTGAACAAGAAGGTCGACGACCAACCGGTCGTGCAGTTCGAGCGTTTGGTGAACGAGGTGACGAGCCATTTGCCGACCGCTTACCTGCACCTGCCGCGGACGGGCACGGTCTCCCGCTTCTTGCCGGTGAAGGACAACGACGAACTCGCGTTACGAGCCCCAGAAATCATGGCCGTCGCGAAAGCCCGAGGTATCGTTTGATGACGATTGTTGGTCGCGGTTCCTCGCGAGTCACCACGAGCGCGTTGCTGCTCGCCGCGGGCTTGCTCCAGGCCCGCCACGCGAGCGCACAATTTCCCACCGATCAGCCCACGCGTCTGCCAGCGCTCGGGCGCAGCGCCGTGAGCAACGACGACTCGACGGCCTTGGTCGTCAACCCGGCGAACCTCGGCTTCTTGCCGGGAGGGGAGCTGCGTTGGACCGGCATGTTCTTGAACGAGGACGCCACCGCCAGCTACCAAGGGCACGCCTTCGCGCTGGCCTTCCCAATCCCGTTCTTGAATTTGGCGACCGGCCTGCGGCTCGACATCGTTTCACCGCCACGCGCTGCGGCTCAGCTGATGTTCGGCGCAGACAAGGGCCGCTACGAATGGCTCACTTGGGGCCTCGCCTATCGACCGAGCAGCGCCTTCTCGCTCGGTATGTCGCTCCAGCGCTCGTATTCCAATCAACCCTCGGCGCACGATCTAGCGTCCTGGTCCTTGGGCGTGACCTCCCGACCGAACGACTACTTTGGCTTCGCGGTCGTCGGTCACAACCTGAACGCGCCGACCACGGATGGCGGCGGATACCTCGATCGCTCTTACAACTTCGCGATCGCCATTCGCCCCGTGCGCAGTCGGGCCGTCGAGCTTGGGCTCGAAGGGCAATACGTGGACCACCGCAACGACTACTGGGTGCCGAAAGCCACCCTGGGCGTGGACGTGCCCGAGCTCGGACGCTTGCGCGGGGACTTTTCCTACTCAGACCCAGGAAACGACGCGGGGCGCAAGCAATGGCTGGCTTCGGCATCCTTTGCTTTCAACTTCAACGGCGCCTCAGGCTCGGGCGAAGTCGCTGGCGGGAGCTTGTTCGGAGACGGGCTGGGCGCGATAGCCAAGAACAAGGCGCAGGACAATCTAGGCTTCGAGATCGCGGCCAAGAGCTTTCGCGAGCACGCCGGGGCCGAGTCGCCGCGCTTCGCGCTTCGCTTGCGCATCGAAGACACGCCGAACGTGCGCGGTCATACTGCCCTGCTGCGCAAGCTGTGGGACATCGCCGATCGCGAGCCCACGGTGGCCGCCGTGGTGTTGGAGCTGCGGACCGCGCCTGCAAGCTCGATGGCGCACACGCAAGAGCTGCGCGACGCACTCTTTCACTTGCGCCAAGCCGGCAAGCGCGTGCTGTGTCACCTGGAGGATGGCGATGGCTCGTCCCTTTACCTGTGCTCCGCAGCCGACCGTATCTTGCTCAACCCCGCGGGAGGCGTCCGCTTTGCAGGCTTGAAGTCGCGCTTCATGTATTTCGGCGGCCTGCTCGAGAAGCTCGGCATCAAGGCCGACTTCGTGCGCATTGGTGAGCACAAGAGCGCGCCCGAGTCGTTCATGCGTGAAGACGCAACGGACGTGGCACGCGCGGACCACATCGATCTCTTGCAACAGGTCGAGAAGAATTTCACGCTCGATGTCTCCGCCGGGCGGCATATCGACCCAGTCGAGCTGCGCAAGCGGGTCGCCAAGGGCCCGTTCGTGGCATCCGAAGCCAAGTTCGCAGGCCTGGTCGACGGCTTCGCCTTCGACGATCAGCTCGAGGACGAGGTAAGCTCGCTGGTCGGCTCTCCGGTGCGCTTGCTCGAAGATCGCCGCGCGCCGCGCGCGCCGGAGTATTTCGGCGCCAATACCGGCATCGCCATCATCTATGTCGATGGCGACATGGTGGACGGCCGCAGTAAGACCATCCCGCTCTTGGGCACGCGCTTGGTCGGCTCCTACACGATCGCAGAGAGCCTGAAGCAAGCCCGCGAAAACCCGAAGGTGGGCGCGGTCGTGCTGCGCGTCGAGACCGGCGGCGGCTCGGCCATGGCAGCCGACGTCATTTATCGAGAGATCCAACTCACCACCAAAGTCAAACCGGTGATCGTGAGCATGGGCAGCGCGGCGGCCAGCGGCGGCTACTATATCTCGGCGCCCGGCACCCGTGTGTTCGCCAACCCGCTCAGCATCACTGGCAGCATCGGTATCTTCTACGGCAAGGCCGACGTCGCCGAGCTGATGCGACGCATCGGCGTCAGCGTGGAAATGTACAAGACCGCGCCACGCGCCGACGCGGAATCGATCTTCCGCCCGTTCACGCCGGAAGAACACAGCGAGCTCAAGCGCAAGGTCGCGCAGTTCTACGATGTCTTCCTGACACGCGTGGCCAACGGCCGAA
>DATEPG010000307.1:0-21136 GCA_035273265.1 Polyangiaceae bacterium
TCGAGCCTCCTCCGTCGGCGAGTAGTCGCGATCGGCGTAGGCGACGGTACCGAGCAGCCCAGCGATGCTCGTCACGACCGTGACGGTCTCAGGGTCCGCACCCGGAAGCTCGCGCGCGATACTTGCGCGCAGCGCTCCACCACCCGACGCATCTTCGCCTGCACCTAGCGCTTTGAGCCAACGACCGAACATCCCCGGCTTATAGCAACCCGAGCCGCCGTGGGCACCAAGCATCGCGAGTCGGCGGTCTACCTGCTTGCTGTTCATGCCGGCGCGCCCTATCGTCCCGTCCGTGGCCGGCGCATCAGTCACCCAAATCCCAGTCCGTCGGATGACGCGAGCGAGTGATTTCGCGGCGCTCGACCGCGTCACCGTCCTCCACTTCGTCGTGGTCAGCGGCGATCAAGAGGCCCGTGCGATCGCCGCTGAACTCGAAGCGTATCTGATCGAGCGTACGGACACCTTGATCAATCTGAGCGAGAGCGAGCGTCAAGCCAGCAACGAGGTTGCGTTCGAATTCGTACGGCGGCTCGAGCAGCACGGGTGTGTGGTGTGTACGGGTGTGGATCAAGCAGAATTACGCTTCGACGATGATCCAGGCAAGACGCGCGCTTGGAACATGGGCTGCATCTGCATCGCCAATCAGAGCGACGAAGCGCCGTTCGTTACGATCGAGAATTGACAGAACCGCGCCGGGCGCCCTCGGCCACTCCAAAGTCGCAAGCCTGTCGAGATTGGCGATCCTGCTCCCCGGGCAAGGCAAAGATTCGATGCTGAGCAGCCAGTGGCGCCCCTCTCTGAACGAGCGACCTCCTCCGGCTAAATGCTTCGTCCGTTCCTAACTGACAAACTACCTAGCCGGACAAGTGGACCGGCTGTACGAAGCCTGCGACGCGGCAACCGGCGCATTCCGTCAGCTGATTCGTCTCAGTCGTCCCATTCGTGGTGCGTGCTGCAGATCGCCTCGCCAAAGTAGGCGATGCTGCGTTGACGGGCGCGCGCGGAGAGCTATCCTGTAACTCACGGATTGGGGTTTTTTACGGATGCGCATCGCGTTGATTTCGGACTTGCATGGCAGTGAGTTCGCGTTGAACGCCGTGTTGGCGGACATCGCGCGCACGGGCGTGGATCAAATCGTCTGCCTGGGTGATGTGGCGACATTGGGCCCCCGACCGCGAGAGGTGTTGGGGCGCCTGATCGAGTTGGGCTGCATCTGCATCCTCGGCAATCACGATGAGTTCATGCTCAACGAGCGCTTGATCCACTCGTATTCCGAGGTCCCGATCATCGTGGAGGCGGTGGAATGGTGCCGGGCCGAGCTGTCCCGAGCAGAGTTGAACTTCATTGCTTCGTTCTCCCGTCGCTTCGAGCTGAAGCTGAACGACTCGGGAAGCTTGCTCTTGTTTCATGGCACGCCCGAATCGAACATGACCGACTTGCTCGCGACGACACCTGCCGAGCGCGTCGACGAGCTGCTCGGCAGGCGACGCGCAACGGTGATGGCCGGCGGGCACACCCACATTCAGATGCTGCGCCAGCATCGCGGAACACTGATTGTGAATCCGGGCAGCGTGGGGCTCGCGTTCAAGGAGCACGCCGCGGGCAAAGTGCCAATCTTATTGCCGCACGCAGAGTACGCGGTAATCGAAGCCGTGAACGGGGACGTGGCGGTGAGTTTGCGGCGCGTGGCGCTCGACAAGTCCGAGCTGCGCGAGGCGGCGAGCGCGGTCCCCCACCCGTTGAAGGCTTGGATGATGCTGATGTACGGCTAGCACGCTTTCCCTGGAAACCCCGTAGCCAAAACGATAGAGTCCGCGCGTGTTGCGGGCGTTCAGGCTGTTGATCTCGGCGGTTTCAGCAGCCTGCGCTTGTTCGCCGTCGATTCAGCCGCCATCCAGCTGCCGGCCCGGAGCGCAGGTCGGCTATCGACAGGTTTCTTGGCAAGAATGGCCGAGCAGCGAGCTCAGCCGGCTCACCGATACGGTGCGCGCCGGTCGCGTCACACTGGTGCTCTACGATGGTTGCCGGGTGCGGCCGCTCTGGCAGTGCACGCAGAATTTCGGCTACGAGTTCGTCGCCGACCGCAATACGCCGACCCAAGCCGCCCCCAACCCGGCCGCGCCTGAGGGCGGAAGCTTCGTCGCTCGAGCCTTCGACGCCACGGCGCCGCTCGGCGCGGGCTGTGAGCAAGCAACCCACGGCGTCGTCGCAGTCCGCTTGGCTGGGGAAAACGGCGAGTCTGGGACCACCACGCTGAACCCGCTACGCCCGGGGAGCATTTCGCCGACGTGCGCGCCGGGCGAAGTACCGAGCGAAGGGCGATGCGTGCCTGAAGCGTGCGAACCGGGCTTCGAGCGGGTCGCGGGCAAGTGCCTGGCGCCGGTGGCCGAAGTCTGTCGTTACGGCGTCGATCCAAAGACCGGCGCGTGCCTGCCGTCAGCACAAGACGATTGGTATGTGCCCTCCGCTGCCAGCGCAACGCCTAGTTCCGACATTGCCGCGCTCGTGGCGCGCTTGAAAAGCGTCGGCAACTCCAAGGAGGCGTCGAAGGATCGCGTGGTCGGACTGTTGCTGCTGGCCCAAGCCTACCGCCAAGAGAGCGGCTCCGCCGCCGCCAGCTCTCGCCTGCGCGCTCTGTCCGAGCTGACGCGCGAGGCTGCTTTCAAGGGGCACCGGGATGAGCTTGCGACCTACGCGGAGCTGGTCACGCTCTCGGGCAGCATCGGCGAACGCTCGGCCCACCTGGATTCGGCCAATCGGATGCGCGAGCGCTTTCCCAGCTCACCCGAAACCTCCGTCGCTTATCTGACGCTCGCCCGCTACTACTGCGCTGAAGGGCAGCCCACGGCCGCCGAGCGCTTCCTCTCGCAGATGGGCCGGAACCTGAAGGTGAGCGTGACGGTCGAAGCGGAAATGGCCTCGATTCGCAAGAACTGCGCGCGCGCCAAAGCGGCAGACTAAGGTCGGCTGCTTGGAGTCGCGAGCTGGTATAGCTTCGTGTTCTCGGCCTTGAGAATCGTCATCTGACGTTCGAGCTCGCGATTGCGCTCTTTTAGCGGAGCAAGCTTGCCGAGCTCGCCAGTCGCAGCGTCAGCCTCACGGCGAGCCGCTGCCGCATTCTGTCGCGCCACACGGGCCTCCTCCGTCGCTTTGCGCTCGGCATCCTGCAACTGCAGGATCTTTTTCTTGAGCTCTCCTTCAGCCACGCCCAACGCCCTCTGCGCCGCCAGCGCGTCGACCGCGGCTTGCTTTGCCTTTTCAGCAGCCTGCCTGGCTTCTTCAGCGGCAGCGGCGACCTGCCGCGCCGCGTCGATCTCTCGGTCCTTGGCCTGAGTCTCGAGCTTGCGCGCCGCAAGCTCGCTTTGCAGCGCCTCCGATTTCGTTCGGTCGGCGAACAGCGCCAGAGTCACCGCTATGCCGAAGATCAGCAACGCCGGTCCCAGCACGTAGTTCAGCAGCCGCTGGCGTAGCGCGGCTTGGCGCTGGAGATGTGCTGCGTCCTCCTTCTGGAGAGCAGCCACTCGCTCCTGATCTTGCTTCTCGAGCGCCGCGTCTCGCTCGTCGCGGGCAGCCGCGAGAAATTGCCAGGCCCGCTCGTGCAACGCGGCGTGCTTCGGCAGCTTGCGCGTACCGCGAGACTCGACGTAGTGCTCGAAGCCATCCTGCTGCAGGCGTGCGGGTGCGGGGTGATAACGCGCCGCCCAGGCCGGGGTCGGCTGATGCTCCTCCCACCACTTCAAGACACTGCTCAATTGCGGTTCGCGCAAGGGGCTGCTGGAATCGGAGGCCTTCTCGAACTGCAGGGCCATCTCCAACAGTCGGCGGTAGAGCACCGAGTCCCTGCGCTCGTCCGCCGCCCAGTGCTTGAGCTTGAGCCAGGTGCGTAGGATGGCCTCGTGCGTCAGATCGATCTCGGTATCGGGTTCGAGCTCTGGCTGAACTTTGGGGCTCGGCGACAGAAACTGACAATCTGGCGCCCGAAACAGGTTCAATACCTTCTGCAAGTCTTTGTTCTCCGGCGTCACGCCGGCCACGTTCGCCAACTCCTGCACGGACGCCGGGGCACGCGTCGCGCCTTCTTCGGCGTCGAGCGTGAGTCGCTTGAAGATCACCTCACACAACCGAAATTGCTCGCCTGTCAGCTTGTCGTTGCGGGTTCCGTCCTGATTGAGCCCAATGATCTCGTCACCATGGGCATTGAGCGCGCCCTGCACGGCTCCCACGCCTTCGTAGGCGGCGAGGCTGACCTCGCTGGTCTCCTTGGGGAGCGTCAGCCAAGTGCGCATCATGGCGTGCTCGAGCACGGGCAGCTCGTCCTGAGCCGAGATGCTGTCGTTGACGACTCGCTCCGCTAACCCGGGCGAGACCACACGGCCGCGGGTCTTGGCCGGCAAACGAACCGCGTCGGCCAGCTGCGCGCGAGTCAGGCGCGGGACTAGGTAAAGTCCCTGGTTCAGGGCTTCGGCCAGACCGGGAAACATGGCACAGCGGCCGACGAATTCGTCGCGCATGGTCAGCACCACGTAGATGTTGCCACGCGGGCTGCTCGTGGGATCGTTCACCGCCGCCAGCAGCTGCTGCACGAAAGGGCTGGAGCGTTCGAACCACTCCGCATCGTCCCCCGGCCGGCGATTGAAGCGAAAAATCTCCTCGAACTGGTCGACGAGCAGCAGCACGTTTTTCGCTTCGCTAGCCAACACCAGCTGCGCCGCAGCCCGCGAAAGCGCGTCGCGACTCCCGTCGAGCGCTTGCTCCAGGTAAAAGCGAGCGTGGTTGAAGCGCGTCGACCCCGAGCGAGGTTCGTCATCCGTCGAGGCTAGCTCGCGGGGCGGCGCTTCAGCGATCGCAGGCGCGGGCAGGAGAGGCAGCAAGCACTCACGCAGGGCGACTTCGGGCTGGCCTCCTGGGCGCATGATCGCGATCGCCCAGTTCATTCCCGTGTCGCCCAGCATGCCGTCGAGCAGAGCCGGGATGAGTCCAGCACGCGTCAGTGATGATTTGCCGCATCCGGAAGGACCAACCAACGCCACGAAGCGATGCCGCGCGAGCCGCGCCAGCAGCTCGTCGATTTGGATCTCCCGCCCAAAGAAGACGTCCACGTCCTCTCTCTCGAAGGGGCGCAGGCCCGGATAAGGATTGTCCTCCCAGTTTGCGACCACCGCCGGCAGCTCCGCGGTCGTCAACGCGCTGCCCCTGGAAATGCCGCAAAAATTCCGGGGACGCGCTTGCCGAGCCAGCGAAAGTCCCCTTCCAAGGTCGGCGCTTCTGCCGCGAACCCGACACCGGCACGCTGGTTGGTCTCGAGCCGCGGCGCGACGCGGCGCATGAGCGGCCGAGCCGTCTCTTCACTGCTGGAGGCCACCAGGATCGCCTCGGCGTTGCGCGCGTGCTCGCTCAAGGCATCGAGTGAGGTGAACGGGACGTCGACCGTCTGCACGCTGTACTGCTCCGCGTCTTTGAACGCGAGCTGCGCAAGCTGTGCGTCCTCGCTGCGATACACCACGTGCACCCTTGGCCTCAGCGCGCTGCCGTTAGGCGCGGGCACGGGGGGCAAGCGCGGATGCTTCTCGAAATAGAGCAGGTTCTCGCGCACCGCCTGGACGAGGCTAGCCAGCGGCACGCTGCTCGATTCGTACAACTCGCACTTCTCGGGCGGATTGCTGCGTAGCTCGACGAAGCGCTCGCGAGCCAAGCTCGACTGCGCTTCGTCCAGCCAGAGCATCACCTTGCGCACGTTCGACTCGGCGACGGCTCGCTCCAAGTGGTCCCAGCAATCTGCTTTGGAGTCGGCATCGAAGGCAATGACTACCAGCTCGCATTCGTCGAGCGCAGTGGCGATGGCGTGCTCGCGCGGTTCAGGCGCGGCCGGCCAGAGGCCACCGAGCGGACGCAGCCCGTAACCGGTCACCCCTTTGCGAATCGCGCGCAGCGCCTTCGACTTCTCGGCCCCGAACAGCGCGACCTTGCCGGCCGGCGCGAGCTTCTGCGCCAGGTTGTAGGCCAGACTATTGAGCGCCAAGTGGTAACCTTTGTCTTGCTCCCACTCCGGGTTGAAGGTGCGAGGCGGCGGGCCCTTTTCGTGAAACACGTAAGGGAGGTTTTGTTCCATCGCCAACAAGAGCGGATCGTCGTCGTCGAGGATCTGCTCCAGCACCGTTGGGAGCGGAAAGGCGTCGTTGGGCAGCGGGAATTTGAATACGCCGAAGACGAAGCTCAGGTCACGCTTGGTAGCGCTGGGCGGACGCGGAAAATCTTTGTTCCGCCCCAGGAAGGTGCGAAGCTCGTCCCTACACCACTGCGAGTTCACGTGCGGGGGGCCGAGCACCGTCACCAGCACCGCGGCCTCTGCGGCCTTGGTCAAGATCCCTGCCAGCCGCTCGTTCCGGTTCTGATGCTCGCGGTCGAACCAGATTTCGTGCTCGACACCGGCCATAATCGCCAGCTGCTGAGTCAGCCGCAGATGAAAGTCTTCGACCCAGCCAGGCTTGGGCGGCGCCGCGTTGTCCAGATGGTTGTAGCTCAGGAAAATGCTTGCCAATCAGCCCCTCGAGCTCGAGGTCAGCGACCAAACCCTCGGGCCGGCACGGCCCTCGAACTTTCTAAACCAACCCGCAGCGCTGAGTCTAGCACTGGACAGTCCGCAGCAACCGCGCGCCACGGTCAATAGTCAAAAGTCGGGGCGCGCTTCGCGCTCCCGACCGCGCGGGTCGCAGCGGCCGGGGCCCGCTGACACTCGCGCAAAACGACCAAGGAGCAATCGTGCTCGGTCGCGATCCTTGCTTGGCCCGATGGCAAATCCGCCAGGCGGTAACTGGCCAGGTTTCGACCGGCGCAGCGAGCCTCAGGCTGCGGATAGAGGGGCTCGTCGGAGACGCCCGAGACGAAACAAGTGCGGCCAAGGGCCGAGGCCTGAGCGGGCGCGGATGGGAGGTTCAGCGTCGTGCTCGAACTTGATGGAGCCGAAACTCGAACCCGCGATTCGTCCACGGCTCCAGGGGGCGCCCATGAGGCGCTCGGCGGCCTGAAAGACGTCGGCTTGATCGATCGAGCGCTCGAGCGCCTCGCTCCATGCCTCACCCGCCCGCAGATCCTTGACGTCGATCAGGTAGCGATCGCCGAATGCGCTGATCACCGCCTCGAAGTCCGAAACAATTGTTCCACGCGGCGTACGCCGCTAGAGTCGATTTCGATGCTGCGACTGTTACGCTGGTGGTTCTGGGGAACCGTGATTTGCCTGGGCTGCTCGTGTGGAAATATCCCCGTAGCGCGCGGCCCCGCTGAGCACATCGACGTACCCGATGACGTAGCGATGTATTCGACGGATGCCACCGCCGCGGTCGGCGACGCGCGCAGCGAAGACCTGGCGCGAGAGATCGCGGCCGAGCTGAAGAAGCGCGGGACGCCTGCGGTTCTCGACGGTGCTCTGACCGCGACTGCCAGCTGGTTCTTGCGCGAGGCGAACGAGGCCCGCAATCCCAGCGCCAGCACGATGGATGCTGCTGCCCGACGCTTTGGCTTTGCCGGAGTCATCAACTCGACCATGGCTTTTGCGCTCGATGACGAACACCGGGAGACCTGGCGCGCGGCGCTCGCCCAGGTGCCGCCGAACATGCCGATCACGCGCTATGGGGTGAGTGTATCGAGGAGCGGTCGTTCGGCGGCGGTGACCTTCGGCGCGGTGGAGATCTCGCTCCAGCCCTTTCAGCGTCACCTTTCTCTGAGCGACAAAGTCGAGTTACGTGGAGAAGTCAGCGCTCGCTACAGCTTCGCGCACGTTTACCTGACGAAAACCGACGGCAGCGTCGAAGAGCGTCGCATGCCGTCTCGCAAGATCGATGCCTCTTTTTCCTTCAGTGTGCCGGGCGTCTATCAACTCGAGGTGATGGGTGACGGTGCCACTGGACCAGTCATCGTCTGCAATGTGCCGCTCTTCGTCGGAGTCGAGGAAACGAAGGTGACAGGCTCGATCGGCAGCACCACCTCGCCCGTGGAGGGCGAAGCGCGCATGTTTGCGCTGCTCAATCAGTCGCGCAAAGCGGCTGGCCTGAAGCCGCTCCAGTTGGACGATGAGCTGCGTGAAATCGCGCTCGCGCACTCGACCGACATGGTGGATCACCATTTCTTCGGTCACGTCTCGCCGACCACCGGCACTCCCGACGCGCGCCTGCGCCAATCCGCTGCGCTGGTGGCTGATTTCGGTGAGAACGTCTCACAAGCGAGCAACGCGGAAATGGCTCACGACGGACTGATGGCGAGCCCTGGACATCGGGCAAACATGCTGAGCGCGCGATTCACGCACGTTGGCATCGCGGCGGTGTCGACCGAAACTGAGCAACTGACGTTCACGCTGATCTTCGGACGGCGGGCGGATCCAGCCACGATGCCGCGCACCACCGAACAAGTCGAAGCCGCATTCTTGGCGCTACGCCGCAAGAATGGCCTATCGGTGCCGGTCTCGGACCCAATCTATCGAGTGGCTGTCAGCGCCGGAATTGCGGCCTACGTCGATGCTTCCAGCCCCACGCTCGCGGTCGCGGTGCAAGCGCAGGATGCCGCCCTGAAACGCGAGGTCCAACGCACTCGGTCCTCGCGCCCCGCAACTTGCGCGCTGGTCAGCGATCTGCTCGAACTGGATCAACTCGAGAAAACGCCTCTTCTCCTGGCTCCTAGCTTGCGCCGCTACGGACTCGCCGCGCGCATCCGCACGGATAGCCACGGCAAGCGGCTGGCGGTGATGATGCTCCTCGAAGGGGCGCCCTGTCAGTAACTCGACCGGCGGAGAATGCTTTGCTTTACGGTGCCAAGCGCAAGGCCGTCCCAAGCGTCAAGGCGCGGCGGCGCAACAGCGGTACTGACGCTCGCCCGGCTGATACTCCACGTCAGCGCAGCCGGCATGATTGAACGGTTTGAGCTCCGAGCTGAGCGCCATTTCAACGTACGACGCTGATAGCGGCCAAAATCTCTGACAGTACTCAAGAACGTGCACATTACATCCGCTGGTGCAGTTAGTATCGGTCCGCCAACCATCCTTGGTGGAGTGGACGTTGACTTTGCTGCACCAATACGCGACTTGCCCGAGTTCTTGCCCTCCGCCATCACAAATCCACGCTCCTCCGGCGCCGGAAGTGTTTCCGATGCCGGCGCTGTTGGCGCCGCCGTGAGCTGCGCCGCCTGCTCCGCCGCCACTGAATCCGCCGCCACTGAATCCGCCGCCACTGACTCCGCTGACTCCGCTGACTCCGCCGTCGCTGACTCCGCTGACTCCGCCGCCGCTGACTCCGCCGCCGCTGACTCCGCCGCCACTGCCGTCTCCGCTCCCGTTTCCACTCGAGTTGCCACCTTGATCGCTCGGCCTGGCTGGGAGTACGCCCGCACCGGCGGCGCCCGCGCTTTTACAGGAGCCTTGGATGCAAACGCTCCCCGCGTCGCAGTCCCCTGGTTTCCGGCATTCTACGTGGCAGGTGCCCGAGACGCAGATCAGGGGCTCCGGACAGTCGGACTTGATGACGCAAGCGTCACTGATCGAGTTGGCGCTGTTCGACGAGTGACAGGCGGCGAACAGGCAGAGCAGCAGACCTGCCGCTCGCTGGCGGCGTCGCGCGCCTTCGGGTTTCATGCCGAGCGTTGTACGCCACAGGGGACAATTTGCTGCCGCATTCGACGGCACCCACCATACTCTCCAACCGCATGACTCGGAACCCCCTCCAACTCCCAGGAGTCGGCAGCACCTTTGCCGGGCAATTCGAGCTGTTGGAGCTGATCGGCGAAGGCGGCATGGGCGTCGTCTATCGTGCGCGCCAACTCAAACTGCAGCGTGAAGTAGCCTTGAAAGTGCTGCGGCCCGATGTTCTGGCCAACGGCTACGAGTCATTCCGTCTCGAACGCGAAGCGGTGAGCGCCGCCCGATTCCGCTCGCGCCACGTGGTGAGCATCTACGACTGGGGCATTTCCCCCGACGGGCTGACGTATATGGTCATGGAGCTCTTGCACGGAGAAACTTTGGCACAGCGGTTACGGAGTCAGGGAGCAGCAAAGCCAGCGCAGGTGGCTGCCTGGCTTCAGCAATGCAGTGAAGCCCTGGATGAAGCAGCGATGCTCGGCATCGTTCACCGCGACATCAAGCCGGCCAATCTTTTTTTGACGACTGCTTCGCTCGGCACCACCGAAATCAAGATCCTCGATTTCGGTATTACCAAGATCTTCGACCCTTCACGGGCTGCCTTCCAGCACGAGGTGACGACCCGCAGCAACTTGCGCATGGGCACGACGCACTATATGTCGCCCGAGCAGCTCCGCGCCACGAGTGATGTCGATGCGCGAGCGGATATCTGGTCACTCGGCGTGGTGGTCTATCAGGCACTGTCTGGAAGCTATCCGTTCGATAGTGCCTGTGAAGCGGATCTGATCGTGAGCATCTTGTCGGATCAGCCAAAACCGTTGCATTTGCTGGATACCAAGCTAAACCGAGCGGTGTCGGAGGCGGTGTCCCGTGCGCTCGAGAAGAACGTGGACTCCCGCTATCGAAGCGCCGGTGAGTTTTCGCGCGCGCTCTCGGCGGCGCTGACAAGCTGGCAGGTTGACGTCCTCGCGCCCGAACCGCCGCGCTCGGCGGATCGCGCCCCGCTCCTCGGCGTTCGCTTCGCGGAAGCGGGAACGGGAACGGGAACGGGAACGGGAACGACGTTGGAGACGCGCGCGTCGAACGATTCCGTGCGCGCGGAGAGCAGGAAAGCCCCGAGTCGCAACCGCAAAATTTTGGCCATCATCGGGCTGGCGTTCGCGGTGAGCTCTGTGCTGGCTTTCGTTGCCAGCGAGTTTCTCTCTGTGTCCACCTCGACCGAACACAACACGACTGCAATGGCCCCGCCGCCACGGCAACTCAACGACGACGTGCGCCCGACGCAGACGAGTCCCCGCGAGGTCGCGCCACTAGCGAGCACTTCGGCAGCCTCGCCGGCAGCCTCGGTAGTTCGCGTGCCCGTCCGACGACCCGTCAAATATTTGGCTCCGGCGTCAGCTGCTGTGGTTGCCAAGCCATCAGCGGTGCCGTCGCCGCCGGTCGGACAGCAATTCGAACGCGCAAATCCCTATGCCAATTGACCCCCCAGCCACTCGGCGTTCGTTTCGGGGCGCGCGCTATCGATCTCGCCTGGCGGCGGCCTGGTTGGGGCTGGCGTTGTCAGGGCCGACAGTCGCCGTCGCGACGGACACGAGCCACACGACGAACGCGACTGACGCGATGATCAGGGCGAATGCGCGCGCCCATTTCGATCGGGGTTTACTGCTGCTCGATAGCGGAGATCTCGAGGCCGCGGCGGCTGAGTTCGAAGCGGCCAATACTTTGCTTCCTACTGCGTTGGCCGCGTACAACGCAGCGCTGGCTCAAGCTCGGTTGGGGCGCCCCTTGGCCGCGGTTCGTTTGCTGCGCACGGCCGCGGAGCGCGACGCACCCGTTGCACTGCGTGACAAGATGGCGACCTTGCGCCGAGATCAAGCCGCTCTGCTCGGCACGCTGCTGGTGCGCGTCGCCAACGCCGACGGCGCGAACATCGATGATACTGAGCTCGCGGCGAGCGGCTATTTCCGGAGCGAGTTGCGCGTAGGGCAAATCGCCGAGGTCGAAGCCGGCAGCATTGCCCTGAGCATCCTGGCACCCGGGCATCCGCCGATCGAGCGAACGGTCCTGATTACGGCCGGCAAACGCCAAGAGCTCGTGGTGGTGGTCGAGCCAAGCCAAACGGCGGTCGAACGACCTGCAAATCCAGTGCACGCGAAGACGGTCGAGAGCGCGCGGCCGGATTCGCGCGCGGAGTCGGATCGACCCTCGAGTTCGCCGACTGTCGGTATCGTCACGACCGGCCTGGGGGTGGCAACGATGGCGGTCGCGGGCGCCGTGCTGTGGCACGCTGACCGGGGTTTCGCGGAGCTCGCGCCAGAAGTGGACGCTTTCAACGCCAGCACCGGCCCAGGCGGCGAATGCAGCCGTGGTAACAACGTCGCGACCTGTCGTAGCCACTCCGAAGAGCTCAATCAGCGTCGCGCCGATCTGAACCGGGAACGCATGTACGGCGCTATCGGCATGGGCATTGGTGCGGCCGCCGCGCTCACGGGCGCCCTCTTGTGGTTCAACGCGAGCAAAGTTCGCCCAAGCGCGACGGCGCGGGCCAAAGTGGAGCTCACGTTTGCCTTCAGCGGTGCTTCGCTGCTGGCGAGCGGCTCGTTCTAGTCGGATTTCTGGTCACTCGCTGGCTCCGCTCGCTCGTCCCGAAATTGTTCTGGGTCGAGAGCGTAGCGGTTGAGCCAGCGATGCACCTGCATCCGGGCTTTTCCGAACTCGCGCGCCAGCGCGCTGACATTGCCGCGATGGATCGCCAACAACGTTCGGAGCTCCTGCTCGCTCGGCGCGTCGCTGCGCAAGCTGATCTCACCCGCGCCGACGTCCTCCGCGCTGACCGCAGCTGCGCGGACCGCAGCTGAAATGGCCGGAACTGCGGCTGCCGCCTGGACGGACGCACTGCGATCGCGTTGCCGGATTGCTTCGGGCAAATCACGGCGTCGCAGTAGGTCACCTTCCATCACGGCTAGGCTGCGTTTGATGCAGCTCTCTAGCTCGCGCACGTTGTATGGCCAGTCGTACTCCAGCAGCTCTGCCGCAAAACCGACCGACATTCGAGGCGGATCCGGGCGCTGCTGCGAGAGAAAGCAGCACGCCAGCGTGATGATGTCTTCTTTGCGCTCACGCAGCGGCGGGAGCCGCAGCACGAAGTCGCTCAGCCTGGCATACAGATCGGAACGAAAGGCGCCGCTCTGTTGCAACGCGCTCAAATCGCGGTGGGTCGCAGCCAGCACTCGGACATCGGTGGCTTCGGCATCCACGGCCCCCAGCGGCGTGACGCTGCGGCTCTGCAAGACACGCAATAGCTTGGCCTGCGAGTCCACCGGCATGTCGCCAATTTCGTCCAGCAGCAGCGTGCCGCCCCTGGCGCTCTGGAACAGCCCGGGCTTATCGCCCGCGGCACCAGAAAAGGCTCCCTTTCGATAGCCGAATAGCTCGCTTTCCAGCAGCGCGCCGGGGATGGCAGCACAGTTGACGGCAGTGAAACGCCCGGGCCGCCCGCTCCAGCGGTGGATCTCGCGAGCTGCAACCTCTTTGCCAGTGCCGCTTTCGCCGAGCAGCAGTACCGTCAGTTCGCTTTTGGCCACACGCTGAAGTTGAGCGGCAAGCCGGTCCATTTTCCAGCCGCCGACCAGCTGGGAATCGCTGGGGCCGAGACGTTGAGCGCTGCCACGCAGCTTGCCGTCAGTTCGGTACACTGCGTGTAGCTCCAATTCGCGATCGACGAACTGGAACAAGATATCGCCAAAACGCACGATGCAACCGTTCGTCAGCAAGCAAGCCTTGCTGCGCGCTCCGTCGACCGACACGCCATTTCGACTGCCCAGATCTCGTACCGCCCAGCCGCGCGCAGTGAGCACGATCTCCGCGTGCTGTCTCGAAACGGTGCTGTCGTCGAGCGCGATGTCGCTGTCGCCCGCACGGCCCACAATCAGCTTTTCGCAACGAAAGAACTGGGCGTCACGCGGGAAATGCTCGTTCTCCGCGAATAGGAACAAAAGCCCCGCCCGGCCGCGCGGCGCCGCGTCGTCGTCGTTGGTATCGGCTGACCGTACGGTGCTCGAGGTTTTCACGCGCCGCAGATAGTAACCGAACTGTCCGGCATTGGCACCCGTTAGGGTTCTAGCGCGTCGACGTCGATGATACTCTTGGCCTGAATGGCGGGCGGCTCCGCGCTGACCCGGTCGACGAGCTCGAGAGTGCGGCGAATGAGCTCGGCCAGTTCTCCTTCCATGCTCTTCGGGTCGCGGCCTTCCGCGGTGACGATGATGCGCGAGGTCATGGCTCGGAGCTGCGCGGACAATGCCAGCAACGTGCGTCGTTGTGCAGGTGTCGCTACGGGCGACGGCTGATCGAGGATGCGTTGAGCCAGCTGGTTGGCGCTGCGAATCACTAGCAGAAGTGGGCTCGGCGCCATGCCCTTCTGGCTGGCCTGCACATAACTCAGCGCGCTGGCGACCAGCCCGAGCGAACGCTGAGCAACCTCACGCGGCCTGACCAATTTCATCGCCAAGCAAGCTTAGCCCGACGACGCGGGCGGCGCACGCTGATGCCGTGGCACTGTGGGGACGTGCTTCGGTCGAGGCAGAGGGCCTTCGAATCCAGGATCTTGTCCGGCTAAGTATCTTCTTCATTACAATCGGACAAGCCGCAGCGTCTACCGAGGGACAACTTGTCACGATCGCAACGCGCCGCCGAAGGCTGCGACGGCGCGCGGGCTGGCACGTGACCATCAACGCAAACTCGCTCTCGTCCGAGCGTCCGAGCGCCCCCCGCCGCGTCCTGTACATTTGGAGAGTCGTGGTCATTTCTTCGGACCACTTACACGGATGTGCGTCCCTGGAGGCAATCCAGTAACTTGTCGACCGGAATAGCAACGGACCGAAGGGATCAGCCATGGCTCTGTGCTTCGTCGTGATGGGATTCGGAAAGAAGACAGACTACAGCGATCCGCCGCGGACGTTGGATCTCGACCGTACGTACGAGGCGATCATCAAGCCGGCTGTCACGGATAGCGGATTGGAATGTGTCCGAGCGGATGAAGTGAGCCACTCGGGTCTGATCGACAAGCCGATGTACGAGATGTTGTTGCGAGCCGATCTCGTCATCGCAGACATCTCGACGGGCAACCCCAATGCTTTGTACGAGCTCGGCGTTCGCCACGCGTTGAAACCCTTTTCGACGATCGTGATGAAGGAGGTCGACGGCAAATTCAGCTTCGACCTCAATCACATTGCAACGCTGCAGTACAAGCATCTCGGTGAAGACATTGGCAGCCGTGAGGCGGCGCTCAAAATCATCGAGCTCAAGAAGCTGATCACGAACGTGATGGCGAAGCCACAGCCGGACAGCCCCGTTTACACTTTTCTGCAGGGCCTAACCGGTCCGACCATGACCTCTGGACAGTTGAGCGCCGCGGTGGCGGTGGTGAAGGCGCAGTCGGACTCACTCTCCTCCGAGCTCGAAGCCGCGCGAAGTTGCGCGTTGAAGAGCGATTTTAGCAGCGCTCGCGATCACTTTCAGCGCGCTTACACGCTGCAGCTCGAAATGCGACGAAGCCACGAAGCCCCGGGAGCGGGAGCGGGGGCCGTCGCCGACCCATACATCGTTCAGCAACTTGCCCTGCACACCTACAAGGCCCAACAGCCGTCGGCGGTGGAGGCACTTCGTGCTGGGTTGAAAATCATCGAGCAGCTGAACCCGACCGTGTCGACTGATCCCGAAACGCTTGGCATTGCTGGCGCCATTCAGAAGCGGCTGTACGCGGAGACCAACGATCTCACGGCCTTGAACGCCGCCATTCAGCTGTACGGGCGCGGCTTCGAGATCCAGCGCGACTACTACAACGGCGAAAACTACGCGCTCTGCCTAGATCTGCGCTCCGCGCGTCACTCCTCGAACGACGAAGCGCTCTATGATCGGATGACTGCGCGGAAGGTGCGCGAAGAGATCGTGAAGGGTCTGGAGGTTCAGCTCTCGCAACCCCGAATCGACGAGCGCTCGGACTATCGCTGGATGTTGGCGACGATGGCCAACACCTTGCTCGCATTGGGCCGCGACGGCAGCAGCTTCGAAGCACGCTTTCGCACGCTTGCGGTCGTCGATTGGGAGCTAAAGACCTTTGAAAAGGGCAAGACCCACGCGTTCGAGATCGCAGGCCAAGCACCGTAAACCAGGACGTCAGCCACTACCCGCGCCGAAAAGTGTCGACTGGGTGCCTCGGCCGTAAGCGGTAGGACTGAGCGCGTGGGCGCGTTCGGCGAGCAAACGAGTGCGAGGCCCTTGCGCTAGCACGGCAGCGTGTCCGAGGCAGATGAAGTGGTGCCGGGCACGCGAGATGGCAACGTTGAGTAAGTTGGGACGCGCGTTCAGAAATCCGAGCGAGGCGGGATGCGTGATCACGCTGCTGAAGAGCACGATGCTGCGCTCGCCACCTTGGAAGCGGTGCACGGTGCCGAGCGCGACACCCGCGCGTTGAGCGGATGAGCCACTTTCGCCCAACTCGGGGCTGTACTCGAGCGGAACTCGGCGTTCGGCGAAGCTGCGGCGCAGGCGTTCGAGCTGCCCGCGGTAGGGAGTGATGACCGCGATTTCAGCGGGCTGCACGCCGCCATCGAGCAAGCTTTCGACGAGCGCCAGCGTCTCGCTCAGCTCGAGTTCATTGCACCAACTGCCCGCGAGCGGTGACTGTTCACCGCGCAGATCCACCAGCGCCACGGGATGCGTCAGGTACGCGGCGTGCGCGGCGCGGTCAGCACGCTCGGTGTGCACCGTGAGACCGTAGCGGCAGAGCGCGTCGGAGAGCGCGATGATTTCGGGCTGACAGCGGAAGTGATCGACCAATGCCAGGCGTTGACTGACCGCGCGGTCAGCGACCGATTGCGTGGACACGTGGGCATCGGCGTGCACCCGGTAGGGGGAGAGCTCGCTGGCCAGCGCTTCCAATTTGCAGGCGCGTAGCAAGCGCGCTTCTTCGTCTGCGCCCAGCTCGATCACGGGCGCGAGCTGGTGCACGTCACCGATGACCAAGGCCGACTCGGCGCGTAAAAGCGCTGAAACGGCGTGCGCAGGGTGGCATTGGCCCGCTTCGTCGATCACCAGCCGCGCGACGCTGGCCGCGTCGCTGGGGAAGCAATTGCCGAGCGAGAGCAGGGTCGAGCCCCAGATGTTGAACAAGCGGCACAGCCAGCGCGCCGCGTCGGGCTCGTTGCGAAATAGCGGGCGTAGCGAGCGCTCTTGCTCGACCGTGCGCAGCGCTGTGGCGACGGCCTTGCCGAGCGGGGCGGCGTGCTCGGCCGCCCACGCTTCACGCACCGCCACGGCTGCGTCGAACAGCGCGCGCGCCAGCGGCTCGTGCTCTGGGGTTTCCGGCAGCGGCTCGGATTGTGCACCCAAAGCCTCGAGTTCGGTGCGCAGGCGCTCGCGTTGCTCGAGTTGTCTTGCGCGCAGCGCGTTGCGCTCGAAGCCCGCGCGCAGCTCGTCGAGCCGCGACAGGCAAAGTTCACTGGCTTCTTCCCAGCGTTCCAGCTGCTGCTCGGCCCCTGCCGACAGCAACGGTGGCGGAGGCAGCGGCAACTCGAGCGTGAGTCCCGCACTTTTCAGTGCCTGCTCGAAACCGGGCAGATCACGCGTTTTGGTGCGCTTGAAGTGACGATTCAGCGCCTGGAGCGGCGCGTGGCCAGGGGCGACTTCGCATAGCTTGCTCAGCGCTTGCAGCCGCTTTTCGAGCGGAATCAGCGCGACCAGAATGGCCTTGCTCTGGGCAGTGCTCACCCCCCAAAGATTCAGTGCGCCGACCGCCGTCGCGTCGGCTTCCGGCTGGCTCAGCGACTCGAGCTCGCGCTCCAACCGTGCGCGCTCGGCCATGCGCTCCAGCGCCTGACGCCGCGGCGCGAGCACGAGCTCCAACTGCGCGCGCAGGCTGCGAAATGCTTCGGACGCTTGCTTCAGCCTGCCCAGGCGCTCGCCCATACCCATGCCCTCTGCGCGCTTCAGCCACGCCAAGGTGCGCCGCAGCCCGGCTGCCAACTGTTGCTCACAGGCTTGGCGGCTGCCCGCGCGCAATGCGAGCGGCAGCTCAGCACCGGAAAGCGGTTCGATCACGTTGTCGACCGCGCGGTTGTTGCTGCTAGCGATCAGAAACAGTGCGCTGCCCATGCGCCCGCCGTCGACCATCGGCTGCACTTGGCGCACGAGTGCTTCGGCGCACAAATGCAGAATCAGGCTGGTTTTACCGGTGCCGGGCGGACCTTGCACCGCGCTCAAGCTCGAGCCCCAAAAGTGCTCCGCTGCCGCGCGCTGGCTCGGCGTCAGGCCGGGGCCCGGAAAGAGCGCGCGCTGTGGCGCTTCGCCCGCCTCGCGAGGGCGCCCCGTCAGATAAGCACCGAGCGGCGACTCCACTTTCCAGCGCGCGCCTGCCTCGGCGTCGAGCAGCGCATTGATCTCGCGTTGCAAGTGCCACGTGGTCTTGGCCTGCGTGCCATCCACCACGATGCCCACCGCATACACTCGCGCACGCGAACCACTCTGATCGAGCAAGCGTCGCACCGCCGCCGTCAGCCGCTCGATCCAAACCCCGAGCTCACAGCTCTCGGCAGCGACGCTCGCTTTGAGCCGCGCTGCGCGCGCTTCCACGCTCTCGGGCGCAAGACCATTGCGCGTAGCCGCGAGTTCGAGCGTCGTGGTGAGCAGCGCGAGCATGTCGCGCTCGCTCGCGTCGTTCAAAGCGCGCAGCGCCTCGAACAAAGCGTCGATGCTCTCGCCAGCGACGCCCAGCGGTTGCCGCAACAGGCGCGTGTCGATGAAAAAGGGCCACGCGGACTCGGCCTTGGGGGCCCGTGTCAGGCGCGCCTGGTCGGGCGGCAACGGATACGCATTGCGCTGCCGCTCGGCCCGCGTTGGCACGCGAAACGCCTTTTCTTCGCCGCTAGCAAAGCGCAGCCGGATACCACAACGGACCAGCCCCGAAAGCTCCCCCTTGGGCAAATGCAGCACGGGAAAGCACAGCAGATGCGAGAGCTCTCCCTCGTCATCGCTGCGTCGATACTGGCCATCCAGCCAGGTCTCGAAGAAGCCGCACAGCTCACCGTCGAATGCGCGCTTGAGCTGCGTCTGCTGCCCGAGCAGCTGCGCGAGCGCCGCATCGAGCGGCAATTTGAAATAATCTTGCCCCGACGTCGGCTGCTCGAGCCGCGGCACCGCCGACGACTGCGTCGCGCGCCGCGCCTGAGGTCGTACCGACAGCGCCTCCTCCAAGCGTAACGCGGCGAGCCAATAGCGCAGCACCTCGTCCCCCTGCTCACGAGTGAGCAGCGGGGGCTGACGGGGGGAACGGGCAGAGCTCGGCATGACGCGACGCGGGGGGCCAGGTCGATAGCACAGCTCGGGCGCTAGGTCGGTGCGCGCAAGACCGCTCATTTGCGGTGATCGTCGAACGAGCGACGAGCACCCCCCAACAAATTTGGACCATGCTTGGATTGGGTTCCAGAGCGCGACGAGTGCGGCGGTCTGAGAAATCAGCCTGTTTTGGCCTGGTCCGAAAGAGGCGAGATTCCTGACTGGTTGGGGCCGGCCCGTGCGACTCTTTCCGTATGCGGAGGTTTGTCATTCTGCGGGCTGCGTCGCTCACGCTCTTGGCGGCTAGCATCACGACGCTGGCCGGTCGCGCCCAAGCGACGATCGTGGTGAACGGCAAAGCCGTGCCCGCTTGGCCGGATTTGGAACCGAGCGAGCCGCCGCCCGGGATCCTATTCGATGAGTTCGGCACGCGAGCGCTGGCGCTGTTTCCGCACCCGAGCGGCGTCGTGCGCGGCCTGACGATCTTGGTCGACTTCAGCGATCAAACGGGCGCCTACTCCAAGACCGAAATCGACGCTTGGTTGAACACCAAGGGCTACGCTCAATTCGGCCTCACCGGCTCCATTCGTGACTACTACCTGAAGCAGTCGAACGGAAAGGTGGACTACCAAAATGAGGTCCACGGCTTCTACCGCGCGAAGAAGGCCAAGAGCTACTACCAAGGCGGTGACGCCTACGAACGCGCGGACGAGCTGTGGGCAGAAGTCAGCGCGGCGCTCGACGCCGAGATCGACTACTCGCAGTTCGACAACGACAAGGACGGCAAGACCGAAGCCATCAGCGTACTCTACGCGGGCGGCGAGGGCACCTTCGGCAAAGGCCTGTGGCCGCATGCCAGCGGCTCGAACGACCAACGGGACGGCGTGCGCCTGAGTCGCTACATGATGACGGCGATGAACGACGAACCCGCGAACTACGTGTTCGCGCACGAGAGCGGGCACATGCTGTTCGGTTGGCCCGATCTGTACGGCGTGGGTGATTACTCGATCATGGGCAACCGCGGAGCGAACACCAATCCGGTCGGTGTCGATGACGTGCTGCGCGCCGACCAGGGTTGGATTGAAGTGACCGAGATCCAGAGCACGACCAACGCCCGCTATCGGGCGACTCCCAACGGCGCTGCCTATCGCTACTCGAACCCTGCCCGACCCAACGAGTACTTCCTGTGGTCGAACGTGCAAAACGTCGGCGAATGGCGGTCGCTCGCTGGCGGCGGGCTGTTGATTTGGCACTTCGACAAATCGATCAACGGCAATAGTCCTCCGCAAAAGCTGCAGCTCGCGGTCGTGCAGGGCGGCGGCACTCGCATCTTGTCGGCCACGACCTGGCCGAGTCCGGGCAGCGCCCGAAGCGACTTCTTCAGCAAGGACGTGAACGCCGAACTCGGCGCGATGACGACCCCCGCGAGCAAGTGGAACGACGGCTCTTCCTCCGGCCTGCGCATCTACGACATTGGTCCGTCGGGCCCGGTGATCGAGTTCTCGGTGGGTGTCGGACCAATCACGCCTGGGGGCGATGGCGGAAGCAGCGGCTTGGGCGGAGCGTCGAGCGCAGGCGCCGGTAGCTCAGCTGCGGCAGGTAGCGCGGGTCTCGCGAGCAGCGCGAGCGGCGCGGGTGGCGCGGGTGGCGCGGGCGCAGCGGGTGCTCCAACCGCTGGCGTCTCCGGAAGCGGCGCCGCTGGCGCCCATTCGGCATCCGGCGGTGCGGGTCTTGCGGGCTCCTCGAGTCTCGCGGGCGGGGCGATCGATGCAGCGCCCGTGAGCGGCGCAAACGGCGAAGCGGGCTGTTCGTGTTCCACGGAGAGCAGTTCGACGAAGCGTGGTGCCCTCGCTCTCGGTGTCGCCGCGATCGTCCTCGGTGCGAGCCGTCGGCGTCGGCGCGGTTAGAACACTGCCGTCGAAACAAGAGCCCGTCGTGCTGCGTCATTGACGGCTTCCGCGCAGACTCGCGAGCTCCTGACGGCGCAAGTTTGTACCTGCACGCGATCGCGAAAGCGCTCTTACGTTTATCGCCGTGAACCCGACGGAAACGGGGTGCTGGGGACATGGCCCGGGTGAGTTCTTTCTTACACCCCGGCTGAGGGGGAACCGTTGCTTCACCACCGGTCGCCCAAGGACCCCGGACAAACCACCATGAGAAATTCAGCTACGGGCCTTGGTTACC
>DATEPG010000308.1:0-4610 GCA_035273265.1 Polyangiaceae bacterium
GGCAATTTTGGCGATCCGCGCGGGCTTGCCGGCGGACCGCGCGCTGGCGTTGGTGACCGATCCGCACTCCTCACCGCTGGTGACTAGTTCGACTTGGATCGCGGTGTCGATCGCCGTGAACGAACTCGCCGTGGCCATCACGCTCACGCTTTGGATCGTTCGCCACCGCCCTCACATCGGCCATGTGTTCCCCATCGGACACCCCACGCTGCGCACGATCTGCGCGGGCCTCATGATCGTGTTCGGATTCGGTCCACTGGCGGAGTTTGCCGGCGAACTCGCGTTTCGCTTTTTGGGCCGCGAGGTCAACGCCGAGCGCTTGGTCGTGGCCGTTTCACAGAACGCCAGCAGCGGAGGTTTGGTGGGCGTGCTGTTCGCTGCAGCCGTGCTGCCCGCCTTGGTCGAGGAGCTGATGTTCCGCGGCCTGGTCACGCGCGCCTTCGAGAAGCGATCACACGCCGAGATGGTGCTCGTACCGAGTTTGCTGTTCGGACTATTCCATCTCGAGCCCACGCAGATTGCCGGCACCGTGGTGCTGGGCATCGCCTTTGGCCTGACGCGTCTGTACAGCGGCTCACTCGTGCCTTCCATCATTGGGCACGCAGCGTACAATGCGATGGTGATCCTATCAGTGCGATTTCTAGGCAGAATCGGCGATCATGGGCTGCACTTTGGGCGCGTAGCGGGCGGTCTAGGCGTGGCGGCGCTCGGCACGTTACTGATGGTGAGCTCCCCGGCGAAGCTGATCCCCGCGCTTCGTCATCGGAGCTAGCGCGTCATGTTCACCCGTCGCGCTTGGCTCGCTTCGGCACTTTCGCTGGTGACCGCGCCCGCGCGTGCAGGCGACCGAGGCCCGCTGCTCGTGAGCCAACTCGAGCTTCCGAATCCAGGAAAATTCGGCCGCAAGTGTCTCTTGCTTCGGCCGGCGCGGGTGCCAGAGAACGCAGCGCTGCCGCTGCTGGTGTTGTTTCACGGCTTGGGCGAAACCGGCAGCGAGGCGCTCGGGATTCGGGCTTGGTATGACCGTTACGGGTTGCCGCAAGCGTACGCGCGCCTGAGCTCGCCACCTTTGGAACGCAGCTTGCCGCGCGAGCGCTACCTGACGGACGCTCGCTTACTCGAGCTCACTCGCGAGCTCGTCGCGCGCCCCTTTCCCGACCTAGCATTGGTTTGCCCGTTCACGCCCAACGTGTTCAAGCACCGCCCCAGCGCGCCGTTTCTGGATCGCTACGCGGACTACGTCGAGCAGGCGGTGCTGCCCGCGGTGCGGGCCGCCACACCTATCCTGGCCGGCCGCGAGCACTGCGGCGTGGCCGGTGTGTCGCTCGGCGGTTACGTGGCGCTCGAAGTTTTTCTACGAAAACCCGCGCTGTTTTCTGGGCTCGGCTGCGTGCAAGCCGCGCTCAGCAGCGCCGCTGCCGAGCCTTACGCGCGGCGTCTGGCGGAGCTGACTGAAGCGCAAGGCTCGACGGCCATTCAGCTCCTGACCTCGAGCTTCGACCCATTTCGAGACGCCACGCTACGCCTTGCGAAGAGCTTGTCCGCGCGCGGGGTCAGCGCAACGCTGGCCAACCCCAGCGGTCCTCACGATCAGCGATTTTTGCGCGAAGTGGGCACGCTCGAAATGCTCTTGTTTCAAGCCCGAGCCTTGCACGGCTAGCCAGCGGGTGTAACTTCTGGCCGTGATTGGCCGTGTCGCGCGTCAGGTTTTGGGCAGTGCAGCCGGGGCGGTGGATCGTGCGGCCTCGCTCGCGGTGCAAGCGCGCAACAACGCTCGGCGCGCCAGCGCTCCCAGCGAGCCAAGTGGCGAGCAGCGCGCCAATTTGCTACAAGGGTTCGCCGAAGCCTATCCGGAATCGCTGGGAGATGACTTTTTCCTCGCGCCAGGCCGGATTTCGCCGGTCGCGCGTGAGCTGCCGAACGATCTCGGGTTCGCGCAGGCCTTGGATTTGTCCTGGGCCAGCGACTATCAGCCTTTCCTTCCGGCTATCGCCGAGCGTTACGCGCGAACGACCGAGAACCATGCGGCCGGGGTCCGGCTCTTACTATCCGGCGAGACACGACCGGTTGCCATCCTGATCCACGGCTACATGGCGGGCAGCTATCAGGTCGAGCAGCGGGTCTGGCCCCTGCAACGGCTTTTGCGCAGTGGTTACGACGTGGCCCTGTTTACTTTACCGTTCCATGGCGTGCGGGCGAACGCGACGCAACGCGGCGCGCCGGAGTTCCCCGGGTCCGACCCGCGCTTCAGTAACGAGGGCTTTCGGCAGGTCATCCTCGACCTGCGAAATTTCGTGCGCTGGCTGAGAGAGCGAGGCCACCCCGAAATCGGCGTGATGGGCATGAGCCTGGGCGGCTATACCGCCGCGCTGCTCGCTACGGTCGAGCCAGGACTCTCGTTTTGCGTGCCCGTGATCCCGCTCGCCTCTTTGGCCGATTTCGTGCGGGAGCAAGGTGTGCTCAGCAGCGCCCCGGAGGTGGAAGCTCGGGAGCACGCGCTGTTGGAGCGCATTTATCGCGTGTCCAGCCCACTAGACCGCAAACCGCTGATCAGCCCCTCCCGCACCCTGGTCGTCGCGGCCAAGGCTGACCGCATCACGCCGGTCACCCACGCCCGAAAGCTGGCGGCGCACTTCGGCGCGCAGCTCGTGTCCTGGCACGGCGGTCATTTGCTCCAGTTGGGCCGAAACGCAGCTTTCCGCCGTGTCGAAAGCTTGCTGCGCGAGCTGCGCGGGCGCCCGATCTAGCGGTGTTCTCGTCAAGCAAGGTGCGAAACATTCGACACACGTAACTTCCGGCCAAGCTCGTCCGCACTAGTTTGCGAAGTCTACTTGGCGGGGCACCTGGATCGAGGTTAGAGGAGCTCATGCGCGGCTACTATCGGCACACGAAAATCATTGCGACCGTCGGACCTGCTACCGAGAGCGAAGAGATGCTCGGGAAGCTCATCACTTCCGGGGTCGACGTGCTCCGACTCAACATGGCGCACGGCTCGGGTGACTGGGCCAAAACCCTGATCGCGCGCGTGCGCAAGGTTTCGAAAGAACTCGACCGCCATGTCGCGGTGATGATGGACGTCAAAGGTCCCGAGATCCGCACCGGCGTGGTCGAGACCCCGATCGAACTCGCCGTCGGCGATCAGTTCGAGTTCTACACGGACGTGCCCACTCCGGGCATGCGTGGCGTTTCGGTGAACTACCCGGGGCTGCCCACTGACGTGTCGATCGGCGCGACGATTCTGGTCGACAGTGGCCTGATGCGGCTCGAGGTGCAGGACCTAGATGCCTCACATGTGCGCTGTAAGGTGCTCACGTCGGGCAAGCTCGGATCGCGTCGTCACGTCAACCTGCCGGGCATGATGGTGAACTTGCCGTCGCTGACGGAGAAGGACGAGCGTGACCTGCGCGCCGGTGTGGAGGCGGGTATCGATTTCGTCGCGCTTTCGTTCGTGCGCAAGAGCGACGACATCCTGCTGCTGCGCGACTTCCTCAGCGGCTTGGGCTCCAGGGCGCGGATCATCGCCAAGATCGAGGATCAGAGCGGTGTGCGCAACATGCACAGCATCATCAAGGTCACCGATGCGGTGATGGTGGCGCGCGGCGATTTGGGCATCGAAATCGACTATCACACGCTGCCCTTGGTGCAGACTCAGCTCGTCGATCTTTGCCTGCAAGAAGGCAAACCAGTGATCATCGCCACGCATCTGTTGGAGTCGATGATCAGCGCGCCCATGCCGACGCGCGCGGAAATCTCCGACATCTCCACGGCCGTGCGTGAGCGCGCGGACGCGGTGATGCTGTCCGGTGAAACGACCACCGGTCAGTATCCGCTCGAGTGCGTGGAGGTGATGAAGAACATCGTGGGCAGCATCGAGCCGACCGAGAAGCGCCCGTTCAACGAAACCATCGAGCTCGAACAACCGAAATCGAAGATGCTGCGCGCGGCCACCGTGCTGGCGCGCGAGTTGGGCGAGTCGGGCATCGTGGTCTTCACCCGCAGCGGGTCCCTGGCTTACACCACGGCCGCGCTGCGCGCGGTCGGCGTGCCAATCTACGCGTTCACCGACGACGTAGAGACGTTCCGTCACCTGCTCTTGCCGTGGGGCGTCGAGCCCTTCCTGATGCCGTTCAGCGATGATCCGGAAGAAACCGTGAAAAATGCGCTGGCCTACCTGAAGCGCCAGGATTGGGCGGATGACGGCACGTGGCTGGTCGTGATCACCAACGTGCTGGCCCAGGGCCGGGTGATCGACTCGCTGCAGCTCCACCAAGTCGAGGCAGGTCCGCCCAACAGCCGTCGCGACTGAGGCGAGCGTCAGCTCGCGCGGTTATCAGCGCCGAACCGGTCGTCAACGGTTCGGCGTTGCGCGGGCGCAGCGCGGGTGATCGACAATCACCGTCACGCCGCGGTTGCTCGGTACGAGGCGATTCCAGAGCGCGGTGATCTCGCGCTGGCCGGTGAACACGTCCACGTGCTCCCCTTTCACGCGAACGCCACGGTCTTGTGCGATGAAGCAGCCGTCGTGCATCGCGCTCTGCGCAAGATCTCGCGTGATGCCGTCGTATTCGGGGATGTAGACGGGCGTGTCGAGCGGGATCAAATCACTGTCC
>DATEPG010000309.1:0-12003 GCA_035273265.1 Polyangiaceae bacterium
ATGCTGCCGGTCGCGCTGTACGAACTCCGCTTTGGGCACGCCGAGGAGATCGCGGAAGCGGCAAAGAGTTACGCCGCTTTCGTAATCACGTTGGGCGCGCTGTTCACGACCTCGGGCGGCGTTCATTTGCGGGGAGACATCGCAGCGACGCCGCGGAACAATCTATTGTTTTTGTGTTTCGGCGCGCTCGTCGCAAGTCTAATCGGCACGACCGGCGCGAGCATGCTGCTGATTCGACCGCTGCTCAAGACCAACCGCCAGCGTGAACACCGGGAACACTTGGTGCCGTTCTTCATCTTGATGGTGGCGAACGTGGGTGGCTTGCTGCTGCCGCTGGGTGATCCGCCGCTGCTCGTCGGCTACATTCTCGGTGTGCCTTTCTTTTGGACGCTGCGCCTCTTTCCGATCTGGGCTCGCTCCTGTCCGCGTTTTACTTGGTGGACAAGCGCGCCTACGCCCGCGAGACCAAGAAGGCGTTGGCCGAGGACCAGCGCGAGGTCGAGCCGCTCTCGCTGCGCGGGCGGCGCAATGTGCTCTTCTTGTTGGCGATCGTACCAGCGGCGCTGCTGCCCGCGGGCTGGCGCGAAGGCTCCTTGCTGGTCATCGCCTGCTCGTCGTTCTTCACCACCTCGAAGCTCGTCCACCAAGCGAACGGCTTCGGCTTCGGACCGATCGTCGAGGTTGCGCTTATCTTCTGCGGCCTATTCCTGTGCCTGGGTCCGATTGAAGTGACGCTCGCCGAGGCCGCGCTGCACTTCCCCGTGCAAGAAGCTTGGCAGCTGTTTTGGGGTGCGGGTCTGCTGTCCGCGGTGCTCGACAACGCACCCACGTACACCGCCTTTGCAGCGCTCGCGCGCGGCCTCGCCCACCACTCCACGGAGTTGGTGGCGGGCATCGATCCGATCAAGTTGGCCGCGATCAGCGCGGGCAGCGTGGTCATGGGGGCGACCACGTATATCGGCAACGGCCCCAATCTGATGGTCAAGGCGGTGGCAGAGCGCGAGCACTATCGCATGCCGAGCTTCGGGCGTTACTTCGTGTTCGCGTTCACGAGCATGCTGCCCGCGCATCTGCTCGTGACGGCGGCGCTGTGGTGGCTCGATCGCTAATAGCTTCTCTCCAATGCGGCTCGAAGTCTCCGACGCGCCTCGAGTGGGGAAATGTGGCGTTCGTGCATAGTCACGTGCGTGGCTTGGCCCTCGGCTTGCACGGGAGGCGGGTGCGGACCACTCGATCGGTCCCAAAACCCCAAGGAGACAGACGATGATGCGTTCTAACCTCGGCCGCAGCGCGGCAAAGTGGCTCGGTTGTGGCGTGCTTGCGATTTCGACGGCCGCTTGCGCCAGTGACAAGACCCCCGCCAAGGAGCCGGTGGCCATGGGGGAGATGACCGCACCCGGGCCGCAGTCGCCCGAAGGGCGCCGTGAAAGTGATACCACCATCGCCATCTCCGAGGACTTCCGGAGAGAGTGCCAGCTCCCGAACTCGCCCAAGGACGCACCGCATTTCGATTACGCAGACGCCACGCTGCGCGCACGTGGCGCCAATATCTTGGACGACGTGGCCAAATGCTTGAGTGAGGGCCCGCTCAAGGGCCGTGTCATGACCATCATTGGGCGCACGGACGCGCGCGGTTCGGCCGCGTACAACAAGGAGCTCTCGGCCAATCGCGCCGAAGCCGCGCGCAACTATTTGGTCCAGCGCGGTGTCGCGCCCGCCAACATTCGGCTGATCGCTCGCGGTGAGATCGGCGCACAAGGCACTGACGAAGAGTCGTGGGCGCGCGATCGCCGCGTCGACTTCGAGCTGGGAGACCGCAATGCGCCAGGCAACGCGGCCGCCAACAACCTGAACGCCTCGCCCGATCCCGTGCTGGAAGGCACGCGCATGCAAGCACTTTCACCCAACAAGAACGTGTCCAAGGCCAACGGCAGCAGCTACTCCGACAGCGCCGAAGGCGGACATGAAGCGGGCGCGAGCAAAGGCAGCGGCAGCGCCACGGGCAGCGCGTCCGGGAGCGCGTCGGGCAGCGTCAACGTCGGCGGCAAGTAGGCCCAGCTGAGCACGGCTCGAGGCGCCGAGCGCGCTTTCGAGTCGTGCTGGGAGTGGGCCGCACGTCGGCGCGCGACGAGCGAGCGGCGCGCGCCGGGCGTCACGAGCGACTCAGCTCGGCAGACGTTGATTGAGCGCGCCCAAGTAGTCCTTCTTACCAACGGGCACGCCGTTGTGGCGCAAGATTGCGTACGCGTGCGCCACGTGGAAGAAGAAATTCGGCTGCGCGTGTTGGAAGAAGAAGTCCTTGCCGGTCATGACTTTGCCCTCCCAGCGCGGCTGCGTGATCGAGCGTTCGCTCGCGCCCTCGAAATCCTTCTCCGAGTAGCCGTCGAGGTAAGAAATGACCGACGCGATGCGTGTGCGCAGCTCGGCCAACGTCTGTTCGGTGTCGGGGTGCGAAGGCGCTTCTTTTCCGCTCAGGCGCGAGGCACCGAGCTTGGCGGTGTCACAGGCGATTTGAACTTGCTTAACGAACGGCAGCTGATCCGGCGCCAAGCGAAAATTCACGAACAGGTTGGCATCGAAAGACTTTTCCTTGGCGAACGCCTCGGCCTTGTCCAGCCAGGTGTTCAGCTGACCGAGCGTCTTCTTCATCTGCGAAAATGCGTCGTAATACATGTGCTTCACTTACCCTTGTTTGGCAGCCAAGTCAGCCGATGGCGCGCACCACGCCGCCATCCACTCGCAATGCAGCGCCGTTGACGCCGGACGCGCGCGGGCTGGCGATGAACGCCGTCAACGCGGCGATCTCGGCCGGGGATTCGAACCGTTGCAAGAGAGATGACGGCCGAGCGTGTTTGAAGAAGTCGCGTTCGACATCTCCGGCGCTCTTGCCTTGTTGAGCCGCCAACCCGCTCACGAAGTCGGCCACGCCTTCACTCTTGGTCGGGCCGGGCAAGATGCAGTTCACGGTCACGGCGGTGCCCACCGTCATTTCGGCCAGGCCGCGCGCCACGGCGAGCTGCGCGGTCTTGGTCGTGCCGTATTGGATCATTTCCACCGGGATCTGCAGCGCGCTCTCGCTGGAGATGAACAAGATGCGGCCCCAGTTTCTGCCGAGCATGCCGGGCAGGTAGGCGCGAGACAGACGAACGCCACTCAGCACGTTCACTTCGAAGAAGTGCAGCCACTCCGCGTCGCTGATCTCCGCGAATGGTTTGGCCGCGAAAATGCCGACGTTGTTGACGAGAATGTCGACCTCCGGGGCGGCCTGCAGCAGCTTTGCACACCCCTCGGCAGTGCCGAGATCGGCGGCAATGCCGCGTAAATCTGCGTCGGGCAGGCCGCTTTCGCGAATCGCGGCCAGGGCTGCGGACGTCCGCTGCTCGGTTCGTCCGTTCACGATTACGCTCGCTCCCTCTGCGGCAAGCTCCCGGGCAATGGCGAAGCCGATGCCTGCGGTGGAGCCAGAGACCAGTGCGCGCTTGCCTTGTAGTTGAAAATCCACAGCGCCAGGCATCGCGCCAGGGGCCCTCAGTGTCAACGCACCGAACCGCCACAAAGCCACTTAAACATCTAATTTTGTTGAGCTAATTAAGAGTCGAATTTGAAAAATTCGGGTCCGCGACAAAACAGGCCAGTGGGCCCAAAGAAGCGAGGTGCTATAGGCGCTTCCCTTCCGCGGCCGCTTTCGCTACGTGCCGCTCCCTAACTCCAAGTACGAGGCCAAAAAGTGGCAACCCGCATCCCGCTCGAACGCATCCGCAACATCGGTATCTCAGCGCACATCGACTCAGGCAAGACGACCCTGACCGAGCGCATTCTGTTTTACACCGGCCGCATTCACGCCATCCACGAAGTGCGTGGCAAAGACGGCGTCGGCGCCAAGATGGACTCGATGGATCTCGAGCGCGAGAAGGGCATCACGATCCAGTCTGCCGCGACTTACTGCGTGTGGATTGGCTCGCTGAAGCAATTCGACGAGTACAACATCAACATCATCGACACCCCCGGCCACGTGGACTTCACGATCGAAGTAGAGCGCGCGCTGCGCGTGCTCGACGGCGCGATCCTGGTGCTCGACTCGGGCAAGGGCGTGCAGTCGCAGTCGATTACCGTCGATCGCCAGATGAAGCGCTACCACGTGCCGCGCATCGCGTTCGTGAACAAGATGGACAACCCGGGCGCCAACTACGAGCGCGTCTCGGACATGCTCAAAGAGAAGCTCGGCCACCACCCGGTGAACCTGCAGGTGCCGATGGGCGCCGAAGACAAGTTCGCGGGCATCATCGACGCGATCACGGGCAAGGCTTACACCTTCGAAGGCGACGACGGCGAGAAGATCATCGAAGCCGATCCGCCGGCGGAATACGTCGAGAAGACGAAGGAAGCGCGCGAGCAAATCGTGCAGCGCGTGGCCGACGTGGACGACGTCTTGGCCGAAAAGTTCATCAACGAAGAGCCCATCTCGAACGACGAGCTGATCGCTGCCATCCGCCGCGCCACGCTCGCGCTCAAGATGACGCCCGTGATGTGCGGCTCTGCCATCAAGAACAAGGGCGTGCAGCTCTTGCTCGACGGCGTGATCAAGTTCCTGCCGAACCCGAAGGAAGTCGTCAACGAGGCGCACGACCAGGACAAGAACGAGGAGAAGGTGATCGTCGAGTCCGATCCCACCAAGCCGTTCGTCGGTCTCGCGTTCAAGCTGCAGCAGGACAAGTACGGGCAGCTCACCTACTTCCGCATCTATCAGGGCTCGATCACGGCCGGCGACACCATCTACAACATCTCGAACGAGAGCCGCAAAGTGCGCGTGCCGCGCATGTTCCGCATGCACTCGGAAGATCGCGAAGAGATCAAGACGGCCGAAGCCGGCGACATCGTCGCCTTCTACGGCGTCGAAGCGAGCTCTGGCGAGACCTTCACCGACGGCAAGGTGAACTACACCTTGACCTCCATGCACGTGCCGGACGCCGTGATTTCGCTGGCCGTAGCTCCGAAGGACCGAGCCTCGGAAGCCAACTTTTCCAAAGCGCTCAATCGCTTCACCAAGGAAGATCCCACCTTCCGCGTCCATCAAGACGAAGAGTCCCAGCAGACCATCATCCGCGGCATGGGCGAGCTGCATCTCGACATCTACATGGAGCGCATGAAGCGCGAGTACAGCTGCGAGGTCATCGCCGGCAAGCCCCAGGTGGCGTACCGCGAGACGATCACGCAACGGAGCGAGATCGCCTACACGCACAAGAAGCAGACCGGTGGTTCTGGTCAATTTGCGCGCGTGATGGGCTACATGGAGCCGCTGCCGGCCGACGCAGTCGAAAACTACGAGTTCGTGGACGAGACCACGGGCGGCTCGATCCCGAAGGAGTTCATCCAAGCCTGTGACAAGGGCTTCAAGGACGGCGTCAAGCGCGGCAACTTGATCGGCTTCCCGGTCGTAGCGGTGCGCTGCGTGGTCAACGACGGCCAGTCGCACGCGGTCGACTCATCCGATCAGGCGTTCCGCACGGCCTCCTTGATGGGCTTCCGCGAAGCGTACTCGGGCGCCAAACCCACGATTCTCGAGCCGATCATGAAGGTGGAAATCTCCGCTCCGATCGAGTTCCAGGGCTCGGTCGTGGGTCAGGTGAATCAGCGCCGCGGCGTGATCTTGGAGACGGTCAGCGACGAGAACGTGACCGTGACTTGCGAAGTTCCGTTGAACGCCATGTTCGGCTACTCCACGGATCTGCGCTCCGCCACGCAGGGCAAGGGCAACTTCACCATGGAGTTCGCGCGTTACGCCCCGGTGCCGAAGCAAGAGCAAGAAGAGATGATCAAGGTCTACCGCGAGAAGCTCGCGAAAGAAGCCGCCGCCCGCAAGTGATCGCGGTCAGCTGACCGGGTTCGCGCAGCGAATCGATCGGACGCCTCGGAGTGACGGCACTTCGAGGCGTTCGTATTTTGTGCTGCCGACCACGTTGGGCGAGCGTGACCCCGCACTGGTGCACGCGAGCGGTGCGAGGCAACCCAAGAAAGATCTCGAGGGAGGGGGCGCTCCTAGGGCTCGCCACGCAGCTCACGGCTCGACTGGAGGTGCGCAGCAGACGATGCCCCAGAAAATCGAGCTTTCGCGCTAGTTTTTGCCGAGACCCGGCTGGCAAGCGAGGGTAACTTTCCCTATTGCTCTAGTGCCCGACTTGGATCGGTACACGGAGGCGAACGGATGCATCTCAAGTCTTTCGGAGCACAGGCCAGCGGACTACGGCTGGAGCGCGTGAAAGCCTCGCCACGCTACGTGGACGGCGCGTTCGTCAACACGGCGCCGGTCGCTCAGGGGCTGAAGAAGGGGACCGCCACGCCTACGATTGCCGAGTTCTTGTGCGGCGGGCAACGGCGCTCGCCGCGCGCCCCTTTGCCTTCACAGAGCCCACTTGCGAGCTGGCAACGTGCACCTGAAACCGGCTTCCGCGCGACTTGGCTCGGCCACTCGACGGTCCTGCTCGAAATCGACGGCGCGCGCGTGCTCACCGATCCGGTCTGGGGCGAGCGCGCCTCGCCCGTGACTTTCGCCGGACCCAAGCGTTTTCAGCCGGTGCCGATCGCGATTTCCGAGCTGCCCGAGCTCGACGCGGTGATCGTCTCCCACGACCACTACGATCACCTGGATTATCCGACGATCCTCGAACTCGCCAAGCGCGATCTGCCGTTTTTCACCGCCCTCGGAGTGGGCGCGCACTTACAAGCTTGGGGCGTGCCGGCGGAGCGCATCATCGAGCTGGATTGGTGGGAGCAAGCGGACGTGCCGGGCACCGGGCTGTCGATCAACGCGGCGCCGTCACAGCACTTTTCTGGGCGGGGTCTGGGCTCTCGCAATGCCACCCTCTGGTCGTCGATGGTCGTGCGCGGTCCGAAGCACTCTGTCTTCTTCAGCGGTGATACCGGCCTCACCCCCGAATACAGCGAAATTGCCCGGCGTTTTGGCGGGTTCGATTTGGTGATGCTGGAGGTGGGTGCGTTTCACGAGGCGTGGGGCGATATTCATCTCGGCCCGGCCCACGCGCTGGAGGCGCTCGCCTTGCTCGGCGGCGGAAAGCTGCTGCCCGTTCACTGGGGCACGTTCAACCTGGCGATTCACGCCTGGGATGAACCTGCCGAGACGCTGCTGCGCCTAGCCCCCGAACGCGGCGCACGGAACCCGCGCGCGCTCAGCAAGTGCAAGCCTGGTGGCGGGCGATCAGCGCGCTAGAGGATGGCGGCACTCCCCCGCCCCCCGAAGAGCGACCGACCTTGCCACCGCTGGCCGACGGCAGTGGCGTGGAGTGGCCGCTCGACTGAAAAACTAACGCCCGCCTTGTCCCGCTACGCGGGGGAACGCCAGGACCGTATCCGGGGTCAAGGCCAGTGCTGTATCAGCGTGCGCGAAGGCTGGCTCGGTGCCCAGCTTGCGCTGTGCAAGCAGGCACAAGAGCTCCGCTCGACCCGAGATTCCGAGACGGTGAAAGGCCGAGGCGAGCTGGTTTGCGACGGTACGCTTGGAGGTCGCGCGCAGCTTGGCCATCTCTTGATAGCTCTTGCCTTCGATCAGTAGGCGCGTGACGGCGTACTCCGCGGGCGAGAGCCACGCGGACAGTTCGTTGTCGGGTCGGGCCACGCTGATGGTCTGACGGGGGAACTGTTGGTTCTGAGACAAGAGCAGCTTCGCCCCGCGTTGCGAGTCGGGCGCGTACTTGGCGTGTGCCGCCATCACCAGCAGAAGCGGAATGCGCGACGGCCAACACGACAGCCCCATGAACACGAAACAGCGCCTCAAGATCTCGGCGATGCTCGACGGGCACAAGCCGAAGTCGGCAGCGACTGACTTTCGCACCCCCTCGAGCAGCGCCCGCTCCAAGATCTCGGTGTCACGGGAGGAGAGCCGCGCGCCCTCTTCACCGGATAGGCGGTGGGCACGTGTCACGACCACGGTACAGGTCTGTTGCGTGAACTCGGTGTGCTCAATCTTACAAAGCCCGCTGACCAATTCCGTCCACAGGGCCGATAGGCTGGCCCTCTCTTCCACGGGCCGCACACTTGCCGCTCCAATCAGCCCGGGCCCTGCCACTGCCGGCGTCGGCCAGCAGTCATTCATGACATGATCCATTGCCAACTCCTTGGATGCTGCGGTTCGGCTCCCTGCCTTCCGCACCTATCCGATAAAATACCGACGGAAGGCGCCTGCCGTCGATTGCAGTGGCTCGCAGTCGCTCGCGTCCTGTGCTGTAATCGAGGCGTTTTCATGGCCGAACTGCGCGAAGAAAGCGGCGATCGTTGCTGCATCTTGATGGCCGAGCACCTGATCGGCCGCGGCCCGCAATGCGCCCTTCGCTTGGCGCCCAAGTACGTGTCCACGCAGCACGCCGTGATCCGCTGGTCGGGCAATGGCTGGGAGTTGATCGACCGCGCCAGTCGCAATGGCACCAAACTGAACGGAGATGCAGTGGAGCCAGGCCGTCCTTATCGGATGATCAAGGGCTCGGTCGTCAGCTTTGGCCACCCCGAGCAGCGCTGGGCTCTGATCGATGCCAGTGAGCCGCAAGCGATGGTGCTGGCACTGGATTCGGGCAACGTTTGCGTCGAAAACTTCGGCATGATCGGCATCCCCTCGACGGACAGCCCGGAGGTGACGCTTTTCAAAGACGCCGATGGGATTTGGCGGATGGAGGACAGCGAGGGCACGGTACGCGGCCTGCGCAACGGGCAACCCTTCGAATTTGGCGGGCAGAGCTACGTTTTTTCCTGTCCAAGCTCGAATGACCTGACGGCCAGCATCGGCACCGCCGTGCAGCGCCGGCCTCCCACGCTCAAATTCGTCGTCTCATCCGACGAAGATTTCGTCGAATTGTCGATGGAATACGAGAACAAGAGCATTGCCCTCGGCTCGCGCGCGCACAACTATTTGCTGCTCACTCTAGCTCGCCAAAAGCTCGCAGACTCGGCGGAACAGATCGCCCCGGCTTCGTGCGGGTGGATCGATAAAGATCAACTCGCCGGCGGCTTGCGCATGACGCCGCAACAGATCGACGGCGAAATCTTTCGCATTCGACGCCACTTTGCCAGCCATGGCGTGCCGGAGTCGTCGAGCGTGGTCGAGCGCCGCGAACGCACGCGTCTGATTCGGCTCGGTCTGGACAGAGTGTTAGTCGAGCGCGGCTGATCCGCGCTTGGTCGCGTCTTCGCTCTCGCTCAGCCCGAATTCCCGGGCGATCAACGCGTACGAACGCATGCGTTCGGCAGGGTCGTGGGCGTGGGTTGCGATCATCACTTCATCCGCCAAGGTGAGTTCGGCCATCCGCTCGATGCCGCGCCGAACGACCGCAGGCGTGCCCGTGATCAGAAGACGACGAAACTGGGCAATGCCTGCTTCTTCTTCGGCCGAATAGCGGTAGGCGAGCGCCTCGTCTGGGCTCGGCATGCGGCCTGCTCGCCCCGCACGAAGCTGCGCGAAGGCGAGCAGCATGCTCGAGGCCATGCGCGTCGCGGCGGCTTCTTCCTCCGCACAAAACACGGATAACGCCAAAATGGCGTGGGGCGCCGCCAACGCACCTTGCTGAAAGCGTTCGCGGTACAGGCGCATGGAGCGTTCTGCAGAATCCGGGCTGAAGTGGCCGGCGAACGCGAAACCCAACCCGAGCTCTGCGGCCAGGTTCGCGCTGTAGTCGCTCGAACCCAGCAGCCAAATCGGCGGCAGGGAGACGTCGTCCGGCATCGCGCGGACTTTGGCGAAGGGGTGACCGGGCGGCAACGTGCCGTCACCGAAGCCGCTGAGCTCCGCTAGCTGCGTCAGGAAATCGTCCGCGAGCGGGGCGCTGCGCGAGCGGCGCAATGCCACCGCCGTCAGTGGGTCAGTGCCCGGCGCCCGACCGATCCCCAAATCGATGCGGCCCGGATGCAGCGCCTCGAGCAGGCGATACGACTCCGCCACCTTGAGCGACGAATGATTGGGCAGCATCACACCGCCGGCACCGAGGCGTACGCGAGTCGTCACCTGGCCCACGTGTGCGATCATGATTTCCGGCGTGGTGGTGGCGATGCCGGGCATGTTGTGATGCTCGGCGTACCAGAGGCGCCGAAAGCCCAGTCGGTCCACCGTACACGCGAGCTCCAGCGCGCCCTTCAGCGCGGCGGCGCTGGTACTGCCGCTGGAGAGCGGGACGAGATCCAAGACGGAAAGCGGGAGGGTGGGCGGCATGGATTTCGGGGAGAGACTCGGGAGATCGAGGGCGGGCACGGGCACGTTTGATGGGAACATGTGGCCGAAATCGGGGAGGCGGTAGGCACTTTCCATGGCATTTGGAGAATTCGTGCCGATTGCGGCTCGGGTCAACCAGAGCGCAACGGGCTGCGCGCCCGTTGCTGAACGCTTCAGCTCGTGAAACACGATCGCCACAGAGTTCGCGTTGCTCTGGTGGGCGCTGCTTGCGACGGCGACCTAGAGGAGTAGTCTGGTAATTCAAGTTGGAGGACTAGATCATGAGCAGCCCCAAGAAACCTGTCGTCCGCCGTGATGCAACCGGCCACTTGGATCCGGAGTATGAGCGCAAGCTCCTGGAGGCATCGCAGGCGAATCGCAGTCGCGACGGCGACAACCGCGCCTTCATCGACGGTGCTGCCCGCGAAGAGCTGTCTGAAGAGCTGGGCGAAGCCTTCATTCAAGCGGCGACCTCCGGGGAGGACGCCGAGCTCGAACGCCGCGAAAGCGTGATTCCGGAAGAGTCGGGTGGCCCGTTCGTGCCCTCCACCGCCGGCCAAGAATTCGCGGGCGGTACGGATGAATCGAACATTGCGGAAGCCACGCGCGAGGCGCTGCCTCGGACCTCCAAAGCCGAGGTCTGATCGAGTTTCAGCGTATGCGGAATCTCGCGCGGCCGCCCGCGAGTAGTGAAGTGACGGCCCCCGCGCTGTATGCGCGCCGCCGTGAATTCATCCGCTCCGGCGCGCTGTTCGTCGGCACCAGCGCGGCACTCGGGGCAGGTCTGATCTCGCTATCCAATCTGGGTAGCGCCGATCCGCCGGTAAGCCCGCCGCCGCTACCGGCGACGCCGAGCGGCGCGGCGCCCTGGCAGGTGGGCAAGCGCAGTCAATTCGCTGCTGGGGAAGCGCAGACCTCCTATCAAGACATCACGACCTACAATAACTACTACGAGCTCGGCTTCTCCAAGTCGGAACCAGCCAAGCTGGGCTTTCGCATCAAAACGCGGCCTTGGACGCTACGTATCACGGGTGAGGTCGAACGAGAGCGTACGCTGGACATCGACACCCTGATCCGTTGGTTCGGCTTGGAAGAGCGCATTTATCGCATGCGCTGCGTCGAGGCCTGGTCGATGGTGATCCCCTGGCTCGGCTTCTCGCTGGCAGATTTCCTGAAAAAGCTAGCCCCAACGTCGCGTGCCAAGTACGTGCGCTTCACGACCTTGCTCGATCCGGAGCAGCTGCCGAATCAAGAAAGCCGCGTCTTGAGCTGGCCGTACGTCGAAGGCCTGCGCATCGACGAAGCCATGAATCCGCTGGCATTCCTAGCGCTCGGCCTGTACGGCGCGCCACTGCCGGGCCAGAACGGCGCGCCAGTACGGCTGGTCGTGCCTTGGAAGTACGGCTTCAAGGGCGGAAAATCGCTGGTCGAGATTCGCTTCCAGGAGCACGAACCCGAGACCACTTGGAGCCGCTCAGCGCCTTCGGAATACGGCTTCTATGGCAACGTGAACCCAGACGTCGACCACCCGCGCTGGAGCCAGGCGAGCGAACGGCGCATTGGCGAACTTTCACGTCGCGAAACCCTTCCCTTCAATGGCTATGCAGAGCAGGTCGCCGACCTGTATCGAGGCATGGACCTCACGCGGTACTTCTGAGTGGCCCAGTCGAAGCTCGCTTGGCTCGTGCCTGCGACGATCACCGGAGCCTCGATCCCGTTCGCCTCGATCGCTTGGCGGCTCTCACAGCATCGGCTGGGCGCCAATCCCATCGCCACCGCGTTGAATCAGATCGGGC
>DATEPG010000310.1:0-7062 GCA_035273265.1 Polyangiaceae bacterium
CTGCTGCTGCTGGAGGCGCGGGCTGAGGAGCCGGAGCCGGAGCCGCTGCTGCTCGCCCCTGAGGTGCCGTGGAAGGCTCGTGTGGGCGATCGAGGGACCCGCCACAATTCGAACAGAAGCGCCCGCTGGTCGGGTTGCTGGTGCCACAGCGAGTGCACCTGCGCTCCGGTGGTCGCTGCGGAGAGAATTCGAACTGCGGCGCGGCCGGCCGCATCGGTACTTCGCTCACACGTGCGGAGCTGGATGGAGGGCGCGAGCTGAACGTGGCAGGCGGCGCAAAGAAAGGCGGTGCCAGCGATGGCGTGAGCGGCGCGCCCGGCGACGCAGCCGCTGGTGCTGGTGCTGGTGCTGGTGCTGGGGGGTGCGCCGCAGGAGCGGCGGGCGCAGCTGGCTGCACCACGGGCGCGAGACCTCGCGGTGGCGTCGGCGCGACGCCGGCCCCCTCGCCTGAAAGCAGGCGATTCCCGCAGTCCTGACAGAACCTCAGTGACTCGGGGTTTTCTTTGCCGCAACGGCTACACCTCACCAACAATTGCCCAATCTCTAGTTCCTCGTATTCATTACTTCAAACAGGGGGCGGAGTGAAAGTGAAGTGCCGAGAACGGCTACCAGCGAGCCAGGGGGCTCCTCAGCTCGAGGGTAAATTCGAGGCCGACAGTGTGGGCAAAGCCGAAGCCCACGTACTCGTCGGCGCGCACCTGGCCGGTGCTGTCGCTCCAGTGGTGGAACAAAAAGCCTCGGTAGCCGAGGGCGAGGCCGATCACCGTGGACTGGGTGATCTGAAATTCCAGGCCCAAACCGGCGCTCAACATCGGGCCGCCGGAGTCGACCTTCCACTCGTTGCCGTAAAATACGGCTCCGAAGCCGAGCGTTCCGTACGGAGTGAGGCGATTTCCCGCATCCAGGTAGTAACGCGCCTCCCCGCGAAGCTGCTGCAGGATGCCCAGCCTGAGCAAGTTACCGGAATCCATGCGCGTGAATTCGTACGCACCGCCCAGGTACCAGGGACCCCTCGAGCGATACCCCATGCGGATGGCCAGCCCGCCACCGCTGCCGAGGATGCAAGGCGTCGGCTTCTTGGCCTCCGTGCCGCCAGGAGTCGTCACCGCCGGTGGCGGAGCGGGACAGACATCTCCACCGGACAGTAATTTCTCCAAGGCGACGGCAACGCCGTACTGAAAGTACTCCACATTGTTGGGTGGCGGTCGCTGCGACTGCTGGGCCGATGCACGATTCGCGAACGCGAAAAGAAACATCAGTGCCTGCACGGCGAACGCAAACGACGCGGATTTCCTGCGGCGTGCGCGCTCCTGGGGGAGCGCTTGGGCTTTCGCCGAACAAGCAGGTTCGACCTTTGTCGTCGTCACGGGCTTGACTGTACCCGAATCCTTCGTCTAAAGCCGGGTCGAGTCCCCAGGAAGCTATCGGAATGGAAATTCACCTCGACAAACGCGCTGTCCGGCAGATCAGACTTTCTGCGCAAGAGGCCATCGAGGAGGATGACACTGAGTCACTCAGGGAAGACATCCTCGAGGCATTTACCGAAGATCAGGTCGAGGAAATCGAGCGTCGCCTAGACAATGGCGATTTTTTCGAATTTTTGACCGACGTGATCGACGAATGGAGCGGTGACGACGTCGACGAGTTGCTCGAATTACTCGAGACCCAACTCGGCGAAGTCGGCATCGATCTGAAGACGGAAGCAAAGAGCGAAACCGCCGACGACGAAGACGAACCGGATGAACCGGACGACGACTTCGACGACGAAGACGAAGACGAAGACGACGAAGACGACGAAGAAGAAGAGAAGGAAGAAGAGCCGGAGTGATCGGGGCCGCGCCGGCCAGAGCTCATTCGGCGAATCCGTCTGACTCTGGCCTCGCTGCGGAGCCTGGTTCACGCCCACGTAACTCGCGCTCGATATACGCGGCGCACTCGCGTCGCGGGACGGGCGCTATTTTCGTGCACATTTGCCGTGCGCAAGGCGCGTAGCGCGAGTCGGGCACGCTTTTGACCAAGAGCTCGAGCGGCTCACAGGCTCGAGTTTCGGAAATGCGCCTCGCGAGCAACGCCTCTTGCCAGAGGGCGTCGTCGCGCAGCGTGCTGGTCGGATAGTCGACGAACACGCCGCGGAAGGCGCGGCGCGCGGCGTCTGGGTCGTGCCTGGCGTCGCGATACAGCTCGGCGACTCGGTAGGCAGCGTCCGCAAAGTGGGGGCGCTCGTAGCTACCGGACAAATGAGACGTCTCCCGTGCCCGCAGCATGCGCTCGAGCAATGCGATGGCGTTCTCCGGCTTGTTCGAGCGCAGCTCGCAATCGGCGGCGCGGAGCAAAGCATCGTCCCAGTACGCGCCGTAGGGATACGCGAAGCGATCGGCGAGCGCGACGTAGGCGTTCGCTGCTTCGGTGATCGCGCCGCGCGCTTCGAGTCGCCGCGCGCGTTCGTACAGCAGCTGCTCTGCGAGGTCGGTCCCGTCGAGCTTCGGCAAAGCGTGCTGGATGTAGTCGAGCACCGCCTGATCGCCACCCTGTTCGGCGAGTGAGGCGAAATAGCGGCGCAGCGCCAGGCCAGCGATGGCCGAACTCGGATACTTGCGAATCGCGGCCTCCAGCTCGGCCAGGCCGCCCGCGGCATCGCCGCCTGCGAGACGCAAGTCGGCGAGCGCAAAGGTCGCTCGAGGTGCCCGCTCGCTCTTGCCGCTGGCGAGCACGCGGTACCACTTGCGGGCGTCCTCGATGCGCCCGGCGCGTTCGTAGCTAGTGGCCGCGCGGTAGCGTGCCTCACTGCGGTCGCGCGCGCTGCCCGCGCTGGCCGCGGCACTCAACCAGCGCTCTGCCGCCTGCTCGAACTGCTGCTTGGCATAGGCGCTCTCCGCCGCGTCGCGGGCCTGCACGTAGGCCGCCGGAAGTGTCGGTGCACAAGCCCCGAGCAGCGCGGCCATGAGCAACGCGGCGGCGTTGGACCGCAAATCGAAGACGGGCTCGGAACTCATGGCTCGTCCTGGAGTCTACTATAGGTTTTTGATGGTCACGAAGCGCGCCGGGTTCGGCCCAGCCTTCGGCGTCCCGGGACGACTCGAAGCGACGGAGCGACGGTTCAGCGCATGTTCTAGCGCCGAACCATCGTGTCATCAGTCGGTTCGGTCTCGTTTGCTGTCCGCGCCACAGCCGCGCCGGGCGCTCGGCCGTCGCTCTGAGCTCGGTCGAGACTTCAGTCGTCGTCGAGCGACTCGAGCGAAATCGCCGTGCCTTGGCGAGTGCGTTCGGCCAGCGCTTCGACGAACAGCTCGTAGGCCATGATCTGCGTGGCTTGGGCCAGGTTCACCGAGGGCTGGTCGGCGGCCATCGGGATGCGCACGTGGAGCGTGGCCCAGGCGTGATCGGCTTCGGATAGGCCGGTCTTTTCGTTGCCGAACAGGAACGCGACTTTGCCGCCGGTGGCGGCGTGCTGAACGGCGCGGGCGGCCGCTTCACGCGGTTGAATGACGCCAGAGAAACCGCGGCGCGCGGTGGTCGCGAGCACCAGCGTGACGTCGCCCAGAGCGCTGCCGAGATCGTCCACACGCCGCGAGTCGTTCAGGACATCCCAGGACTTGACGGCCATTTTGAAGGCCATCTCGTGTTCCGGCACGGCGAGGCGCCCGGGCTTGATCAAGGTCAGCTGGGTGAAGCCCATGGTCTTGATCGCGCGCGCCACAGCGCCCACATTCTCTGGATAGTGCGGGCGCACGAGCACGAACTGCGTTGCGTCGTGAATCGGCAAGCGTAATTTCGGCTTGGGAATGTCGAGTGGTTTATCGAAGCTCATGAGTTTGAGTTTGCCTCTCGCTTGCGCTTGCCCGTTGCTGCGAACGAGCGCAACGGAAGCCGAGCGAGGGTCGTCGCTCGCTCGGCAAGTAGGCGCCGCGCGCGGCTCCACGTAGCCATGCCATGGGCGATTCGTAGCTTCCACCGCGTACGACCCGCGCGCTGGTGGCTTGCGTGGCGTCGGGGCCTTGTGGGTCGTCTTGTTCCGAGTCGGGGTATTGCGTTGCGTAGCGATCCTGAACCCACTCGGCGACGTTGCCTGCCAAATCCAAAAAGCCGTCCGGGGTGCGACCCGCTTCGAACGAACCGACCGGTGAAAGTTCGCTGAAACCGTCGCGGTCGTCGGTCAGGTCGATGCCCAGGCGACCGTGATTGGCCAGGCGGGTATTGGGCGACTGACCCCAGGGAAAGCGACGACCCGATGGTCCGCGCGCCGCGCGCTCGAACTCCGCTTCCGTTGCCAGGCGCGCTCCGCGAAATGCACAGAACGCTTGCGCGTCGTCCCAGGTGACCAGGCTCACCGGATAGTTGGGTTGTTTGAAGCGCCGTGCGCCGCGGTCGAAGGGCGGCGGCTTGCAGCGACCCACGCGCACGCAGGCTTCGAATTCGGCCACGGTGACCTCTCGGCGATCCAAGAAAAAGGCCGACAAGCGCACGCGATGCGCCAGCATTTCGTCGGCAAAACTGCGCTCGTCGCAGCTCGCGCCCAGCGGTTCGCGCTGGCACAGCACCGTGGAATCGATGATCTCCTCGGAGGTCGAGCCCATCACGAACTCCGACGCGGGTACTCGGATCATCAGCGAGCCGCGTGCGCGGAGCACCGCCAGCCCGCCGCTGAGCGCGGTCTCGGACGCGCTCGGCCCGCTCGGCCAGGGCAGTAACACCGCGCTCGCTGCGCTGCCCGCGTGCGTCTCCGGCGGTGCGGCCAAGGTTGCGACTGACGCCAAGACGACGCTCAGCACGAGGCGTTCGCCGAGGGCCAGCCGCGTGCCGCGCCTCACTGCGGAACGACCTGCCCGTTGCCGGCATCGCTGGTGATGGGTGCGCTGGCATCGGAGGAGGGCGCGCGCGCCGTTTTGCTAGCGCCCGCGTCACGCACGGTCTCTTTGCGGATAGGCTTCGGTTTTTTCAGCGTGGGTTCGGCGGGCAACGGAGTGTCGGCCTTGCGCGGGCGCTGGATTTGGACCTGTTCCGCGCGGCCCTCCGGCGGATGCTCCGGCTCGCGCAGCCCGACGCTCAGCTGAAAACCGGCGATTCCGAGCAGTGCGCCGACCGCTGCACCACCCAGGACGAGGCGCGTGGTCCGGGTTTCATGCGCGGAGGGCGCGCTATTTCGGTGGCGTGCGTCCGGGATGGTGAGCAGTTGCATGCGCGGGCTCTGCCAGAGTGCTTCAGCCAGTGCCTTACCGAAGGCGCGCGAGTCTTCGAAGCGCGCGCTCGGAATCTTCGCTAGGCCGCGCGACAAGACGGCGTCCACGTGCGGATCGAGGCCGGCGTAGGCCGCGACGGGCGGCGGATCGTCGGTGGTGATGCGAGTGGCAACTGCGATTGCATCTTCACCGGGGAACGCGCGCTGGCCGCTGACGGCTTCGTACAAAGTCGCGGCCAGCGAGAATTGGTCGCTGAGCGGGGAGAACTTGCCGGATGCGATGCACTCGGGCGCGCTGTAAGCGGGGGTGCCGAGTAGTCCGCCGTCACGGGTGAGCGTGGAATCGGGCACGCGCGCGATGCCAAAGTCTGCGACTTTCGCGCCGGTGGGCGTCAAGATGATGTTCTCGGGCTTGATGTCGCGATGTAAGACCCCGGCAGAGTGCGCCGTCGTCAGCGCGTCGCCGACTTCACGTGCGAGCTTGGCGGCAGCTTCCGGTCCGAGCGGTCCTTTCACGAGGCGCTCTTTGAGCGTCAAACCCTCCGCGTATTCGAAGACCAAGCACAGTCCGAGTTCCGGATCTTCGCCCATGTCGTGCAGGGCCACGATGTTCGGGTGACTGACGCGCGCCGACGCGCGCGCCTCTTGGCGCATGCGATGCAAAAGCGTGTCGTGCTGTTCGGGCGGAATGTTCAGGTCGTCGCGCAGCAGCTTGATCGCCACGCTGCGGTCGAGCACGGGATCGTGCGCCAAGAGCACGCGACCCATGGCACCACGACCCAGCAAACGCTCGATCTTGTAACGGCCGATCTGGGCCGGCAGCCCTTGCTCTGAAGACTCCATTCCTTGGAGTCTCCATCTATCCCCGGCCCACCTCTGGCTTCAATCGTTCAATCCGCGCCAGCGTCGGCTTCCGGCTTTTTTGGGGGCGGGGCAGGGGGCGGCGGTTTGCGCGGGGGGACTCCGTACTCGTCATGGAGCTTCCGAACCAAGCCGTCGCGCAGCACGCGCTCGTGATATTCGGGCATGCTCGGGATTTGGACGAATAATTTGACGTGGCCGTCCGTGTCGACGATTTCGACCGTCCCGGTGGCATTGCCTTTATTTTGTCCGGGCAGCTGATAGCGGAAAATCAAGTAGGCTGCGTCCGGGTCCCGCTCGACGACTTCGTAGCCGAGATCGACCCGCAGGTAGCGAAGGGCGCCGCTGTAGGTCTGCGCCTTGCTGTATTCGGAGTCGCCGCCCACGCGTGCGGTGGCACTTTGGGCGAAAAACACCGTCGCGGCCAGCAAGATGCCGGCCAGGCTCCGCGAACTGCGCATGGATCTCGGCATCAGCGCTTCGCTTAGCAGGCAGCGCGTCAGGTGGACAAATTCCGGGCCTGCGGCTTACTCCGGGAGGACACCGGCGAGTAGCTGCTCGGGCCCTTCGCGAAGCAGGAAAGTGACTTCTTCCGACCCATACAGCTCGCGCAAGCGCTCGATGCCGCGCGCGACCTCAGCCACGTCCGACGGACGATGCGCGTCGCTGCAGGCGGCGTGGTACAGCCCGCGCTCGAGCAACAGCTCGGCGCAATCTTGGGTTTTTCTCCCGTATTTGCCGACCAGAGCCGCAACGTCGAGCAACGCGGCGGAACCCGCGTCGACCATTTTTTCCAGAATTTCTGCTGAGCGCCACAGGCATTGGTAGCGTTCCGGATGGGCGATCACCGGTAAAAGTCCTCGCGTCCGCAGATCGAACAGCCGATGCTGGATCATCGGCGGAAAATCGATCTGGTAGAACTCGAGCAGCACCGCTTTGCCACCGGGGTAGGGCAAGCCTTCACCGGTCAGCAGTCGTTGAAAGACCACTTCGTCGAAATAGTGCTCGCTGCTGAGTGACAGCTC
>DATEPG010000311.1:0-6907 GCA_035273265.1 Polyangiaceae bacterium
CTGGCCCTCAATTACTTGAAATTGCAGCACTTTCCGACAATAGCGGAAACGGCTGCCGGTTTTTCAACCGCGACGCGCGAAGCTTGGAGCCAAGCTTCGCGCGGGGGCTGTTGTCTGACCGGGTAGTGCTACTCTATCTTGGACCCAGGCCGCACACCCACGAGGTTTCCGCGCGCATCAGCGTGCGCTCAGCGATGTCCAAGCGAACGGATCGCGAACTGGTTGACGCCGCCCGAGCGGGGGAGAGCGAGGCGTTCGGCACGCTCATGCGCCGACATCAGCGCCGCATCTACCGGCTCGCCTTGCATTTGCTGCGCGACGCGGCCGAGGCCGAAGACGCCACCCAAGAAACCTTCGTGCGAGCCTATGGCGCGCTCGATCGCTTCGACGGTCGCAGCGAGGCCTTCACTTGGATCTATCGCATCGCCGTCAACCTGTCCTTGAACGTGATTCGGGCGCGCAAGCCCAACCGCAAGTCGGTATCGACCGAAGACCCGCGCTTGGAGGGCGTGCTCGTCGAAACCCGCGCGGGCAGCGCCAATCCGCTCGGTGACAGTGAGAACCGCGAACTCGGGCGAGTCCTGTGTGAAGGCATGGACGCACTGAGCGACACGCTGCGCACGACCCTGATCTTGGTCGGAGTCGACGGCTTGAGTCACGCTCAGGCCGGCGAGGTGCTCGGCTGCCCGGAAGGCACGGTTGCCTGGCGGGTTCACGAAGCACGGAAGAAGCTCAAAGTGTTCTTGGTCGAGCGCGGCTTTGCGCCCAAGGGCGAAGAGGGCGCCGCGTGAACGATCGCCGATCTTCTTCGGACCTCGGCTCGAGCGCGGAGGCCACGCTGAGCGCGTTCCCGTTTCCCGAGCGCGACTGGGAGCGCGACGCGCGCGCCGTCGAGGAGCGCCTAACGAACAGCGTCCGCGGCTCCACGGATGCGTTGCTGCTCGCGGCACCGCTGCCCAGTGAAGCGGACGAACCGAGTTCAGCCTCGGCCACTGCGACGCCCTTGACGAACTCCGGCGTGCGCACCCAGAGCCTGGCGGATCTCGCGCGGCGTAGCGTCGAAAAGAAGCAAGCCAATGAACGCCAGATGGCGCGAGAGAGCCTAGCGCTCGCGGCACAGCAGCGAAAAAATCCTGCGCCAGGCGCCGCGCCGCCCGCAGCTGCCAGCGTCAATCGAGTCGCAGCAGTCGGCGTGGCACGCGAGGCTTCCTCGCCCGTCGCGTCGAGTCATTGGCCCAAAGTCGCGTTCGCGTTGCCCGCGTTGGCGCTGGCCGCTGCGGCATTGTTTTGGTTCCAGCGCCCAGAGCCGGCGCCTCTGGTGACCACGCCCGTCGTTCCGAGTGCGCCCATCGCGCTCGCACCGAGTGGGGTTGCTGCCGCCCCCGCCCGAGCCGTCGAACCGGACGCGCCACGCGGCGTCGATCCGAATACGCTGCCGGGAGAAGCCGCGCCAACGGCAGAGTCCGCGCCAGCCAAGATCGCCAGCGCGCCCGCCAAAGCCAGCAAGACCGTGCTCAAGGACGGGCAAGCCGCTGCGCTGGCAGCCGGCACCGATCAATCCTTGCCGCCCGACCCGACACTGCGTCCTGCGGATAGCCGCAGCGGCGAGCTGCCCGCCAAGCCCTCGACCGGCGCTGTCCAAGCCGCGCTCGGCTCGGTGATGAGCGGCGCACGCCATTGCGTGGCTGGGGATGACGCTCCGTCGAGCGCCGTGGTCGTCTTCGGCTCGGACGGCCGCGTGCAACACGTCACCGTCAGCGGGGCGGCGGCCGGCAAATCCTCCGCCGCCTGCATCGAAGCGCAGCTCAGCCGAGCGCGAGTTCAGCCCTTCGCCGCCTCGAATTTCAGTGTCAACGCCACGGTCCGCCCTGAATAGCGCTTGCCTGAACAAAATTTCAGAAGAAAATCAAGTTCTCGGCCCGGAAAGCCGGAGAGCGCGTTGACAAGCCCAAAAGCTTCCCTCATAGTCCCGGCCCCTCGAGCCCTACCGGGCCCTTTTTGAAGGTATTCTGATGGTTTCTTCTACTCGGCAGACTGAACGTCGTCGGTATATCCGAGCGCGCAGCCAAGGCGCCAACAACAAGGGCAGCCAAACGCCCAAATTCCCGGTTCATCAAGAGGGTTACGACCCCAAAGCGCCCGACGCGCGCAAGCCGAAGGCCTGACGCACCCGCGTCAGACTCGCATACTCTCGAGGATTAAAGGCGATGGCCAATCACCCGTCTGCAGAAAAACGTAATCGTCAGCGCCTAGTACGCGCCGAGCGCAACCAAGCCGTGCGCAGCTCGCTCCGCACTGCCGTCAAGAAGGCACGCGCTGCAATCGCTGCCGGCAACATCGAGGCTGCCAAGGCCCCGGTCGCCGCCGCTTCGATCGCGCTGGCCAAGGCCGTGAGCAAGGGCGTCGTGCACGCACGAAATGCCTCGCGCACGACCTCGCGCATCCAAGCTGCGCTCCACAAAGTCGCCCGCTGAGCAGTCTGTCGCGGTCCGCGCTCGCCTGATCTTCGGGAGAGCGCGAGCGCGGCCCTTGGCGGTCGCCATTGCCCGAGTCGGCATGCTACGCTGATCCGCGTGCGTCATGGGGCGCACGCGGGAGACGTCGCGGTCATGCCGAGCCTGGAACAGGAGACCGAAAGCGAGCTGAGCGCGCTTGTCGGAACCACGGTCGCCGGTAAGTACCGAGTCGACCGCCTGATCGGCAAAGGCGGCATGGGTGCGGTCTTTCAGGCCGCGAATCTGGTCATCGGTAAACGCGTCGCGCTCAAGTTCTTGGGCCAAGAGGCGGCCCGCGATCGCGAGGCTTGTCTGCGCTTTCAGCGTGAGGCTGAGGCGGCCGGAATGGCCGAGAGCGCGCACATCGTTCAAATCTTCGACTCCGGCGTGACAGACAGCGGACTGCCGTTCCTGGTCATGGAGCTTTTGAGCGGTGAAGATCTGCGAGCGCGGCTGCGGCGCGAAGGCCGCTTGAGCGTCGCGGCTGCGTTGCGAATCGTGAGTCAGGTACTGCGCGCGCTGCTCTGCGCGCACGAGGCTGGCATCGTTCACCGCGATCTCAAGCCCGACAACGTTTTCTTGTGCGCTCGCGACGACGATCCTTCCTTCGTGAAGGTCGTGGACTTCGGGATCTCGAAAGTAGCAGGTGTGCGTGCCGCGGACACCCTCACCCGCCGCGGGACGGTCCTTGGCACCGCGTTCTACATGTCGCCGGAGCAAGCTCAGTCGTTCGCCGACATCGATGGTCGCACGGACTTGTTCAGCGTCGGCGCGATCTTGTTCGAGATGCTCGCGGGCAAGCCGCCGCACGTCGCGCCCACTTACGAAGCCGTACTGATCGCGATCTGCACCCAGGATGCCGTCGACGTGCGCACGCTGGCGCCCGGGGTACCGGCCGCGGTGGCCGCCTTGATCAGCCGCGCCCTCGAGCGCGAACGCGATCGGCGTTTTCAAACGGCTCGAGAATTCCTGACCGCGCTCAACTCGCTGGAGGGCACGGTCGCGCAGGATGGCTCGGCCTGGGCCACGCCGCCCTCGAACTCTCAATCCGCGCTGCAGCGCGGACGCAAACGCTACGGCACCTGGGTGGCAGGGATCCTGGCGACCTTGACCGGCTTCACGTTGACGGCCTTTCTAGTAGCGCGCGGCTCCGACTCGGACACGGTCAAGCAAGAAGCAACCCGGCCAGCGCCAATCACAACCACCAGCACTGCCAGCAGCGCTGCGCTCGCACCCGTCGTTTTGCCGGTGAGCAGCGCCGCGGCCGTGGCTTCGACTCCCCCCGCGCGCGCGCCGAGTACCAAGGCTCCGCGCTCGCCCGCAGCGGCCAAGCCCAGCGCACACGTCGCCTCCGGCCTGACGCTCAGCACCAAAGAACCATAAAACGTGATAGCGAGAAGCGATGCGCCTCCGCGCCATCCCGGCTCTCTCGGTCGCGTGCCTGCTGGGGGTCGTTCCTCGATCGGTACACGCCGCCCCCGCCGCGGATCGCGAACCTGCGAGTCCGAATTCGAGCTCAGCGCCCGGCGCTGAAGCGACCGCCGAAGCCCGGCGCCATTTCAAGCTCGGCATCAAGCTCTACCAGGACACCAACTACCCCGGTGCGCTGGCCGAGTTCGAAGCCGCGTATGCTGCCAAACCCGGCCCAAGCTCACTGCAGAACGTCGCGCTCTGTCAGAAGGCGCTCTTTCGCTATCGCGAAGCGGCGGCCACCCTGGAAGAGCTGCTCCGAGCGCATGGCACTGAGCTCAGCGAAGGTGAAACCAAAGCCGTCACTGAAGCCATCCACGAACTCCGCGGCCTGGTGGGTTCAATCGTGGTCCATGTCGAACCGAGTGAAGCGAAGGTCACGATCGACGGTCGCGCCGTGCCCCCCAGCGAGCTTCGCACCGGCGTGGACGTGAACGTGGGCGAGCATACGCTGATCGCCGACCTGCCCGGCTACGCGCGCTTGTTGCGGGTGGTGAGGGTCGCATCCGGGCAAAAGCAGCTGCCGATCGAGTTGAAGTTGAAGGCCACCGATGGCTTTCTGAGCGTGATCGCCAGTGATCCGCGCGCAGCCATCGCCATCGACGGGACGACGCGCGCGTTCCGCGAATGGCATGGTGGCGTCAAACCGGACACCGAGCATCTGATCCAAGTCTTTCGCGAAGGCTACGAGAGCTTCGAAAGCAGCGTGAGCGTCGGGCTCGGCAAAACGCTGGAGGTGCGCGCCGACCTCGGTCCGCGCATCGACGGCGCTGCGGCAGAAGTGCCCGCCGAAAAGCCTGGCGGCATGCCGGCCCCCCCACCCCCTCGCGTTCCACGCGGCTACTATGGCCTGCTCACACTCGGTCTGATGGGGCTCGGGCAGCAGCCGCTGCAGCTGAACGGAACGCGGTCGGGTAGCACCATGGGCACCATCGGCCTGCGCGCCGGCTATCGCCTGTTGGCGCCCGTGGCCGCAGAATTCATGCTCGACTACGGCAAGCTCACCGTCAAAAACGCCACGAGCAACGACGACACCTCGGTTCCGCGTGCCTACTCACTGAACGCGCTGCGCTTCGGCCCCAACTTGCGGCTGATGACCACCGGTAAAACGCTGCGCTTTACCTCGGCCATCGGCGCCGGAGCCGTCTACCACCAGCTGATCCTCGACCCGGTGGCCACGGTCCCGAGCCTCACGGGCGGCCGCACGAGCGGCTTCGACCCGTATTTCTTGCTCGAGCTCGGCGCGCAATGGAGCCTCGGCCATTTCTTGCTCGGCGCGGAAGTGGTCGCATTAATCGACGGTGCCACTCGCTTGAACGATCAGAACATCGAGGCTGCCAGCAAGGCTTTCCCCAACACCAACACGCTGCCCCTATTCGGCCTCGCCATCCACGGCGGCTATAGCCTCTGGTAACGCTCCACTCGGCTCGAGCTAGACTACTGCAAAGATCGCCTGTGCCGAGAAGCTCTTTACTCGGCCAGCATCCTGGCCCACGCTCCCGATTCGAGCAGGGTTCGAGCAACAGCCGTCAGTGGGAGAATTAGAGGCAGCGATGACCGAGAACAACGCCATCGAATCGTACTCCGTGGAAAATCGTACGTTTTCGCCAAGCACCGAGTTCGTGCAAGGCGCACGTATCGCGTCGCGGGAAAAGTATGACGAGCTGTACAAAGAGAGCATCGAGTCGCCCGAAACTTTTTGGCAGCGTGAGACCGCAGACCTCGTGTTCAGGAAGCCCTGGTCGGCACTCTGTGAGTGGCAACTCCCGCACTCCAAGTGGTTCGTCGGCGCCGAGCTCAACGCCAGTGAAAGCTGCCTCGATCGCCACCTGCAGACAGCCAACAAAGACAAGGCTGCCATCATTTGGGAAAGCGAACCGGGCGAGTCGATCACCTGGACCTACGCCGAGCTGCACCAGAAAGTGGTGGCGTTCGCCGCAGTGTTGCGAAACCTCGGCGTGCAAAAGGGCGACCGAGTAGCGATCTACATGGGCATGGTGCCGGAGGTCGTCGTCGGCATGCTGGCCTGCGCGCGCATCGGAGCGCCGCACACCGTCGTATTCGGCGGCTTTGCTGCGGAGTCACTGCGCGATCGAATCAACGATTGCGGCGCCAAGGTCGTGCTCACCCAAGATGGCGCGTTGCGCCGCGGGAACGTGGTGCCGCTCAAGGCCACCGTCGATCGCGCCGTGGAGGGCACGAAGTCAGTCGAAAAAGTGGTGGTCTACGCGCGCCTCGGCGCGAAGGCGCAAACCACGCTCACGCCCGGTCGCGACATCGATTGGTACGAAGCGGTAGCTGCCGCCGACCCGGCTCGAGGCAGCGCAGAGGTGGTGGACGCCGAGCACCCGCTGTTCATCCTGTACACCTCGGGTTCCACGGGCAAGCCCAAGGGCGTGCTGCACACCACCGCCGGCTATCTCGCGGGCACGCACCTCACCAGCAAATACGTCTTCGATCTGAAAGACAACGACGTCTATTGGTGCACCGCGGACGTCGGTTGGATCACCGGTCATAGCTACCTCGTGTACGGGCCGCTTTCGAACGGCGCGACCTGTCTACTCTACGAAGGAGCGCCCAATCAGCCGGATTGGGGCCGCTTCTGGCAACTGATCGAAAAACACAAGGTCAGCGTGCTGTACACCGCGCCCACCGCGATCCGCGCCTTCATTCGCGCTGGCAATGACTGGCCCGCCAAGTCCGATCTATCGAGTTTGCGCCTGCTCGGCAGCGTGGGTGAGCCGATCAACCCCGAAGCGTGGATGTGGTACCGCGAACACGTCGGCAAGAACCGTTGCCCGATCGTCGATACCTGGTGGCAAACCGAAACCGGCGCGATCATGCTCACGACCCTACCCGGCGCGCACTCCACCAAGCCCGGCTCCACTGGTCTGCCCTTCTTCGGCGTGGTGCCAGAGGTCGTCACCCAGGAGGGTAAAAAG
>DATEPG010000312.1:0-39295 GCA_035273265.1 Polyangiaceae bacterium
TGTTCCAAGAGTTGTACGCGGTCAGCCCCCGCTTGATCGCGTCTCGAATGTAGCCCCAGCTTTCCTTGGCGTAGTTCAAGTCATTGGGCGCGGCAGCAACGTTCAAACCCGGAGAGCCGCCGCACTTGTGCTCAGAAAGCCAGATCGGTATGCCCGGGCCCTTGCTCTGCAAGTTGCTGACTTGGTTCGCGTCCGACATGCCCCACTGGACGCCCATGACTTTGGTGAAGCCCTTGGCCGTCGCATCCGCCAAGACGGCATTGGCGACGGCTACGTCCGCACCGCTGCCGTTGTTGGACATCGTGCCGAGCATGATTTGCGCCGTGGGGTCCGCGCTGGCCAAGGCCGGACCCAAATGCTTGCCGATGAAGGTGGTGAAAGTGCTGGCCGACCAAATCTCCGATGGGTAGTTTTGCGAGTAGTTGGGCTCGTTTTGCGGGGCAACGTAGTCGATCTTGAGGCCTTGCTCGGCATAGGCCTTGATGAACTTGACGAAGTACAGAGCGAGCGCCTTCAGCGTCGCGTCGTCGCTCTTCATCGTACCGCCGTCGAAGGCGTTCACTGGGTTACCAGGAGTTTGGTACGGGCTCGACTTCATCCAGGTTGGAGAAGTCCACGGACTCGCCCAGAAGCGCAGGTCGGGCTTCACGGCCTGCGCAGCCTTGATGTACGGGATCAGCTTCTGCTTGTCGCGCTCGATCGAGAACTTGGTCATCTCGTTATCGCCCGCGGTCTCGTTCAGCGTGTAGCGATCCATGGCGTAATCACTCGCGCCCATGGGAATGCGTCCCCACGCAAACCGGCAGCCATCATTGCCGAAGAGCAACTGGATGGCTTGGTCTTGCAGCGCCTTGGTGGTCAGGTAGCTCCAACCAAGCTCATTGAATGCCCCGCCAAAGCCGTCCCAGGTTTGGTAAGAGTTGGTAGCACTGACCGTCACGGTGGCGGTACCCGCGCCTTCCGTCCAGGTTGCGGTTTTCCAGTATGCGCCGGCGGCGGAAGTGATGAGCACGTTCGATGCCGGTGGCCCTCCCGCCGCGCCCGAGCCGGCGGTTCCCGTGCTGCCGCCGGAGGTGGCTCCGCTCGCCGCTCCGAGCGCCCCGGCCACTGAAGGGGATCCTCCTGCGCTGCCGCCAGCATCCCCGGTCGCAGGCGTACCGCCATTGGATTGACCGGGACCTCCAGCAGCGGCGTTGCCTCCGCTGCCCGTCACACTACCCCCGCTACCCGTCACACTGCCCCCAGTGCCCGTCAGCCGGCCCCCTGTGCCCGAGACGCTTCCTCCATTGTTGGAAAGATTGCCCCCGGGGGCGTTCGGCGCGGTGCTACAGGCGGCGACTGCGAAAGCGCAGCTTGCGTTGGTGATCCAGGTTCGCGGTCGGTTCATGGCGTGCTTCGACTTCCGATCCAGTGTTGTGCAGACGGTACCGCCCGAGATGAAGATGCGGCCAATACCGCAACCCTCGCTCTGTCCAGGACCGCGCGATTCCTGAAAATACGGAGCTGCGCGCGCGGCATCGGTGGGGCAATGTCTGAGTCCGACCCATTCCGTCGCACAATCGTTCGACGTCGGCTGAATGGGCCTGGTCCGGCCACAGCCGGCTTCAGATCTCCGTTGACCGTTCCGCTTCGTCGGCGGTCGTTGCGGCGCCGGAGTCGGGTACCGGCGGTAGCAATAGTCGTCCGCCCACGAGCGCGAGCACAGCTGCGCCGCCGCTGGCCACCAGCACGCCCAATTTGGCGGCAGACAGAAAGGCTACGTTCGAAAACGCCAGCTGTGAAACGAACAGCGCCATCGTGAACCCGACGCCAGCCACCAATCCAAGGATAACCAGATGCGAGGCGCCCACGCCGGTAGGAAGAGTGCCAATTCGCAATCTCAACATCAGCCAGCTCGCGAGCAGCACGCCGAGCGGTTTACCGAGCACCAGGCCAAGGGCAACGCCAGACAGAATAGTCCAGGACGCTGCCTCCATGGAGCCACCCGAGACCGAGACTCCCGCATTGGCGAGGGCAAAGAGAGGCATGATGCCGAAGGCGACCAACGGATGAAGCGTCTCGATTAGACTCTCCGCAGGTGACATCGCCTCGCGACTTGCTCGGTTTACCTTGCGGATTGCGTGGGCGAGTTCGTGCGACGAGATGGCGCGGGCGGAATGTTTTGCCAACGCCTCTAGCTCGTGGCGCACGCTCAGCGCAAAGCCCTCCGGCCCTAGCCAGGCGCGAACCGGGGTGACCAAGCCGACGATCACGCCGGCGATCGTAGGATGAACTCCCGCGTTGTAGATCCCCGCCCAAACCACGACGCCCGCAGCAACGTAGGCAAGCTTGGCGCGAACTCCCAGGCGCTGCATCAAGAAGATCGATCCGAGACCGAGTGCGGCGAGGAGGCACCCGGAGAGGGCAACTCCCGAAGAGTAGAAGAGCGCGATGATCACGATCGCGCCCAGGTCGTCGATGACGGCGAGCGCGAGCAGGAGCACGCGCAGTGCTGGCGGCACGCGCTTACCGAGTAACGCGAGAATACCGACCGCGAAGGCGATATCAGTGGCCATTGGAACGCCCCAGCCAGACCTGGTCGCAGCCCCGCCGGCGACGAGCAGGTAAAGCGCGGCTGGAGCGAGCATTCCGCCGAGCGCGGCCGCTGCGGGGAGCGCGGCTCGTCGCCATTCGGACAATTCACCCACGTGTATCTCGCGGCGGATCTCCAAGCCAACGACGAAAAAGAAGATCACCATCAGAACGTCGTTGACGAACCATTCGAGCGAGCGCTCGAAGGCAAACGCACCGACCCGGACTCCAAGCGGCGTGTGCCAGAAGCTGGCATAGCCCCCCGCCCACGGCGAGTTAGCCCAGACCAGCGCGATCGCCGCAGCAATCAGCAGCAAGATGCCGCTCGCAGCTTCTACTCTCAGGAAACGTTCGAGCGGGCGGCGAGCAAAGCGTGCCGCACGAAGCAGAGGATCCCAAGCCTCTGGCGGACGTGCCGATAGGATGTCTCGGTTCGGGCTACTCATGGTGGACAATGACGCTCCCACCGGCGCATGCGCCGGGTGAGATGGCGGCCCGACCATCCTGATCCTGCAGCGGAAATCGCTGCACCCTTGGTGACGCCGGTAAGTTTGCACGGGCGCGGCCCATTGTCGAGACGTTCGTCTCCTAACCGGGCGCGCGCACGAGGACTGCACCCGCGAACGGCAAGAGACGGTGCGGCGCCTTTTTTGCTAAAATTACGGCCCCGCAAACGAAGCGGGGCTATAAGTCGAGGTTTTCGTCGACCAGCGCGTGAGTCGTTCGGGGGCAAGGCAGGTTCCTGAAGCGCTCACGACTCACGACCCGATTCAAGCCGTGCGCGAATGCCAATGAGCTGAGCCGCACCGAGGCAGCGATGCTGTCCCTCTGACCGCTCGATTCGTCGAGATAGTCGCTCGTGTGGCAACGGGGACTCGAGGCGAGATACGCCAACAGATGCCCGATTGTGTCGTTGCGAAGTCGTAATCGTTTGACCTGAAACTAGTTACGATGGACCGCGCGATCTGCTTGCTGCGCCGCCCCTATCGGCCTACGACTGAACGCGCTGCAAATGCCAACCTCGACCGGGTTCGGACTGCTGTTTCGCCGATTCGCGAAGATTCGCCACCGAGCGATCCCCCGCCTGCTGCTCAAGCAAGCTGAGCGCCTCGAGCTCGGAGTGGTGGGCCGCAGCCTGTTCGACGGCGTGTTGCTCGGTCTGGCCGCTGGCCTGGCCGGTGCTGCGATGTTCGCCGGCTTCGAGTACTCTCAGCGAGGCGTGCTCGAGGAGCTCGCGGGCTACGTTCCGCTTCGGGCGGACGGCGAGACATTTGCCGCCAGCGAGGGCGCACACACTTTCCGTCCCTGGCTGCTGCTCGTGCTGCCGGCGCTGGGCGGGCTCGCTTGCGGGCTCATCTCACGTCTCGCGCCAGAGGTGCGCGGAGGCGGCGGAGACGCCATGATCGAGGCCTTCCACCATCGAGGAGGGTTCATCCGGGGACGCGTGATTTGGGTCAAGGCGCTCGCGTCCATGTGCACGCTCGGCACTGGCGGGGCCGGCGGGCGCGAGGGCCCGACCATGCAGATCGGAGGCGCGCTCGGCGGCCTGGTGGGTCGCTGGCTTCATGCCTCGCCGCGGGAACGACGCACGTTGATGGTGGCGGGAGTGGCCGCGGGCATGTCGGCGGTGTTTCGTTGCCCGCTCGGCTCCGCTCTGTTGGCGGTCGAGGTGCTGTACAAAGACGGCTTCGAATCCGAAGCGCTGATTCCGTCGGTCCTGGCCAGCGTCGTCTCCTATTCCGTGATCATCTCGATCTTCGGTGAGAGCACGCTGTTCGCGCGTGTGCCCCGCTTCCCATTCATACCCGCGCATCTGCCATTGTTTGCTCTGCTGGCGATCTTGGTAGCCGCGCTCGCTGCCGGGTTCGTGCGCGTTTACCGCAATGTACATCAGGTCTTCGATCGCTTGCCCTTGCCGGATTGGGCGCGTCCTGCGGCCGGCGGGCTCGCGCTGGGCGCGTTGTGCACGCCTCTAGTGGTGGTCGTCGGCAATTATCTGCATGCCCCGGGTGAGGGGCTGGGGCTCTTGGGCGGAGGGTATGGAGCCGTCCAAATGGCGATCTCTGGCTCGCCCGGGTGGCCTGGCGGCTGGGTTGCGGTGGGGCTTTTGTTGGCGCTCTCGCTGGTCAAGGTGTTGGCGGCATCGCTGACTATCGGCTCGGGGGGCAGCGCGGGTGACTTTGCCCCGTCACTTGCCATTGGCGGGCTGTTCGGAGGCGCTTTCGGACGCGCCGCGCAGCTCTTGACGGACGATCCGCGCCTGCAGCCGGGCGCGTTCGCGCTGGTGGGCATGGGTACCTTCTACGGGGGCATTGCGCATGTTCCCCTCAGCGCTTTGGTCTTGGTCTGCGAGCTCGCCGGAAACTACGATCTGCTCGTGCCGCTGATGCTAGCGCAGGGCATTGCCTTCGTTGCGTTACGCAATCGGGCGCTCTACTCGTCGCAGATGCCGACGCAGCGTGATTCTCCGGCGCACCGTGACGCACTCGTGCTCGACGTGCTACGCACGATCCGCGTGCGCGATCTGATGTCGCAGGCGTTGGCGTTGGCGCCCGTTTGCGTCTTCAGGAACACGCCCACCTCCGAGCTGCTTCGACTGGCAAGCCGTGCCAGCGAGCAAGAAGTATTTCCGGTGTTGGATCAGGACGATCGCTTGATTGGACTGGTCAAGGTGAGCTCGCTGCGTGTCCTGGCACAGGATGGCTCTCACGCGCACTGGACCTTGGCCGCAGACTTGCTCGAGTCTCCGACCTCAGTCACGCCTGACGACAATCTGCGCTCTGCCACCGAGGCGATGTTGGCCCACGAGCTGCGCGAAGTACCGATCGTGTCGGACGAAAAACGCGTGCTCGGGATGCTCGATGAATCCAAGATAGCCGAGGTCTACTTGCGGGCTGCCCAGCGCGCCGAGCGCGCCGAATAGTGCACAGGCAGGCACAAGCTGCGATTCATCAAACTCGCAGTTGCTTCTCGACCAGAACCTGGTCGAAGCTCATTGCCTCGATGCGCAGTAAGCCCACGCGCGACACAGCAGCCGTCCAGGTCGCCCCTCTCGGCCAAGTCCTGAGCTTCATGCGCTTGCTCTGGGCGGTGACGCACGGGCTGGAGTCCACCTCCAAGCGGATGTTGGCAGAGCTGGGAGTGACCGGCCCGCAACGACTGGTGCTGCGCATCGTCGCTCAAAACCCCAACATTTCGCCAGGCGATTTGGCGCGCGTCATGCACGTTCACCCGAGTTCGTTGACCGGAGTACTGCAACGGCTGGCAGACGCCAAACTGCTGCGCCGCGAACGAGATCCGGATGACGGCCGGCGCGCCACCCTAGCCCTCAGTCCGCTGGGCCGACGAATCAACGCTCGGCGCGCTGGCACGGTGGAGGCCGCCGTGCAGCGGACGCTTGTCACGGTCCCGCCGGCAAAACTCCGGGCCATCGAAGAGGTGCTGAAGAAGCTCGCCCGAGAACTCGAAACCAACGCCAAGGATTGAGCCCGCGCCAATCGGCGGCCCAGCTCTTCGGCGTCACGGCCGTCGCCGAAATCGGGGGTTGCTGCCTCGTGTTCGTCTGGAGCCGCGGCGGCCGCGCCTTTTGGCTTGCTGGAGTTGAGGACGCTTCGAGCTTTGGCACGCAGCCGCGTCAGGGTTTGCACGCCGCGTCGAACAAGCCCTGGCTGCCCGTGCTGTCGCAGATTCCGCCGCGACAGGCGGTGCCGCGTACGCATAGGGCTTGCGGGTCGTTGCAGGGCTCGCCTGCTTGGCGCAGAAAGCGGCATTCGCGCTGACCGCACTTGGCGTCTAGGCACGAGCAATCGAGCCCGTCTTGGCAATTGCCCTGATGATCGGTGAGGCCGGAGCGCAACCAGCAGGCTTTGCCGGCGCTGACGCGTTCGACGCACACCGTAGGTTCGGAGCGGGCGTCGCAAATGGCCGCGCCTTCGCAACCGCGCAGGTGACCCCAGCCGTCTTCGGAACAGGAAGTGCCGATCGGCGCGCTCGGGGTGCACTGGTTGCTGGCGGCGTCGCAGTGGCCTTCGCGACACTCCCAGCTTCCCGCGCAGGGGTCGCCGAGTTCGACTAGGGGCTGACACTGCTGCCCCCCCTGAGCGCTGGCTCGGCACACGTAGCCGTCTTCGCACTGCGCGGCGGCTTTGCAGGCGCTGCCAGCCGGCAGGTTGAAGGCGATGGCGGGCTGGCAGGTTCCAGAGCACTCAGTGCCACTCGGGCAGACGCCCTGAGCGCCGCCACACACATCCCCCTTGTTCAGGACTGGAACGCAGACGCCGCAGTCGTCCTCGCCGTACCCGCCGCACGCCAGCGTTTCACACTGCGTGTTGAACGCGCACGCAAGGCCGGTTTGGATCGTGCCTGGTTGGAAGCCGCAGTTCGGGTACACGCCGCGAGCGATATCGGCGCAATCAGCATCACGCCAGGCCTCGGCGCAGCGTTGGGCGGTGTCTACGCGAACCGTTGAGCCATCGGAGAACAAAAGGTCTGGGCAATACGGCAGGTTCGCGGCATTGCACGACGCCTCGGCGAGACCGCCGCCGCAGGCGTCCCTACGAGCGCAAAACGCGAGGATGTATTCGCTGCACGCCTCGTACCTCGCTGCGTCTCCGCTGCTCGACGTGGCTGCGCCGCCCGGACTGCCCGTGGCTCCCGCGTCGTCAGCGCCCGAACCTCCGGCGCTCGCGTCGTCGCCGGACTTCGGTGCGCCGCCACTGGAATTGGCTTCTGCGCCCGCTGTCGAAGGTGACCCTCCGCTCGACTTCGTTCCGCCGTTGCCTGTTGGGTCAGACGGCGAGCTGCCTTGGCTCCCTCCGCAGCTCGTGAGCATCGCGCTGGCCCCGATCAACAAAAAAACAGCGCTTCGCAAGCCCATCACTTCAGGAAGCTATCATGTCCTTGTCGCTAGATCGTCGCGGAACTGATCCCTCATCTCATTTCTTCATTTCTCATTTTCTCATTTCATGATCATCCGTCACTCGTCCGGTCGATATACTGCCGTCCGGTCCATATACTGTCAGCGGAGTGTTTCACACGAGCTGGAGCAACGGAGCACGAGCTGGAGCAACGGAGCGACGGAGCAACGGAGCGAGTCAGGACGTCACGCTCGACCCGCTCGGTGAGTCCGGGTTTTCAATGACTTGACTCTCGGGATCCAATCACGTATCTCGTCGAACGTTAGCGCGCGGGGATAAAACCAGGTTGCGCGCTAGGAGGGTTCGCGATGGTTGCTTCGAGTGGATTTCTGTCAACGGTGGTTCGTTCGTCCGCGCTCGCCTTCGCGTCGCTCGCGCTCGTAGCCGGCTGCGGAAGCGGCGGCGGCGACAGGCAAGACTCGCCCGTCGCGAGGATCCACTCGGGGGTGGTCGTCCAGAAGACCATCACGCTCTCCGCGCCTAAGGGCATGTCGGTTTTCGCGCCCGTCCTCGAAGCTTCGAATTCCATCGTCTTGGGCGCGGCTTCCAACGTTTTACCCACAAATCCAGTGGTCGCAATGGGTAGCAGCGGCGCGCGCGCCGAGCCGGACGCCCTGCTGAGCGATCTCTGGAGTCGTGGCACCGCCACCTTGCGAGACCGCGTTCGTCTTCGCGGCAGCCTTTACGCTGCGACTCGGTCCGTCGGCAACAACGTCGTCATCGGCGGCACCTGGAACAAGACTCCGGTCTTCGATCCACCGTCGACCCTGAGCTGGACTGTCACCTACCCGAACACGACGCCTACTGACGTGGTGCTCAACAACGCCCAGAAGAATGTCGATGTCGCACCGGGGCGGTACGGGCTGCTGCGCGCAGGTCTGAACTCGGTGATGAACCTGCGTTCGGGCACGTACTACGTCAGCGACCTGCAGTTCGATACGGGCGCCACGATCCAGCTCGATCAGTCGACCGGTCCGATCATCATTTACACCTCGAACACGATCATCCTGCGTTCCAACGTGGTGGTCTTCGATGGCACGCCACCCGATCTTCTGATCGCAAACCTCAGCACGAACAACGTTTTCGTCGAGGTAAAGTTCGACGGGGCCGTGATCTCGCCGTTCGCGACAGTCTATCTGCGCGATCGCCCCCCGCAGCACACCGGCTTCTTTGCAGGCCAAGGCGTCGAGCTCGATGCCCAGGCAGACGTCGGTTACCGCTTCCCGCTTGCGATCATTCCGGCTGCGCGACCGCCGGAGGCGACGTGCCGCAGCCTGGTGCCACTGCGGTCGGATCTGAGCGGGCAGGCTCAGCAGGACCAGTACGTCAAAGATCTGGCGCGGTACTGCAACGTCTGCACGCTCCAAGACGACTCCGACAAGGACGGCACCTACGATTGCTTGGACGGATGTCCCTTCGATCCCGACAAGACTACGCCCGGAAGCTGTGATTGCGGGCTCTCTGAGGCCAACCTCGACAGCGACGCTTTCCCGGGCTGCATCGATCGTTGCGACAATGATCCGAACAACATCGCCCTGGGCGATTGCGGTTGCGTCGGCACGAGCACGCTCAAGCCCGCCGGTACGCCTTGCGGCGATCCCGCGTGTCCCGCGCAGTCCACCGCGACCTGCAACAACGCTGGCGTCTGCGGCAACCGCAACGCCTGCCGTCCATCGACCGAATGCCAGCCGATCGTCGTGGGAGCCAACGTTTACTGGCTGTGCGGCAAAGGCACAGGCCAGACTCCGCCCACGAAGCCGTGGACCACGGCGGCTACGTTGTGCTCTTCGAAGGGGCTAGTGCTGGCGCGCATCGATACCTACGAGCAGAACAAGCTGCTCCGCTCCGCCCTGAAGGGCATGGGGCTTGGTCCGACCTGGATCGGCGCCAACAGCCGAACCACTGCCGGCGTGTGGCGTTGGGCGCGTGCAGGAAACGACAACGGCGATCAATTCTGGCAGGGCAGCTCCACCGGCACGGTGGTTGGCGGCCGCTTCAACTCTTGGGCGAGCAGCAAGCCGGGTACCGTGGCGCGCTGCACCGCACTCAATCCGTCCGACGGGCGCTGGCTCGACAACGACTGTGCGCAGGCGCTGCCCTATGTTTGCGAGCTGCCTCCCACGCCCAGGGCGAAGACCCCGCCGCGCCCGCCGATCCCGAAGAGCCCCCAACCGGCCCCGTCCTGCGTTCCTGAAAACGGCGGGTCGTACCCACTGCCACCGGAAGGCGACCTGGCGACCCTGCAGTACGACTATGACCAGGTCGGGCTCGGGAATAACCAGGGAACAGCGGCGAATCCGCCCGCCCCGGGCCACACTTGCCCGCGCGACCTGGAGACGGAGGCGTGCCCGCTGACGAACGTCGACGACTCCGTGGCTTGCGCCGAGGATGCGGATTGCGTGGCCGCGAAAGGCGCGGGCTACGTGTGCCGCAACATCAAGCTCGACGAGAACTGCTTCGGAACAAAGACCGCGCCCTGCGCATCGAAGGTCCGCTGTGGCCTACCGTCGTGCGAAGTCGACCCGTTTGCGAATCAATGCGACCAGGTGGATGTCTGTGGCACGGACTACACCAGCACCTTCGACAACGGGCCTTCGGACATCGACACCCCCGACCCGGTCGATCCTACTAAGTTCTTTACGGAACCGCCGGACACGACTCCGTCTCCTTCTTACATCGATCCCCCAGTGCTCGGGGGGCGCAACCATAGCTGGTGTCGCCTCGCGCAGCAGGCCACTGACAAGGTCGAGCCCGCCGACAAGAACCTCACCAAGCACGGTGAAAGCGGGGGGAGCAGCCCAATCAAGGTGAGCTTCGATCCGCAGCTCATCTTCGAGGCAGATCCCGGCGCGCTGCCGTTCGGAGAGTCCGACCTTGTCCTGCACGCTAAGGCGGGCATCACCGCGCACGTCGCCCTGACCGGGTTCCTCGGCCAAGACTACGACGCGGACATCTTACGGGCCGGCATCGGCATTGCGGCGCGGCGCTGCCGTCTGTCCACCGCCGAAACCGAGCTGATGGTCGCTGGGGTCGATATCCTCGATCTCGCCGGGTTCATCCCGAAGCTCGACACGGACGATCCGTCCGCAGGCGCCGCCTACACGCTCGCGCAAGATTGCCATAAGTCGCTCGATGGCTTCCTCAACACGGCTGATCGCCTGAAGAAGGCCTTCCGGGACGCGCAAACGCTGCTCAAGCAGTACAACGCGATCAAGTCCGGTAACTTCAAGTTTCCGCCCGATTGGTGCAGTCAGATCGGCGTCGAGAACATCACCTCCAAGGGCTTCCCGCTAGCGGGCATTTGCCCTGAAGGCGAGCTTCCAGAGGCGACGATCAACCGCTTCGTCGAGTACTACCAGAGCTCCGAGTTCGGCGAAGTGCTCGGGATCAAGGATGCGATCGCGAGCCTGGGTCAAGCCACCGAGAAGCTTCGTACCGGCATCGCCGACGCTCTCAATTCAGTCGCCACCGGCGCCCACATCGAGGCGCCCTTCGTCGACTTCAAGCGCTCCGAATCGCAGACGATTCTGAACACGCAGTTCTTCATCGGCCCAGTGCCGATGAGGCTCGAGATCGCGGTCGTAGCGGGCTACGGCGTGTACGGCGGCTACGCGATGGACCTATCGCTGCCGAGCAACATCCTGCAGACCCGGGGTGATCTGTCCAATCCGGCTTCGCCCGTGGTAGACGACATCGCGAAGGTCTCGGCACAGGTCGAGCCGTGGGCGTCCGCGGGCCTCACCTTGTTCGTGGGCGCTGGGTTCTCGGTGCCAGGCGTTTCGGCCAGCATCGGCATAGAGGGAGGCATCACGCTTGCGCGCATCGGAGCTCCGATCCACGCGGGTGTTGGTCTCGCGCTCGCGACCACACCCGATGATCGACCAATCCCGTCCGAAATCCAGGCGGTCTCGGATCTGATTAACGGAAAGCCGAGCTTCCCGTTCGGTCTACCTCAGTCGTATCAGTTCTTCCTAGCGTACGACTACGGCGCGCAGGTGAATCTGAGCGACGTCTTGTCGGGCATCGTCAATGGCCGGCTGCGGATCAAGTTCTTCTTCTTCAGCCGCACTTGGCGTAAGAAGATTGTATCGTTCACCGGTTGGTCCGCGCAGTTCCCACTGATTCAGGGTTCGGGCAACGTCCAACTCTTCAGTGTCCGCAACGGGTCGAACGCACCGAAGGCGACCGGCAACGCCGCCATGGGGCGCTCCGAGCCCCCGTTGCCCTTCACCTTCCTGACTAGCTTGTTGGTGCCCGATCAGATTGGCACGCCCGACGACGATCAGACCGGGCTCGGCGGTGGAGGCGGCAGCGGCGGCGGAGGCGGCAGCGGCGGTACGGGCGGTACTGCTGGCGCCCCTGTCGTTGCCAACGTGGACAAGAGCGAGGTCGAATCCTTCGGCTACGACGATCTCTGCTGCTCGAAGCAAAACCAGGACTGCTCCGAAACGGGTCGTCCGAACCCACCGTGCTGCCCCGGGCTCAACTGCGTGTCGGGCTTGTGCGCTCCCAAACCGCCACCTGCGTGCGTCGCGCCCGGCCAGACCTGCGGCTTCGACGACGTAACGGGGACGGTCATCGAATGCTGCTCCGGTGAGTGCCCGAAGAACGGTATCTGCCCGCCGGCGGAATGCACTTACGGTGGTTATGCCTGCGGCTCGGAGCTACCTCCGTGCTGCACAGGGTTGCTCTGCGGTGGGAGCGGCTTTTGTTACGACCCGAACCCCGGCCCAGGCCCGAAGTAATGCGGCTCATCTCGCTTGCTCCGGCAGTGCTGCTGCTGAGCATTGGCTGCCGTAGCAGTGCGGAGGCTGAGTCGAACTCAGCCTCCGACGCCACGAAGCCTGCGGCTTCGGCGACGGCTGCCCCGCGACCCGCTGTCGAGCCGGGCTTTGCTCTCGGGCAGCGCTACGAATACGCCCTGAGCTCGACCAGCAAGGTGGCGTTTCAAGCGCAGGGCGATCTGTTCGACTTCGATCTGACCGGGACGCTCGAGCTAATTCCCGTGCGCATCACCGCGGAAGGCACGGAGTTTCGCGCGCGAATCGCCCAGGGGAAGTTCCAGAGCCGCGTGCCGGGTAGTCAGCCGCAGTTTGACACCATGGCTGCGGAGCTCGCCAAGCCGTTTTTGTTCACCCTCAAGAGCGGGCGCACGACCGAGGCGACGCTGCCGCAGGCGGTGGAGCCGCTCGTGGCCGGCGTCTTCCGAAGCGTGAGCGCGGCCTTCCAGTTCGTGCGCCCCGCGGGTTCAGACGAGACCTGGACGGCGAGCGAATTCGACACCACCGGCGAGTACTCCGCCGAATACAAGAAGACGAGCGACCCGCACCGCTTCGAGAAGCGCAAGCAGCGCTACCTTGCGCTGCTCTTGCCCAAAGGCCAGTCCAAGCCGGCCATCGACGCCCTGCCCGAGATTGCGGCCTCGCGCGGCGAAGTACTGACGACCGCCGACGGCCGGCTGTTGGCGATCACTTCGGAAGACGAGCTCGAGCTGAAACGTGCGCAGACGCCAATCCGCACGAAGATGACATTGTCTCTGCGTGCGGGGGCGGTCGTTCCTGCCAGCGTGGCCGACGCCGAACTCGTCGCGTTGCGTTCCGCTGGCATGCGCCTCGGCGCGGACCAGCCGATGCCGTCGGGCGTGTCGCCAGCGGTGATCGACGATGCGAAAATCAACGGTCTGCCCTTCGGCGAGATCGTTTCGCGGCTCGAGAAGGCGGCCAAGGCGGCGCCCAAGGATTCCGCCCAGAAGGCCGACGATCCCGAGCAGGTGGCGCAGAGGGAAGAACACTCCCGCATGTTCGTTGCGCTCGGCGCTACCTTCCGGCGCCAGCCGGAAATGGTGTCGAAGGCCATCGACAAGATCCGCGCGAACTCCCCGGCAAAGTACGACTTCATCGACGCACTTGGCGCCGCCAGCTCGCCTCAGGCCAACGAGGCGCTAATCGCCCTGGTGCAACCCACCACATCGGACGTCAAGATCCGCACCAGCGCACTCATTAACCTGAGCCGGCTCGAGCAGCCCACGGCCGAAACAACCGCAGCGCTCGAGAAGCTGCTCGACGACACGGCCGTCGGCACCCAGGCGCTGTACGGAATTGGCAGCTACTGCCGGCGCTTTCGCGAGCGCGGCGAGGTAGAGCGCGCCGCAGCGCTCGGTCGCATCTTGGTGACTCGCCTGGCCGCTACGAAGACGGAGCTTCGAACCAACGAGGCGCTGCGCGCGATCGCCAATTCCGGTTTTGTCGGCGCCCTGGAGTCGATTCGGCCGCGCCTGACCGATGCGCGAGATTCGGTGCGCGCCGAGGCCGTACGGTCGTTGCGGTTGATGAACGCGCCCGAGGTGGACGGCATTCTGATCCGCCGCTTGAACGACGATTCCGTCAAGGCCGTCCGCCTGGCGGCGCTCGACGCCATGCAGGCGCGCCCGCCAGCCCCGGCGCTCGTCCAGGCGCTGCGCAGCTCAATCTCGACCGAGGATCCCCACGTGCGCTACCGCGTCGTGGAGCTGATGTCACGCTGGCTCAGTAAGCAGCCCGAGCTGCGTCAGAGTCTCGAGCTCGTCGCCAAGAACGAGCAAGAGGAGAAGATCCGTGAGCTCGCAAAGGCGGCCTTATGACGCGGCTGATCGCGGTTACCAGCTGCGCGTTGTGCCTGGCCGTCGGCGCAGGCTGTTCGAAGTCCGAGCCGGCTCCGAGCATTGCTGCGGATTCGCCAGCGAAGGGCGAGCTGAAGAACGATCCAACTGCACAGGTCGCCGTCGCTCGTGCAAAGCCGCCGGCCGTCGGCGCGCCGGCGGCGCACGCTGGCCCCGATTGCAACCAGGTGTGCGAGCCGGTTCGGAAGCTCCGCTGCCGGCGCGCCTCCGAGTGCGTCGATTCCTGCCGGCAAATGGCCGCGGGTGAAGTCTGCCGTACGCAGCTGTCGCAGTTCTACGCGTGCCTCGCGTCCGAGCCCTTCGAGCACTGGGAGTGCATGGATGACGGCACCGGCGCGATCAAGGATGGTTTCTGTGAACGCGAGCAGGCGTCCTTCGCAGCATGTTTGGAGAAGAGCGATGTCCGCTGAGAATTTCGAGATCGTCATTGCACAAGAGGCGGGAGGTCTGTGCCCATGAATCACCAACACTGGATCATTTGTAACTCGGTTCGATCGCTGATGGCGGGCCTGTTGCTCGCGCTGGCCAGCGGTTGCGGCAGTACGCCCGCCGGCTCGAGCGACGCCTCGCCCCCGGAAGTCATGACCGAGGTACCACAGAGTGCGGAGACCAACTCTCTCGGTGAAACGCTGTGCAGCCAACGAGACCTCGGCGCCGACGAAGACGGCATGCACGTCGTCGAACGCGAGATCTACAACTTCCCCAAGCTGAACGAAGAGCTCGCGCAGTTTCCAGAGCTCGCCGAAGCGACTGGATTCCGCGCGATCACGGACTGCGAGGGTGCGCGCAAGTACGGTGAAGCCTACCGCGCGTTCGCCGCACAGCATCCCGATTTTCGACAGGAAACCTCGAAAGCCGATGAATTCGACGAGATGCTCAGCGACCCGGCGAACATCGGCCAGCTCGACCCCGCAGGACCCGAGGTCGAAAAAGTCTTCGGTGGTTCGATCGGCGATCGCCCCGCGGTGGTGCAGTTCGCCCGGAAGATCGGGGACAACTTGTACGACTTCTGCTCGGCAGTTCGGATCGCGGGGCCCATTTTCACGACCGCGGCGCATTGCCTGCCCAATCCCACCAGCGGCAAGATGCAGGCGTATCAGGTTTACCTGAAGCGTCGGAAGAGCAATGGCGTCGAGGGTTGGTTGGGCGGGACGCGCGGCAAATGGTTCAATATCTACGCTATGCCGCACCCGAAGTATGCTGGCCTGACTTCCGGTGATTTCGACGCCGCCGTCGTGTACGTCCTCAAGCAGAACCAGCCGCTCCTGAATTCCGAACCGGAGTTCTCGGCAACGACCTTGATCGCGACACGGAACCCCACCGTTTCCGACGGTCAATTGATCTATGGCTGGGGAGCGGAAAACAACGCGGAACGCGGTCTCTTCTGGCGCCTCCGCACACCTCCGCCTCAGGGGACTTTGCACGGGATTGACGGCGTGACTGGCGAAGCTTGGCAGATCCAGGACACGGGGCCGACGATGCGCATGTGCAAAGGTGATTCTGGCGGTGCTGCACTTCGCGACGGCATGCTCGACGGCATCACATCAGTGGTGCTCCCGTTGCCCTCTGCCGGTTCGATCTGCTCCGAGACGGGCAAGTATCAATTTTGGTCCAGGATCGATACCAAGTTCACGTGGCTGCGTGAGTCGATTGCGACCATGCAGGGGGCTACCACCAAAACGCCGTTCAAGTGTGTCTTCCACTCCGGCAATCCGAGCGACCCGAAGGACTACGAGCACATCCTCTCGTACATGAATTGCAACGAGCATTAGTTTCGATCCAAGCGGGGGGAAGGCCGCGCGAACCTCGAGGAAGACCCGCCTCGAGGTTCGGCTGTTGGCAAGGTTTGCCGGTCGCACTGCTAGCCATTGTGCCGGCGCTCGTCGCTGCTCTCGGCTGCTCTTCGAGCAGTGATGGGGCGCGGTGCGCCGGGCCAAAACGCGACGCGCTCGTCAACGGCGTGGCGGAGGAGAGCTATCTCGCGCTGGGTGTCGAGGACACGCGAGCCCTTGTCAGAATGTACGACGGTTCGGGGCTGTCGGTGAGCTCCTGCACGGCAGCGCTGATCCGGCCCGGCTGGCTCGTGACCGCGCGCCACTGCCTGCAAATCGAGCCGCTCGCGATCGAGCTTCGGCTGGCTGACGGATCGCGGACGCTGCGCGCGATCGAACTCGATCCTCACCCGGAGCTCGACGCCGCCTTGATTCGTTTCGAGCCCGCGCTCGTCGAAGGCGACGCGGTGCGGCCGTTCGCGCTGGAATCGACTCCCGTCGACGAACAATGGCTCGGTGAACGCGTCGAACTCGCCGGCTTCGGCATCGCCGAACATGGGCTCTTGCCCGCCGAGCCGCGCTACGCGGTCGAGACCATCACTGAAGTCCGCGAAAGCGCGCTCGTGGTCGACGGCGACGGCCGGAGTGGCGCTTGCCTCGGTGACTCCGGCGGACCGCTGCTCGTGCGTAACCAGCTCGGCAAACCAGCGGTCTTGGGGATCCTCAGCACCGGTTCGGCGACATGTTTGCACCGCGACACCTATCTGCGCATCGATCGCCTTTCGGAATGGATTCAGGCGATCGCTGGAGTTGAAGAACCCGAGTCAGCTGGCTGTGGCGCCGTCGGCGAGATCGGAATCTGTTCGTTCGGTAAGGCGCTCGTTTGCCGCGACGACGTTTTGGAAGTCACTCGCTGCGTCGGCGCAACGGTCTGTGGTTGGGACTCGATCCGCGCGACATTCGCTTGTGTGACGGCCGCCGAAGATGCGTGCCGCGGGGCCGGCTCAGCTGGTGTTTGCTACATGGGAGTCGCCCGTGAGTGCAGTGAGGGCGTGGTTTCCGAATTGAATTGCGGGCCCTGCGGCGAGTGCGCCTATGACCCTGCGACCGGGCGGCCACGGTGCTACGCGCCATGAGCGGGTGCCTGGTGCATGGCCCGTTTTGGGTGTAGGCTCACGCCGAGGAGACAGTGAATTGCGGAGATTGATCGCCCCGGGTTTTGCGTTGGCCCTCTTGGTCGGTTGCGGCAGCGACGGCAACGGTAGTCCCGGAACTGGTGGTATTTCCGCCACCGCGGGCTCCACTGCGAACGGCGGCACCGCGACCGGCGGTGCGTCCAGCGGCGGAACCTCCAGCGCAGGAACCGGCGGCAGCTCCGGAGCCGGCGGCGCCGCGACCGGAGGCAAATCAGGAGCCGGGGGCGCAGGGACCGGCGGCAAGTCCGGCGGGACAGGTGGCCGACCGTCAACGGGCGGCGCCGGAACCAGCGGCGGCTCTTCTTCGATGGGTGGAGCACCTACGACTCCGCAAGGCCCGGTCGACACTTGCCGCGAGGACATCTGCCCGCTGGGACCCTGCGACAACGGCGGCTTCTTCTCCGACGACAAGTGTTCTGACGTTTACCCCAACCCGGTCAGCAAAGACTCGATGTTCTGCGCAGCGGGCGTCGACGGCGGCTACTGCCTGACCACGATCACGAACGTCCTTACCTACTGGGCGATCACGTGTTCCGGCGGGACACCCACGTTTCACCTATGCAACGCGGGCTGCATGCTCATGGCAAACGTAGCCACCTGCAACTAGTCCCGCGCATCCGCCCAATCACGTCAGTTCATTGCACAATCCTGCCAGCCGCGGTCGGATTCGGCAGGAAGGTTTTCTCGGGGGCATCGGGCGCCGCTGGGATGGACTTGGCACTGCTTTGTCGGTCCTACAGACAATGTGGGACTTCGTCTCCTCGTCGGTCGTCGCCTCCAACGGCGCAGGAGCCCCTTTCACGTTCCGCATCGGCTCAAACCTGGTTGTCTTCGACCGCTTCGGTGCAGAACGCATCCGTCAACTGACGCGCCGTGTCGGTGAGCTCCAGCAACAGTGCCGCGCCAGCGTTGTGTGAGGCGCGCTCGTCGACCACCATCTCGATAGCAGCCATCCGGAAACGACTTGGTCTCGTAAAGAAAACCACAGTCGCAAAGGACCTCTCAGCACTGCGCGGAAGGGCGTTCTGACGCCGGCAGACCTGACCACATTCGCAGCCCGACGACTTCAGGCATGCGCACAGTACTGGCCCTGCGGGACAAGGGCACCTCACCGGCGGGGCGTACATCGCCGGCCACAAGGTTTCGACCACGGCCCTTTACGCGCGGCCAAATCGACGAGCTGCGGACCGAGCATTGCAAGCCGTCGATGTGCTACCGGCTTCCGGGCTCCGACGCCAACCCCGCTCGCCAGCAAAACCCGCTAGCCGGCAACCCCGCGGATCATCAATCTTTGTGCGAAGGAGAGGACTTGAACCTCCATGGGAGTTACCCCGCTAGCACCTCAATCCAGCAAGTTGCAGCACTCCCGAACATGCGGCCGGAAGGGAGGCCTCCGAGCCCGGCCGTACAGGGCCGGCTCGGCAGCGTAGCGGACGTCCTAGTCGGCGAGGCACAGGCGATCCTCGACGTGGCAGCGAGTGAGCAGGACGTCGAGGGGGCTCGGCTGGTCGCCTTCGCTCGGGCGTGCCTTCAGCTGAGCGAAACCGGTCGGCTCGCGCTGGCTGTGTTGGATGGGGGGCTGTTTGCCCCCACGAGGGCGCTGGAGCTCGCGGCGCGAGTCCTCCGCGAGAGCGAGGAAGCACCGCTTGGTTCTCGAGTTCGAGAGGGCGGCTGACGCGTTGCGAGCCGCTCCGAACAGGAGGACCCAATGCGGGAGCCCAACATTGCGCATCGAGACGATCGAATGCGCCGCGCTGCCCTGTACTACGCACGCGAGCTCGGATGGCCGATATTCCCTCTCACACCGTGCACCAAGGTTCCGCTCATCCCGCGCCGACGTAAAGGTCATGGATGCTTGGATGCCACCACCGACCTGAAGCAAATCGCCGATTGGTGGACGGCCTGGCCAACGGCGAACATCGGGCTTGCCCTCGGCGACCCGTGCGGCGGCATCTTCGCGCTGGACATCGATCCACGAAATTGGGGCGACCGCTGGCTGATTTGGGACAAGTTCGGAGCACTCCCCGACACAGTCGAATCGTTCAGCGGAGGCGGCGGCATCCACATTCTGTTCAGAGGGCCAAGCGCGAACGGCCTGCTGATGAAGGGCGTCGATGTGAAGTCCACTGGCGGCTACATTGCTTTGCCGCCGAGCGTTCATCCGAACGGAAAGCGTTACGCATCGGAACTATCGAGTGGACCGCATCAGATTCAGGTCGCCAACGCCCCTCACGACATCTTGCGCGCCATTTGTCGCGGGCAGCGACCAAATCACGGCGTTCGCGCGCGCCTCGGCCATGAAGTCGATCCGCGCTCTTTCGTGCTGGGCAATGCTTTCCTTGCTGCGGGTTGGTTGGGCAAGCAGCTCCGCCCCGGAGTCTGGGCAGTCCTATGTCCAAACCGCGACCAGCACACGACGGGCCAGGACTTCGACACGAGCACTGTCATCTTCGCGCCGGCAGGTCCAGGCGGAAGAGGCCGGTTCCACTGCTCGCACTCGCATTGCATGAGTCTGAAATGATTGCGGTGCAAGACGACGTACTGCGCTTGCTCCCCGAAGAGGCGCGCAGCGCAGTCCAGCCCGTCGACCACTACCTCACCGAACTCGGCAATGCCGAGCTCTTCGTCCGCCATTACGGCGATCGGGTGAAGCACTGCAAACCACGCCGAAAGTGGCTCGTCTGGAATGGAAACCATTGGCAATGGGACCAGCGTGGAACGATCGTCGAATTGGCGAAGCGCACCGTGCGCAGTCTCTACAGCGAAGCTTCTCGTTGTGCCGATGAGTCACGACGCAAGGCAATCGTGACCCACGCAACACGCTCCGAGAAGGCCACAGGAATCGCGGCATTCCTCAAGCTCGCCGAGAGCGACCCTGGCGTTGCAGTCTTGCCTCACGAGCTCGATTCCGACCCATGGCTCCTGAACTGCAAGAACGGCACCCTCGACCTCCGAACAGGTCGCGTTCGAGCACCGTCGCGCAACGATCTCATCACCAAGACAACGCCGGTTGCCTACGATGTCACGGCATACAGCGAACTCTGGAACCGTGTGCTTTGGCAAGCGGTCGGCAGCGACACTGGCCTCGGAGAATATATGCAGAAGATTGCGGGGTACGCGCTGACCGGTGTGTCGCACGAACGCGCGTTCTTCTTCCTTCACGGCCCGCCTGGAACTGCGAAGAGCACGTTTCTCGATGCCCTCCACGGCGCGCTCGGCGACTACGCCGTCTCTGCCTCCTCTGACACATGGCTGGTCCATACCAGCACGGGTGGCAACCGCGGCGACGTCGTCCGCCTTGCCGGTGCTCGGCTGGTCACTAGCTCGGAAGTGCGCCCGGGCGGACGTTGGGACACTGCACTCATGAAAGCCATAACTGGTGGCGACATGATTGTAGCCGCCGCGAAGTACGAGGAGAGCGTCGAGTTTCGTCCTGCTTGTACGCTCATCCTGAGCGCCAATGACGCGCCATCCCTGCGCGACGACGACGACGGTATGTGGGCACGTATCCGTCGCATTCCACTTATTGCGCAGATCCCCGCCGAGCAGCAGGACCGCGAGCTCAAGTTCAAGCTCCAACGACCGGAACACGCCGCAGCGATCCTTGCGTGGGCGGTTGCTGGCTGCCTCGCTTGGCAGCTCAACGGCTTGGGTACGTGCGACGCCGTTGAGAAGTCGACCGCGGCCTACCGGAACGAAATGGACCTCTTCGGGCGTTTCCTTGACGAATGCTGCGTTCTGGATTCCGAGACGTGGATCTCACGGGCGGAGTTCAACAAGGCGGACAACGTCGGTTGGTGTCGTGATGCAGGGCTCCGGCGCCCGCTCAGTAGCCGCGAAATCCAGACCCGCCTCGAAGCCCGTGGCTGCCATGCGAAGACGGTGAACGGCAATCGGCGGTGGGCGGGCGTACGAACCATGTATGCCGCCGAACAGCTCAGAAGCGACGTTGTGAGTCTTTCGGACGCACGCTGAGAGCTACCCCACGGCGGAACGCGCTTCCGAAACTCGTGGAGTGGACCAGCCGGGGCCCTAGTGCATCTTGAGCAGCGAGAAGTGATTTACTGTGTGTGATGAAGTCGGCTGGTAGGATAGGCGAAAGGCGGCGTCTGGCCGGAGCGCCTTTCCGAAGCTACCACTCGCGTGGCGAACATTGTGCTGCTCACTCGGGAAGCAAGATCGAGGAGTGCCGCACGGGGCAGGGTTCGCAGCAGGCGCCGCACTCCCCTTTTGCTCGGCAGGCGCAGCAGCAAAACTGGGGTACCCGCGCTGGATGCGAGCACGGCCATATCCTGTCACACCAGACCAGGGGTGATACGCTATGGTGCCGCGGAGGACCGATGGCAGAGCAAATCGACGCAGACTTAAGAAGTTTGGTAGGCCGCCTCATTGAGGGACGTGCCGAACGAGGGAAAGTGGACTTTAAGCGAGATCTCGCGCTGTCAACGGCTGCCGAGAAAATCGAATTTTGCAAAGACCTATCCGCGATCGCCAATACTGACGACGATCGTCTGGATGGACACGGCTTCATTGTCATCGGTGCAGAGCCGGGAGTTCTTCGGGGCGGTGTCACGGCTTGGGAATCCGGCAAGGCCGACAATTTCAGCGCCTCGCTGACAGATCTCGTAAAGGGCTACGTCGCGCCAGTCCCGGTGTTTAGCTTCGTCGGGTTCGACGAACCCGGCATCGGGAAATGGGGAGTCATTGTAATTCCGCCGAGTTCAGCGCAACCACACATCATCATCAAAGAATACAGCGGAAACCCCGCCAAGCACGAGTGGTTCGTTCGCCTGAATGACACCACCGAACGAGCGGGCGCACTTGACTATGCCCGAGTGATCCAGCGCGCGACCCATCGAGCGACAAGGCCGCTCGAGACCGAACTGCAGCGTCTTGCTCTCCGGCTCGAGCGGCTCGAGGACTCCGGCCTCTCGTCAGCACAGCTTCTTAAGGCTTTGGGCACTGCAACCCGAACCCTCGAGCACGAGCCGGCAACGAGCGAATCGCAACGAGTAGCAAGTCTCCCCATGCTAATCAGGCAGGAGCTGGCGACCCCGACATCGCGAGCAGAAGACATGTTGGCCGAGGGAGCACTACAGGTACGCGCGCTGATGATCGAGGAGCGTCCAGAGAACCCGCAGATGTTCCCTAAGGACGACGCAGCCAACCTGTTGAAACCGATCGAGTACATGGAAGCGCAGACCCGCAATTTTGCTGAAGCCATTGCAGCGATTACTCGCTACGATTCTTCGCTTCGTTTCTCATCCGCGGTCGCGGAGGCTTTCGACGTTATCGCAGAACAGCCAGAACTTGCTGGACAACACTGGCAGCACGCGGAGGATCTTCGGCTCTATCCGCTCGTCCTCTCGCTATTCAGTTTGGCCGTCGTGTCGGCGGCGCGAAACGATGGCACGCTGCTTCGAAAAGTCCTTGATCGTGAGTTTCGGATCGAGCGTCAGGAACGCCAGGTGCCTCTCATTTGGTCATTGCGCGCTGCTCGGGGCGCGCGAGAGTTCTTCAACGGAGCGATGCAGCAGCGCTATTTCGAGCCGATCGCACAGCGCCTCTCGACTGTGGTGCCTTCATGGTGTGCACCGCTAATTCCTGGCAGAGATGCTGAACGAGCCTTCTATCAGGCTGAATTTGCGCTTGGCCTCGAGCACATGCGGCTGACGACAATGTTTCATGGTCCAGGGATGCCGCTAGCCGGCGCATATCTCTACGCGAATAGAGGAGAGGGCGCTGTAATGTCAATGCTGACGCGTCGCTCTCCGTTTCTCCTGCACCTCTTCGGTGAGCAGGTCGAAGATCGCCTTGGGCGCTTTGACGCCAACGTCGGCCAAATCATTTCTCGTGAGTCTTTCGGGCGCGGATTTTCTAGGAAAACCCTCGCCGCTTGGTCCGGCGCTAAAGACGAAACGACGGGCGCGCGCTAAATCCGCATTTCACCCTGAAGGGACCCGAGCGGTCGGTCGGGCATTCCGATTGAGCACTGCGCCGATACGCTTTGGCTGTTCGCTGGCGGCAAACGTTCATTTACCGTCTCGCGGAGCACTACCGTTTTGACTGATTTGGCCGTTCACGTCACCAATCCAGGTTCACGGTGCCCCCGATTCCGTGTTCACAACCGCCCGAATTCGCACGCGCATCGCGCGGTTGCAACGGCTCGTTCTATAGAAGCCTCTTCAGGCCATTCCTTTTCAACCACTCGGGTAGCAAGGTCTGTCCGCGAACCATCGAGGAAAGATCTTCCCCGTCGATTGGGAAGACGGTGATGCCTTTCAGCTGGAGAGCTCGAACCCTATCGAGGAATGGTCTTGTGAATCCCCCGAGAGAGACAAACACCCCAACCCGGCACATGCTACCGCGGTCGTCGATTTTCGTCTCTAGAATCCTTAGCTCGGTGACGTCGGCTTTGGCCTGCCAATTCTTGCACTCGATGATGAAGATAGGACTGTTGAAGTTCGCCCAAAAGCTATCGGCCAGGTCGTTTCTCAGGACGAGATCTAGCTCTTCGTCGGCGTGCCGGAGTCGCTTTTCCAAAATTGCCATGTTTGCCCCGGGCATCTCGACAACTGTCGCCAATAGGTCTTCCAAGAGTCGCCCTTTCCGATGACCGTCCTGCTCAGCGTGTGTAGCAATCAGCATTTGCTCGAGCCGACCAAATTGCGCGGCTCGGGCAAAATTGCTCGTACCCGCTGCGAGATTCCCGAAGATCCCTCCGTAGAACCGAGCTGTCTCTCCCAAGGAACCTCGGGCCTGGCTCCAGAACTCCTGGCAATATGTTCGCAGGTTCGTCTCGGCATCGAGTTCGGGATCGCCTGAGAGGTCAAACTCCACGAGCGCTTCGGGCGGACAATGCTTCAGAAGCAAGACAATCGCGAGATACCAACCAACCAGCGGTGCCGCAGCGTGGTTCCTTCGAAAGTAGTCATTCGCGCGAATCAGCGAAAGACGCCGAAGTTCCAGAGCGGGGTCCTCGCTTGGCGCAGCCCACGCGGGGCGGTGTTCGGCAGGGTACTCAAATAGCAAAGCGTTTCGGAAAGGCGTGTCTGGATCCTCCAACGCGAGGGAAGCCCAAGAGTTTTCCAGCGCGGTGCATTCCTGAATGACTGTCTCAGCCAACGCGCGAAGGTCGTCTTCTGGACGGATGTTGTCCAGAGCGTCAAAGAGTGCTTGGCAATCGAAGGAGGCAGTGACGCTTCTCGACTCCGACACGCCCATCAGCCATCCTTTCTGCATCGCAAGCTCGATGCTCTGGTCTCGTGACTTGGCGTAGTCCGCGAGCAGCAGCGCCCACGAGAATCCGTTCGCTTCCAGCGTTGCCAAAGCTCGCGTTGCGGTAGTCGACAGACTCAGCGCGAGTGATTCACTTTTAATGCACTCTTCCGTGGTAAAATCATCGAAGGCGAACAACAGCGTAGGCGCGCTGCCCGCGTGCTTGTGCCATATTCCGACGAGATTGCCTCCGATGGTAAGTGTGGTCTCCCAGCCCATGGTCTCTGCCTAAGCCACTGAAGCTACAACCGCGCAGCCGCAGAAGCTAGGGGCGAAGCGCGTGACGACGCGAACTCCGCTCAGGGCAAGCCGGTTGCCGGCGATCAAATTTGGCAGTGAGCTTACCCTTCCATGAGCACGGAGAACCAAGGACGTCGACCTTCGTTTGACCGGCGACAGGGGTGAAATGCTTGGTGCGATGCGCGCAGCTGGAGCGCTATCGGGATCGACCTCGTTGCGTACTTCCACCATGAATGCTGCGCGCTGGAGCCGGAAACTTGGATCTCGCAGGCGGGGATCAACAAGGCGTACATTGGGTGGAGCTGCGATGCAGTCCTCCGTCGCCCGGTCAGCAGCCGCGAGATCCAGCCCCGCCCCGAGGGTCGTGGGGTGCCATGCGAAGATTGTGACCGGGAATCGGCGATGGGCAGGGGTGCGGACACTGTGTGCCGCTGGAATCCTGACCAATGAACGCGCTACCGAGCGTCCGTAGGTTCATCAAGCCATTGCCGTACTTCGACGAGCGTCGGCATCTGGCGAACCGAAACCTCGAAGACGGTGGCGAGACGCGCTGGTACATTGGCTGTTCGCGGAACATCGGATACCCAGGTTCCGTTGGCGAGGGACCTGAATGTTGCCTTGAGTCTTCTGACTAGGCTGACCTCACTATCAAGCAAGGCTATTGGCACAAACAGGTCGGCGTTCTTGACGGTCGTTTTCGATTCGGCGTTTTTCGATGCGTAGGCCCCGAAGAGATTTGGACCGGCACTGATAGATTGAGACAATCGAGCGTAGCCACGAACTTCGTCGAGAAGTTGCAGAAGAGCGTCTTGCTCGGCTCCAACCTCGATCGCGTCGCGAGCACGATTGTACTCAAGGAACTGGCCAGAGCGTAGTGCCTCTTCAAGGAAGGTCGTTTGAAGGTGACGCGCCTGCCCCTCTAGCCAGCACGCGCAGAAAGTATTCATAACTATCGCATCAATGCTGCTGGAACCTACGATGTCTGCCCTCAGTTGCCCCATCAATTCTTCCCTGATGCGCGTCCAGCGCGACGACGTTGGCGAGACGACGCCATCCTTGCTGACCAAGAACGCTCTTAAGTTGAAAGCAATCTCGTGCATGACGTTGGCAACCAAACCGCGCCTCCGCACATTGGTGGTCAGACCGATTGATTGACGCAGCACCGCGGCGACGTCGCTGAAGCTGTCGAACACGTGGACCCAATTCCCTTCAGGACGAGCAACTCCAGACCTGATCGCGGCCTTCATTTCTTCAGCTCGCGAGACCTCGTCGATAAACGAGAAGATTGCATTGGCGTCAGTTGCAAATTTGCTCGGGTGCGTGCGAATTTTCTCGACGGCGTTAGCGCTCAGCTCTTCCGCGGCCATCGCGTCGCTGCGCAAATAGTCCGCTAGTGCCTTGCGATCACTTCGTATGTCCCACACTTCTTTCCTAACGAAGGGCACGATGCGAAGATGCCCGGCTTTGAACCGAGCGTAGGCATGCTGATATTCGGCACGAGTAATACTTAGGCGCTGACTCTCGTCGTACATGCCTCCGACGCGCGCGCCGATGAACAGGACAAAGTAATCGCAGTCATCGATCGCACGGAGGCAGGCATCGTGAGAGTTCGTATCCAGCGACTTGCCGAAATCGGCATGCTCGGACATCTGAACGTCGTAGCCCAGCTCTACGAGCCAAAACTTCAGGGCCGATCGGAGGTCACGGAAATCGTAGATCGTCGACGAGACGAAGATGCGCGGCCCAGCGGCAGTTTGAACGGAGTTCGATAGCCCGTGTGCGTTGTTGCTTGGACTGAAAGAGGCCGAGGGGGTCGCGCAATCTGACATCAGGCGAGAGCATATCGGAAGGCCGAACGTTTGACGTGACGACAACGGGATTTCGACAACTTCCAAATGTCCCAGCCACGCATGCCAGCGACGGCTGGGGCTCGCGGCTCCGAGAGCCGGGCCACGGCAGCTCGCTCGGACTTGTCGGCCCCGCGCGACAATGCCGCGGCCAGCGGCGTTGGCGCCGCGCGCTCGACCCTTGCCTAGAATCCTAGCAATGCTGCTCCGATTTGCTTCTTCGGGCCAACGGCCCGGCTTGCGTGGCGGGCGTGGCTCACGTACAGCTTACGCAACTCCGATGACCAAGATCGTGCTCGATACCAATGTCGTTCGGCATTTGGGTGCCGGCGAGATCGACGCTTCGTTTCTTACGTACCTCGAGCCGTCGGTTTTCTCGGTTCATTTGTCTGACGCGGCCGCGACTGAATTGATCGCGGCACTTTGTTCAGAGCGCTTGTGCTGGGAGCAATGGGTCAGAGCTCGTGCCGCACTCCGGGCGACACTTTCGTCTGCGGAACCCATATTGCTGGGAAACCAGCAAGGTCTACAGCTCGTCGGTCTTCCCGTGGCGCAGAAGCGGTCGCTCGAGGAACTGGAATCGGACAAGCGCAGGCTGACCGCGGCATGGCATCTCCTCTGCGATGTTTCGAGCTTGGACGAACTGTTGAGGGTTCACGCTCGCGTACCCGAAGGCGCGATCGGGTTTGATCGTGATCTCGTCGCTAACGTTGTCGCTGGAGAGCATCACGACTGGAACGTTAGCGTCGACAGGTTTCGAGACGGCGTGCTGTTGACTGCCCCTCATGCGCGTGAAGCGCTCCCAGCTCGTGGTGATTCGCTGGAGGCAATCGACGCATGTCTCGCGGCGGCGCGCGAAACCTTCGATGCGGATTTTGACAAGTCTGCGGCACGTCCGTCAATACGGATGGATGCGTTCCTCAGGGTTTGCGCGATGTTCTTCCTGCGTCGTCTGCGTCGAAAGGATATCTACAACCCGGTAAAGCGCGCGAACGATTTGTTCGACCTGGATCTTTTGAAATACCTTTCCTTCCCGGCAGTGCTTTGCACATCAGATAACCCTTTGATCGCGGCCGTCGAGCGAGTTGGCTCTTGGCAACGGCCCTGGATTGTACGGCCTGGCGAGCTCACTGAGACGTCCGTACGGGCTCGTTTGATCGACCTTGCTTGGCCCGAGGAGACCGCAGCCGCATAGGTCCGTTGCGCGACACGCTCGGTCTAGCCGCGCTCGTCCCGCGAGAATCCGAAGAGATGCCTTCGCCGATCACAAATCTGAACGAGCTCATGACTTGTCTGCAAAACTTCTGGAGGGCGCGGACCCACGCAACCCAAAGCACGAGGCGTTTCTCAGTCTCCTGAGACTGGGCCGCAATTTTGTGTGCGTCGCGGATTTGACCAGGATGGCTCCGAGCAGGTTTGTCGGCTACCGGGGTAACACGCTCGCGAGACACGGCAAACTCAAAGGCATTGACGGTGGCGTGACGGACAAGGCGATCGCCGACGTGCTTGGTGAACCGTACGGACACGACGATGCGGAGAACGCTTATCTCCGAGTCTGCGAACGGCTCGGCATCACTCCGCCCAGACGCCGACGGAGGTATTGGTTACTAGCGGGGACCCGGTTGCCGGCGCCAATCGATTTGAAGGCGGCGGACGCGGAACGCAGCGCTTTTGATCTCGTCGTTCGGAATGCCTTGAACGATTCCCCTCAAACGAGACGTGCTCGGCTCGCGCACGCACCGCGCAAACCAAAGACCCGGACTGCAACGGTGTTGGTGTTCGACAGAAACCCAGACGTAGTTGCCGAGGTGCTTGTCCGCTCCAGCGGCAAGTGCGAACTCTGCGACAAGCCCGCTCCATTCAAACGAGCTGACGGCACGCCGTACCTTGAGGTCCATCACCGAATCCGACTGGCAGACGGCGGCGACGATACAGTCGAAAACGCGATCGCCGTCTGCCCCAATTGCCACCGGCAAGAACACTTCGGGCAACGGTGAACGGGTCCCAAGCAACGAACTGGCGGCAGACGAGGGGCTCGCAACTGAAGTTACGACGCGTTCGGCGCATCGTGCTGGTGCGACGCGGACCGTTGAGCCTAGAACGGGATGTCATCGTTCTTGCCGAATCCCTTACGGCGCCCCCGGGCGCAGCATTCCGCCGCCGTGTCCGTGCCCATGTCGATCTTCTTGAGGAAGGAGCCGCAATTTGCGCACTCGGGAATCTGAAACCACTCCGTTCCGCACGTCCCGCAATGAGGGGCTCCTTCAAACGGAGCCGAGCACCTCGCGCAATGGCGCGCGAGCTTCTGACCGCATTTTCGACAGAACGCATCGGTGCAATTTTCGAACACTCCCGGTCCCCGATAGTACCCATTGGGGGACCAGTTCGCGCCGGGACATTTCGGATTCTTGCAGATGGCACTCACAGCTGGCATCAAAAGTGAGCTCGCGCGGCCAAGTAGACCGTTGAGCGTAGATGCGAATTCGCTCGCGGTCTGAAATCGATCGCCTTCTTTCGTCTGCGTCGCTCGCTTCACCACGGCGCGTACTTCTGGAGAGGTGCTTGCAAGATCCTGGTCGAAGGCATCCGGCCGGACCTTTGCGGTTCCTGTCAGCATTTCGAACAGAACGATGCCAAGCGAGTAGAGATCGCAGCGGACATCGACGCGCGCCATGTCCTTTACCTGCTCCGGACACATGTAATCAGCCGTGCCGAAATGCTCGCCGGTATTCGTCACGCGGGCGAGATCGGCGGCCAGCGAGAAGCCGATTGAAAAATCAATGAGAAAGGGCGCTTCGTCCGAGAGCATGATGTTCTCGGGCTTGACGTCCCGGTGGATGACGCCCGCGGAGTGCGCGGCCTGCAACGCGTCCAGAAGTTGCGCACATAGGCTGAGCGCTCGCAGAGGTTCGACGCGGCCAATTCGCTTCAGTTCATCACGTAGCGTTATGCCGCGAATAAACCGCATCACGGTGTACGGAACTTTTGTTTCCGGCATCTCGCCGGTGGTCAGCACATATGGGATACGGGCATGGTCGATCTTTGCGAGTAGCTTCGCCTCTCTGCGAAAGCGTTCCTGAAGCTCCGATGAACTGCGAGCTAGTAGTCCGTCGCAAACTTTGACAGCTACTTCCCGTTCCAGAGATTTCTGAACGGCCACCAGGACTGTGCCGGACACGCCGGAACCAACCACGCGCTTGGGGATGAACCCATGGCGCGTCAGCTGCGTTTGGTACTCTTCCGAAATCTCCATGTGGAAATCAGGGAGGGCTCGTCACGGTCGGGGCTTCGGCGCCTGGCTAAGCTTGTTGATCGCCGAGGCCAGCTGGCGAGTGAGAATTTCTTGAAGGAGCTTGGTCATCGCGCCGAAGTCGGGATCATCGGACCGCTCCCGGGCAGATCGATCCACCTCCTGCAAAGCCCGGATGTATTCGTCACGGCGTTCGAGAATCAGATCGGGCATCGCGGTATCGCCGGGGAGCATCGCCCCATTCTCGGCGCAGACAATCAGGTACGCGATGGCACGCGAAGTTCGACCGTTGCCACCCGAGAAGGGGTGGATCCAATTGAAGCGCCAGAGGGAGTAGGCTGCCCGCTCGAGAGCGGAGCGCTGCCCACGCATGTCGTTGATCCAGCTCAGCGCCTCATGCACGAGACCAGGAATAGCGGCTGCGTCCGGGACGGTGTGCTCGCTGTTCTGGATGTAAACCCGCTTCAGGGCGTCGCGGTAGTGCCCGGCACAAGGGTAAATGCCCTGAATGGCAAGCTTCTGCAGCTCCACGATGTGGGACTCGCGAACCTCCTGCACCTCAAGCTCGTCGACGAGATAGGTGATGTAGTCGATCTGGTCGACCGCGTTTCTGTTCTCCAGTTCCTCTTTGTGCGCTGGGTCGCAAAGGAGCTTCGGATCGCGTTCGTTGTCGGGCCCCCCCGAGTCCGTCACCGGTTGTGCTCTGGAGCTGGCATGCTGTCGACCGCGCGAATGGCGTCTTCGCGCGTGACCTTTTCGTTTTCGAGCTTGGTCTGGCCGTACGCCCAGCTGATGCGCTGCTCTCGCGTCGGGCGCCGGGGAAGCTGTCCGTCAGCCTGGAGGCGCTGCACTTCGGCGAGCAATTCCTGGTAGGTCTTTTCCATTGGGCTCTCTCCCGGTCGAGTTGGGTCAGGGAGTGTACTTACGTACAGTATTCTTGGCAACTTCCGCGGCGGGTTTCAAGGCCCGATAGCGTTCAAATAGCTTAGGACTCCGGCTACATTCGTCGGTTGAGCTCATGTGCCTCATCAGAGGCGTCGGCCAAACCCGGCGCGGCAGTTTTGCGAGGTGCTCGAAGCGCGCCGCGGCTAACATGGGCCCGTTGCTCGCTCCGCGGGAAGAGCTTCGACGAGTGATCGATGAGCTGTGGAACCGCCAGGCGATCAGCGCCACGCAGCGCGACTTGTTCCATCAGTTGCGACGGACCGGGAACGACGCGGTGCATGGCATCGTAGGGAAACAGAGTGAGGCGCTGCATCAGCTGCAGGTCGCGCATCAGCTGGCAATTTGGTTTCGGCGGAGTTTTGGCAAGCAATCGGAAGTTCGATCCCGGACCGTTCGTTCGACCTGCTAAACCGAAAATTCCGCGGCGACCTCACCCACGACTGGCGCGCCAAACACCCCGACGTCGAACCCGCCAGCGAGCTCCTCAAGCGCGTCCGCACTGAGCGGCGCGCTGCATGGGAGAAAGCCGAACGCGCCAAGCTGAAGGGCAAGGGCACGGCGCCCACTGACGGTCGGGGAAGGAGGCGACGTGAAGTATCCACCGATGACTATACCTCGGTGACCCCGGACCACGTGCGGCAGCGACGTCCGCGCACGACGGAAGTGCCGAGCGTAGCGCCACCAAAGCGGGTGCAAGGGTGCGGAGCGCAACAGAGAACTTCTTAGCACGCGCTCCACTGATAACGAGTTCTGCCCCGAACCTTGCACCCTGTGCACCCACCGCGCAGCGGGCGTCCACATCCTTACGTGTGACACTCGGTGGAACTTGGTGGATGATGGCGCGGTGACGGCGCCGAAACCAGTCGATCCTGCAGAGGTCAAGGCCACATGTTCGCGCCTTTTTCGGTGGCTCAAGGCGCACGGAGAGACAGACGCCCCGACTGTCGTGGACCTGGTCGCGCAGGCGGATGAGCGGGAACTACCGCAGCTCAAGAACCGACGATCCAGGGTGGTTCTCGGCGGCATGATCGTGGCGTACGGTACGCACGTCGTCGCGACCCGCGCCGCCGCGCGCCGCGCGATCGTCGAGCTTCGGCTATTCCGTCCAAGACTGAAAGGGCTACTCGAGGCCCTGAACGACATGGACAGGGACCTCGCGGCCCAGGGCTTGGAACCAGAGGATCCTCCCTATGCACATCTGGGGGTGGGGCTATTGAATGCGGTCGAAGCGGTCTCGAAGCGGCTCGAAACCCGTGATGACACCAGGCGCGTCCCCACAACTCGGGCGCAATGGCGGCAGTTTACCGGCACGTTGGCGCACTCGCTCCGAACTGCGGGCATGCCCTGGGCGGACATCGCCAAGCTCTTGCCGGAACGCAATTCGGAGCAGCCGGCAACAAAGGACCGGCTTCGAAAACGGGCGGAGCGGTTCAAAAAGACGTTGCCCGGAGGCCAGGCGAAGAAAAAGGGACGTGGACGTTTGGGTGCTCCCGAACGTCCACAAGCGCCGTAGGTCAGCAGAAATGACCCACGGGCATTGGTGGACGTTACGGTGCGCCGGAATGTCCACACGATGTACATACTGATTTTCTGCGTGACTAACGGCAAAGGTGACCGTAGGTTGATGTCCGTGACCAACCCAGGTGACCTGATGTTGTTGGAAGAGGTCGCGGCCGTTGCTCGGGTTTCCGCGGAAACGGTGCGGTACTGGATCAAGCAAGGACGACTGGCGAGTGTTCGCCCTGGCCAGCGCCGCATGGTTCGGCGAGAGGACTTGGAGGCGTTTCTGTACAGGACTCAAGGAGGGCGAATGATCGAGGAGGAAACGTGATGGCAACGCATGACACCGAATCTGGCCAAGGTGGCTCGAAGGACTTCGGGGAGCGGCGCGAGTTGGTGGCCGCAGTGCGCGACGCTGCGCGCGAAATGGGCGACACGGTCGCGTGCGCGATTCACGACAGCAGCACCAAGCTGGCCGATGCGGTGATGTCCACCGGGAAGATGCTGCTGCGCGAGTTGGGGGTGCAGTCGCGCGAACCGCAAGGCGAGCGCGCTCCTTCGATCAACGCAATCTACGCTCGAAAGCACGGTGGCCGGCCGATGTCCGATAAAACCAAAGAAGAAGTGGCTTTTCTCGAGCGCATGCGCGCACAAGAAGCCGGGGAGCGAACGATGACCAGTTGGAACATCCACCCCGACACGCCCTTGGACGAGCTTTGGGCGCGCTGGATATCGGAGACCGCGACGGAGCGCGACCCGGAAACGAACAAGCTGTACCTGACCACGTACGGCGCGACTCACTTCACCCCCTTCTTCGGTACGGTCGGCGCCATTACGACACGGCAGGCAGCCTGCTATAGCCGGCAGCGGCTCGGCCATGTGAAGAAGACAACGGTGGACAAGGAGCTCGCGGCCCTACGCCGGTTTCTCGGATGGTGCGAAGAGCAAGGCTATGTGAGCTCCGCGCCGCACATCGCAACCACGGGCCGGCGAGCCACCGGTACCGCCTACGCCGTGCGTCGACGGGGCAAGGCGACCGAGCTGACGGCCGACGAGGCGCGCGCGATCATCGAACTCTTGCCGGAGTATTCGAGCTCGAAGCGGGTGCCACCGTTCGTGGTGCGCTTACGCTTCGTATTCGCTTTCGAAACCGCGCTCCGACCAGAAACCCTGAACTGCTTGAAAGTGCCGGACCACTACATTCGCGGCGCTGCGAAGCTGAACATCACCGACGACATCGACAAAGCGCGCTTCGGCCGCGTTGTCCCGTTGACCGAAGAAGCGCGCGCAGCGCTCGATGCGATCTGCCCCGACTCAGGCCTTATCTTCGGCGATCACGATTACCGCGATCAGCTCCGCAAGGCGGCCGAGGCCGTGCTTGATCCGCAGCGAGCAAAGACGTTCACTGCCTACGACCTACGGCACCATCGGCTGACTCAGCTCGCCGAAGAGGTTCACTGCCTACGACCTACGGCACCATCGGCTGACTCAGCTCGCCGAAGAGGGCAACCTGCTTGGCACCGCGTTCCTGGCGGGTCACAAGCGCGCCACGACGACCGATCGGTATCTGCGTCCGTCCCAACAAGCCGGGCAGCGAGCGCTCAGCGCGGTCAAACCGACAGGCTTCCGTCAGCCACCGCCGAACCCCACTAGCGGTCGGAATCGCCTAGCTGGGGTCGCCAAGTCCGCGACCCCGTTGTCTTTGTGCGAAGGAGAGGACTTGAACCTCCATGGGAGTTACCCCGCTAGCACCTCAAGCTAGTGCGTCTGCCAGTTCCGCCACCTTCGCGAGGTGAGTCGTTCCGAGTACTTACGTCCGTCGCGGGAGTGAGGAGTTTCCGCGTTGGCCCACCCTGAGGCCCAGCCACCGGGGCCAGTTCGGGGATGCCGAGAGCGAGGCTGTCTACATCACCCAGTGTGAGCTCTGCAAGCCCAGAAGCGACCTGCCCGACGGAAGGCTCCGGATCCCGCTCCGCAGCAACCGGCCGATCGTCCGGAGCGCCATCGACAATGCGGCACCCCGGTCGCGGGCTCGCCTCGAGCGCCACCCGCGCGATCAGCGCAGCAACGCCTTGAGCACTCGCTGCAGCGCGCTTGCGAGCGATGGCTAGTTACGACTTTCGCCACCGATCAACAATGCCCCAAACCAGCAGCAGTGTTTTGTTTCGGCGATGATCGCCGACTCGCGATCTGCGCGAGAACACGCGGGCGGTTGGAAGTGTGGCTGTGCGCTGTGCGCTGTGCGCTGTGCGCTGTGCGCTGTGTGCGCTGTGTGCGCTGTGCGCGCGGTGCGCGCGGTGCGCGGGGCAGTAATTTCGTAAGCGAGCGAGAGCCGCGCGTTGGCAAGAGGTTGCACGAGCTTCGCGGGCGTGTGCTTTTTTGCGCGCTCATTGACCACCTTTGGGCGTCCGCGTTTTCACGGACGCTTTTGTGGGGATTTGTTCGGGCAGACAAATCGCTGTCGCTGACCAATAGTTGAATGAGTCCATGTTGCTTCACGAATTATTAAGCGACCGCCGCGAGGACGTGCTCAACGCTTGTTCGGCCGAGCGCCAGCACCCACAAGGGCTCGATGAGTTGGCCCGGTACATCACGGAGCATTTCGACGATATCGTGAGTTTGTTGAAACCGGGCTCTCAACACATTGCCCCGCCACTCATCCGGCCAGGAGCGCCATTGCCAATCGTCGGCGCCAGTCCGGCCATGGTTCGCGTTCGTATCGGCGTCGAACAGCTTTCGCATCGCTCACGGACACCAGCGCTGATACTCGGCCAGCGCGGAACCGGTCGGCGCCATTGCGCACTGGCATTGCATGCGGCCACCTATCCCAACGGAGAATTCTTCGAATTCGCCGCTGGCGCGGCTCTGGCGGAGCTCGAGCAACGTATCGCAGGGCTTCGAAGCAATCCGGAGCTCACCGTGGGCCTGACCGTGTATTTGCCGGAAATTGCCAATTTCCCGAGCGAGGTTCAGCGCTTTTTGATCGAGCTCGTGAATGGACCGCCGCTTCCATGTCGGTTGGTGGCATCTTCGAGTGACGGATTTGCGAAGCTCAGCCGCGAGCGCAAGCTTCGTCCAGATCTGGCGACCGCCTTTGGCAGCAAGCTCGTGCTCCCTCCGCTGAGCGCGCGAACGACCGATGTTGCGCCGCTCGCGACGCATTTTTCAGCGCAGTCGGCCGCTCGAGAGGGGACGATGCCGCTTACGTTCAGCCACCAGGCGCTCGAGATGATGAAGCGCTACCCGTGGCCAGGCAACGTAGCCGAGCTCGCCAAACTCGTGGAACGCCTTCGGCACGAGCAGGGCACGAGTGTCGTCGAGGAAGCGGACTTGTCTTGCCTCCTTGGGCCATGCTCGGGCGTCCCGTTCAGCCTGCCGGCGACCGGCATCGTTTTCGCAGATCTCGAAAAGGCGGTGCTCACGCAAGCGCTCACGATGGCCCGGAACAACCAATCGCGAGCGGCCAGCTTGCTCGGAATGACGCGAGACCAACTGCGCTATCGAGTCGAAAAATTCGAGATTTTTGCGAACGGCACGCTCGGTCAGTCAGCTAGAAGGAATCGGTAGCTCGACGCGCACCGTGGTTCCGCGACCCGGAGTCGATTCGATCGTCAGCATCCCCCCGAGAATCCGCACTCGCTCTTGCATGCCGGCGATGCCGATGTGCGAAGCGTCACGGCGTCGAAAGGCATCGAGGTCGAAGCCGGTGCCGTCATCCTCGACGATGCCGAGCACGCAGTCCGTCCGTCGTTCGATGTTGACGCTGACGTTCTTCGCCGAAGCATGCTTGAAGACGTTGTTCGTCGCTTCTTGCACGATTCGATACAGGCTGGTCTCCACTTGTCTCGGCATGCGAGGCTCGTCGATCCCGGAACTGAAAAAGTCCACGGAGATCCCGCTTCGGTCCGACCAAGCGTCGAGGTAACCGGACAGCGCGCGGGCCAGACCCAATGTATCGAGCGCGATCGGGCGCAGCTCGGTGGCCAACTGATGAATTTCTCGTCCAACCTGCTCCGCGGCGTCGCGGAGCTCGCGCCAGCGGGCGGCGGTTTGTTCAGCGGGTGGCGTCGACTCGAGCGCCTTCAGCGCCAACATCAGGCCGGTGATTTGCTGACCCACCTCGTCGTGCAACTCTCGGGAGATGCGACTGCGTTCTTGTTCTTGGGCGTCGACCAAGCGACCTTGCAACTCGAGGCGCACTCTCTGAGCCTGCTGATTCAGGGCCATTTCCTCGCGCAAAGTGACGTTCACCACGTCCAGCTCGGCGGTGCGCTCTTGCACGCGGTTCTCTAGTTCTAGTTGCGCCAGGCGGACGGCCTCCCTCGCCGCGTGTAGCTCGGTCACATCCACGAACGTCAAAACGACGCCCGCGATTCGGTCTTCTGTCGTTCGATAGGGTAGCAAGCGAGCCAGAAAGAAGCGGCCTTCGTTTTCTCCGACTTCGCGCACAATCGGCACGAGTTGCTGCAGCACCCGCGCCGCGTCACTGAGCAGCTCCGGATAGCCCAAGCGATGACGCAGATGCCCGAGAGGCCGCCCGATGTCCGTCGGGATCAAGCTGAACAAGTCGACGGCAGACGGAGTAAAGCGCATGATGCACAACTCCCGGTCGAGGAAGATGGTCGCGATCGCCGTTGCGCCCATCAAGTTGTGCAGATCGCTGTTGGTGCTACCGAGCTCATCGACCTTGCTCTTGAGCTCCAGGTTCACCGTCGTCAGCTCCTCGTTGATCGATTGGAGCTCCTCTCGGCTGGTCTCGAGTTCTTCGGTGGCGGACCGTAGTTCTTCGTTGATGGCCTGAAGCTCCTCATTGCTGGCCTTCAGTTCTTCGGTGGACGCCTCGTGCTCCTCCACGATGTCACGCCAATGGCGCTTGGTTTGCTCGAGTTCGCGTTCGAGGTGATGGGCTACGGGGTCGTCGGCTTGCACGGGAGCCTTCGACTGAGGCACCCTGTCGGCGCGAATCTCGAAGGTGATGAGATAGAGATTCGCGTCGAACTCGGGCGCCGGTGAAACCCGAATGTCCAACGAGCGGCGTTCGCCTTGATGGTCGACCGCAACGCCGTTGGCCTCGCATTGCTGGCCGGTTTGTTGGGCGCGGAACAGCGCCGCGCGCAGCTCGACTCGCAGCATCGGATTCACGGCGCGGAACAGATTGGAGCTCGGTTCGCCGCCAGAGAATTTCAGGAACTGGCTCGCGCCTTCCGAGAGATGGAGGATGTCGTGGTCCTTGTTGACGATCAGTGAGGGCGGCCCAAAGTGTTCGATCAGCTTCAGGTGCAGCTCACTCCAGGACACGTGCTCACGGCTGGCCAGGCTCGTGCTTCCGGGCGAACCCAGAGCTTCCGAGGAAGACTGTCGTCGCTCGCTCGGTCCGCTGGCCTCCTCGGCGGCTTGTTGGACCGCCAAAATGCGCCCGAGCGAGCTCGGACCGGAAGGGACCGGCAGGCCCACGCGTGGGCTGACACGCGCGGCGTAAATGCGGAGCTTCCGGTCCAGGGTCTGAAAGAGTTGACTAGAATCGTCGACGGACTCGGACGTACCTAGGAACAATCTGCCGTCAGGCCGGAGGGCGAAGTGAAAAATATCCAGCGCTCGCCTTTGCGCCCCGCGATTCAAATAGATCAATAAATTGCGGCAGGAAACCAAATCCAGCCGAGAAAACGGGGAATCCTTGAGCAAGTCGTGCACCGCAAACAGCACCACTTCCCTCAATTCACGTCGGACCCGGTAGCCCCGATGCTCCTTGACGAAGTAGCGCTGCAGGCGTTCTTCCGAAATGTCCTCGGTGATCGCCAGTGGGTAGATCCCGTTGCGAGCCTCGACCAGCACTTCTTGATCCAGATCCGTGGCAAACACCTGCAAGGCTGGCGGCGCCTCCAAGGTGCGAGCATGCTCACTCAGCAACATCGCAATCGAGTATGCCTCTTCGCCGGTGGCGCAAGCCGGCACCCAAACCCGAACGCTGTCGCTCGAGGTCTTGTTGCGGAATAGCTCCGGGACCTGCGCGAGCAGCGCCTCGAAGGCTTCCTTGTCTCGAAAAAAATTGGTCACCGAGATCAGCAGGTCTTTGAGCAATGCTCCAGCTTCTCCTGGGTGCATTCGCAAGTAGTCCAAATAAGCGGGCACGTGATCGAGCTCGTTGACCTGCATGCGACGAGCAACGCGCCTCACGATCGTGGCGCGCTTGTAATAGCTAAAGTCGTGCCCTGTGCGTGCACGCAAGAACGTCAACACGTCGCGTAACGCGGCCTCTTCGTTGGATGGCGTCGGGCGCGGGGCAAGAGCCGGATTCGGCCCGTCTTCCGACGGCAATCGCAGCCGTTGCTCGCTTTGATGATATTTGACCAGGCGTTCGGGGATTGCCTCTACACCCAACACCCAATCGACCATGTCCGTGGCCAGCGCGGCTTGCGGCATGCCCGGGTACTCGGCCTGTTCCGGATCTTGCACGATCGTCAAGCCGCCTCGTTCCTTGATGCGTTTGATGCCGAGCGCGCCGTCGCCATCCGCGCCAGAAAGGACGATGCCAACGGAATGCGGACCATGCGTGTCGGCGAGCGAACGAAAGAACAAGTCCACGGTCATGCGCTTGCCGTGCTCGCGCGCCAACTCGGTCGAATGCAGGTGCCCGTCGACCAGCGAGAGGTGCTTGGCCGGTGGAATGACGTACACATGGTTCGGGCGAACCAGCGCTCCATCGCTGGCTTGCTCCACGGGCATCTTGGTTGCCTTCTGCAACACATCGCTGAGCAGGCTCTCGTGTTCGGGCGCCAGGTGCACGATGACCACGAAGGACATGCCGGAGTCGACCGGCATTGCTCCGAGAAAACGCTGCAACGCTGGAATGCCTCCAGCAGAGGCGCCCACTCCCACCACCCGTGAGCGGAAATAGTTGTAACTCGGCACCGGATCGTCGATCTCGTCCAGTAGCTCCTCTTCGCTCGTCTCGGGATCGAGGCCGCCAGCGGACATGCGATGCTCTTCAGCCATAGCGCAATCTACCTTGAAGCGGGGCCTCACGCTTCGAGCCGACAAACCCGGCCCTAGTTGACCAAAAGCGGAAAGCAAGCGGTAAATACGCAGCCGGAACCCGAATGGTCGACCACGCTGAGCTGTCCG
>DATEPG010000313.1:0-10308 GCA_035273265.1 Polyangiaceae bacterium
TTGACGTAGCGATCCCAGGCCATCGCCGGCTCGTACTGGAACAGCCACAGGTCCAGGTCGTAGAGCCTTTGATCCATGGTCGTCGTGTTCACCAGCGGCAGCACGTGCTTCAGGAAGAAGTAGCTGACCTGCACGACGCCGTAGATGCCGAGCCGATAGATCAACGCAGCCAGCCACTGGCGCTTGAGCAGCCGACCACGAACCAGCACGATGCTCGCCAGGAAGGCCGCGAATAGTCCGCCGGTGCGTAGCAAGCAAAAGCTGCGTTCCGCGCTGTTCGGCGTGGCCAGCACAGCGCTGTTTAGAGCCAGCAAGAAGGCAAACACGCCAAAATCGTGAACGGCGGTTTCGCGCAGGGTTCGCTTCCACCAGGGCTCGTTTCGGCGCTGGTCGCTGGTTTCTGACTCGGAAAGCATGGTCGTTCGTTGCAAAAGTTAAGGCCTAGTGGCGCCCGGGGTGATCGAGGATGCCGAGGATGCTTCCTCGCTGGCGATCGGCTCGAGCGGATCTGCGAGTTCGGTGACGCGCACCCGGGCTGCCAAGTCAGACGGTCGAGCGATGAAATCTTGCACGCTCAGCTCGGCCAGCAGCAATTCGGCCTGAGCTTCAGGGACTCGCAGCTGGCGAGCCAGCTCTTGGGCGCCGAGTTGCCCGCCGTTTGCGGCGACGAGCCGTGAGGCTGCCAAAAGCCAGGCTTGCTGCAACCCTTCCTTGAATTTTCGAGCGTGGTTGCGGGCGCGACGCTGCGCAAAGAACGAAAGCGCGAATGGCACCAAGCTCGCCAGCACGGCGGCAATCTTCGCGAAGGGAGTGGTTGCCGTGACTAGGAACACGACCAGCGTCACCAAGAGCGAGACCACCCCCGAGGCGAGTGCGAAGCCCGCGCCCGTCCGAAATGCGGCCGCTTGCAGTTGCTCGCTGCGCGCGCTGCGTAGCAAGGCGACTTCAGCGTCCGACACGGGGCTTTCGCTGGGCGGAACACGCGGGCTGCCGCAGCTGCGGCAACGTGAGTAGGGGGGCTCACCCGACTCGACATCGCTGATCGCTTGGCACAGCGGGCAGCGATAGGCCTCGCCGAATACGGCGCCGCACTTGGTGCAGCGACCCAACGGATCGAGCGCTCCGGAACAGACGGAACACGCGTCCGGTCGCGCGTCGAGGGCAGCGGGTGAGGTCACGCGCTCGGCTCCTATCGCGGCTAGTGCGTGTTGTCCAACCCCGGCGATGATGTCTCCAAAACACCGTTAAACCTGCGGAAAAACTCGTCGAGCACGCGGTACGTCAGCCCCCAGACCAGTCGTCCGTCGATGTCCCAAGCGGGGAATTCCAGGCGTTGATCCCCCCTCGAGAGGGTGTATGTCGCCTGGCGGTCGCCGCCCAGCAGTGGGAGAACCGGCACCCAGAGCGCTCGTCGAACTTCCGCGCTGAGCAAGAGCGTGGGGCGAGCGGGCAGCAAATAGACGAAGGGACGGACCGCGATGGGCACGCCGCGGATCGGTTGGCAATCGGAGAGGCGTCCGAGGCGTTCGGCCTGAGCCCGCAGATCGAGCCCGACTTCTTCCAGTGTTTCGCGTTCGGCGGTGGCAGCAAGATCGGTATCGGTTGCGTCGCGGTGGCCGCCGGGAAGTGCCATGTGCCCGGACCAGGGGTCGCCTTCGCGTGTGGCCCGCTCGATCAGCAGGAGCTCGGAGGAGGCCTCGAGGTCCAGCAGGATGAGCGCGATTGCGGCCGTGCGCGGAGCCGCGAGCGGCGTGTCTGGCGTGGGGTCTGCGAGCGCACGCCGGATCCGCTCGCGAAAAGCCGTCCCGATCGTCGCGCTCATCGCCCGAACATACGCGAATCGCGGTCCAGCACGCGACCTGTGTCTCACATCGTGCGCGATTACCGCTGGTTTGCCGGAAAAATCTGATAGCCTCCCGCGCGATGAAAGCCCGAGGGTTCTCTTTTTCGGCGCTACTTGGTGCCTGTCTGTTGTTGTTCGTTGCTGCGCCCGCACGAGCGTTTCCCGGGTTCCTGGCTTCGAAAACGAAGACGGAGCTCAAGGTCAACTCGACGCAGATCGTGCTGATGAAGAAGGGCAACGTGACGGCCGTCACGGTCATGTCCGACTACGAGGGCCCGCTCGAACCTTTCGCGATGGTGCTGGTGGTGCCCGCGGACGTGACCGCCGAGCGCGTGACCACGCTCAAGCGCGAGTATGTCGACCGCCTCGATAGCATCAGCGCGCCTCGCTTTCACGAGTACTGGGAGCAAGATCCGTGCGACCCAGGTCCGGTCGAGCAAGAGTGGCAGCGGTCCATGAAGGCCAATGCTTCGAGCGCGTTCTTGGGCGGCGGTGACATGCCACAGAGCACGCAGAAGGTGGCCAAGGAGCTGTCGCTCGACGTTCAGGCCAAGCAGAAGGAGGGGGAGTACTCGTTCACCCTGCTGGGCAAGGACGAATCGGTCGCTGCTTGGTTGAAGAGCAAGGGTTATTCCGTACCAGCGGGCGCCGAACAAGCGCTGCAACCGTACCTGCAGGCGGGCATGCGCGTGGTCGCGGCGCAGGTCGATACCAACCGCATCGAGCTGGTGGGTGGGGATCGCGCTCAGCTTTCGCCGATCCGCTTTTGGACCGAGCAGCCCTATGGCCAGGTCCCCGATCGCGTTGGCTTGCTCAATGCCGGTCCCAAGCAAGAGCTGATCGTGTACGTGCTCGACCCCGAGCAGCGCTACGAAAGCAAAAATTACAAGAACTTGTTCCCGCCCACCAACGTGGAAGTCGACTTCACGGTCAAGGAACGCATTGGTGAGTTCTACGCGGCGCTGCACGACATCATTCTGCAGAAGAGCCCGGGCGCGTTCTTGAATGAGTATGCTTGGCCGGCCGAAGGTTGCGGCCAACCTTGCGCGACCGAGCCGATCGCCATCGCCGAGCTGCTCAGTCTCGGCGCGGACGTATTCGAGCTTTCGGTTCCGAAGGAAGAACGGCAGCCCAAGCCGCCCGAGCTGACCAAGGAAGAAGCGGCCGCGTTCAAAGAGGCCACCAAAGAGCTGAAGCCGAAGGAGCGGAAGGCCAAAGAGAAGCAGGCCAAGGAGGACCGCAAGACGATCGCTGCGCGTCAGGCCCTGGTTGCTCGCCACAAGTATGTCTTGTCCCGCATGCACTACCGCTACGACGACAAGACTCTGCCAAACGATCCTCAGTTTGGTCCCGCGAGCGGAGCGGTGGAGGGCGGGGTCGACCAGCCCAAAGGCCAAAAAGGCGAAGCCTCCGTCGAGGTAGCGCCCGCTAGCCAGAACAAATTTCAGGTTCGCTACAACCACTTTCACCCGTGGGTGCCGGTGATTCAGTGCCCGAACCCCGAACGCTACCGCTGGGGCAAGGCGCCGCGCGACTATCGCGGCCTACGCAAGACCTGGATCGTCGAAGACCTGGCGCGCAAGAGCCGCACACAAATCAAACCCGCGGCGGTCCTCAAAACGCCGGTGCCTTCGCTCGGACTGACGGGCGCGGCGCCGGCCGCGGCCGCCGCAGCCGACGCGGGAGCCGATGCTGGAACCGGCAGCGACGCCAAGGCTGATGGCAAGTGCGGCTGTAGCGTCCCTGGGGCGCCCGCCAGCCATGCCTTGCTGTCGATGCTGAGCGCCTTGACTGGCCTCGCGTTCCTGTATCGCCGCCGCCGCTAATAACCGAGATCGACGGTGCCGTTCGCGTTGCGCGGCGCCGGCGGGAGCTCACTACTGGCCTGGGTCGGCCACGGTTCGGTGGGCGTGGCCACCTCGGCCGGGGGCCAGCGATCACTCACGGCCGCGGCAGGGTTGCCGTTCGGACGTGGGGCAGGGGAGCTCGCGACGACCACGGGCGGTGCCTTGGGCACCCGGCAACGCACCAGAAAATTGCCCTCGCGCGGATCGAACACCGGAGACAAATCGTAGCCGCGTGGGCAGCGCTCGCCCGCGATCTGAAAACAGGCGACTTGCTCACCGGAGCAATGCACGTGGAGCATCTGCGTGCCGTCCGGGCCGACGATGCGCGTCGCGCCGGGCTGCTCGGCGCAGCCGGAGCCCAGCAGCAGCGCGAGGCTCAGCCCACCGGAAAGCAACCAGTTGCAGCGCGCTTGGCACATCTGCCAGCGAGCATAGCTGAAAAGCTAGCGCGCTGGCGCGCCTTCACCGGTTGCCAATGGATCGCTGATCCACGGCCGGCCGTGTGCGTGGAAGTAGCTACGCAACAAGTCGCGTGCCAGCTCATTGGCTTTCTGCCGCCAGACCGCGCCGTTTTCAAGCATCACGCTAATCACGACCTCGGGGTTCTGGCTGGGTGCAAAACCGATGAACCAGCTGGTCATCCCTTCGTTGGTTTCCGGGCGGAGCGTCCCGGTCTTGCCCGACACACGCATGTTCCCCAAGTACGGGCGACCGCTCGGGTCGCTGAACGCGTGCCGACAGGTGCCGCTTCGCACCGTCACTTCCATCATCCGCCGCAAGCGCGCTGCGGTAACCGACTTGAGCACGCGACCGATCACCTCGGCGTCCTCCCCATTGCTTGGGGGAACGGGGTCGTCGCTGCCATCCGAGCTCGGTTCGGTCATGCGAAATTTGATCGCTTGGCCGCCGTGCGCGATCACGCTCGCCAGGTAGGCGCCGCCCAGCGGTGACAGGGTGCTGCCTTGAAATCCCGCCGCTGTCCGCGCGAATTCGAGATCACCGTAGGGAACCTCGAGCGTGCCCACGGGCACATCTATCTCGAACGGCACGAGGCCGTTGAAGCCGAGCGCTTGCGCGGTATCGACTAGCGCGTTGCGCAACAGACGATGCGTGGCGAGCTGCGCGAACACGGCATTTTTGCTGTGGCCGATGGCATAGGTAAACGGTGAGCACTCGATCGCTCTGCCGGTCGGTGCATCCAGGTGTCGGCGCTCGATGCCGTGCGTGCCGCCCGAGATGCAGATCTCTTCCTTGGGGCTGAGTGACGTGGTCTCGAACAGTGCTGCCGTGGTGACCAATTTGAAGACGCTGGCCGCGGGCACGCGCGAGGTCGTCAGGACTTGGTGGCGCCGCCCGTCGCGGGCGCTCTCCGCCCAGGCCAAGATTTTGCCGCTGCGTGCGTCCAGCATGACCATGCCACCGCGCAGCGGGTTGGCGGCGGCCAGGATCTTGCCGGCCGCTCGTTGCAGATCCGAGTCGAGCGTGAGCACCGCATCGCCTCCGCTAGCGAGCGGCGCAACCCAACGGCCATCGCGTTGCGCGATGCGATCCAAATCGAGCGCTGGGCGCGGCTCCGCGGCGCCGGCCCGAGTCACCGGGAGGACGGCCAAGGTCGCCATCAGTGGCAATGCGCGAAGAGCGCGGGAGCGAGCCCAGCCCATCTCTTGGACGTAACCGGCCTGGGCGATTTGGCCAAAGTTTTGGCGGTTCACTCCAGATTGAGCGGCTTTTCTAGTTATTGAAGTGAGTGGTGCGTGTAAGTAATTTGCGTACATGAGATTACATTCGCGTACAATGGTCGCAACCGGAGGATCTGCCCATGGATCGACGAGTTGGCCTCAGAACCCGAACGGACTTTCGAGTCCTCGCGCAGCGCGGGACGCTTTGCTCTCAGTATCGAGGGATCGATGTCTCGCCGACGGGCATCGTGCTCGATCGCGGGCGGCCGATTGGCGAATTCGATTGGCCGCTGTTGATGCGGCTGGAGTTGCAGCTGCCGGAATACCTGAAGCCGGTGCGCGCTTGGGCGCGTCCCATTTGGTCATTCGACTCGCAGCAAGCGTTCAAGTTCGTCCGCATCACCGATGTCGACCGTTTGATTTTGGCCGAGCACCTCGACTTCATGAGCGTGCGCGGTGTCGTCTTGCATTGAGGATTGCTAAAATGTCCGTCACTCGCCGAATCAAGAAACTCTGGGCAAGGCTCGCTGAACCGGGAGCGCTCCGGATGCTTTATCAAGGCGCGGCTCTCGCGCCGCGGCTAGTTCTGCACGTGGCGTCGGTGGCGGCCGTTGCTGGAGCGTTCAGCGCGTGCGTGCCGGCGACCCACTATGAGGAAGCCAAATCAGCGAGCGAGGTCGAATTGGCAGCTCGGCAACGTGCCGAAGCGGAGCTTTTGGCCACGCGCAGCAAGCTGGACGCGGCCACCGCGGAGCTGAATCAACGCGAGCAGAAGCTGGCAGAGACCGAGCAGTCGGTCTCCGAATCGAAGCTCGAGAACAGCGTGGCCGTGAAGGAGCGCGACGAAGCGACGGGGCTCGTGGACCAATTGCGTGGCGAGCTCGCTCGCGTGGGTGACAATCTGCGATCGTACGCCGAACAGAAGGCGGAGCTTGAAAAGTCCTTACACGCGGCGCAAACGCGTAAACTCGAGCTCGAGCGCATCGAAGCCAAAACAGTGGCGATTGCGCGGCTGACTCGCGATTTGACCTCGACCCTCGGCGACCGCGTAACGAGCGGTGAGCTGACGCTCGATGTGCGTGACGGTCGAGTGCTGCTCAGTGCGCCTCCCGAGCTCTGGTTCAACGACGACGGCACGCTGCGAGCCGGCATGGACGACGCACTTTCAGCGGTGAGTCGCGTGCTCAAGCTCTACTCCGCGAGCGCGCTGGAGCTCGGTTTGCCCACGACCGACGCCGAGAAGCGCGGTCCCGCGTTGCTCAGCGCCTTGAGTTCGCGCGGTGTGGCCGCGTCGCGCATGAAGCTCGTGCCGCTGGCGTCGCCGAGCGCCGAAGCGGCCTCGGCAAAGGTCGCGGCGCCCTTGGTCGAACTGTCTTTCAGCGCCGGCTGAAGCGCACTTCAGCCGAGCTTGGAAGCGTCGTAGCTCACGTCGAGATCGAGCGCCGACTCCGGATCGCGTCCGCGGGGGGCGGAGACGGCGCGGAAGTGAGGCTGCTGGCGCAGGACGTCGTACACGGCGGCTACGAGCTGTGGCCGCACTGCCCGCTGGAAGTGCTCGTGCCAGGCGAAACCGTCGTCGTCACCCGTGTAGTCGTCCGCGAACTCGGCCGACAAATTCAGGGTGATCGTGAACGTCTTTTGCTCTCGGTGAGTCACAGCGAGAAGGTCACCTTCGCTGGCCAACTGCCGGGCGAAGGGAGGGTGGCCGCCTTCAGAGCAGTGACCAAGCAATCGACGTCCGACTCGCCGGCTTCGTTGGGCGGCGTGACACCCGCCGAGAGTACGGAGCCATCGGTCGCCACGTACAGCGTGGCCTCGAAGGTCCCGCTGACGCCCTTCTTGCAGGCCGAGACCTTCCTGGACAGTTTGCTCACGGCGTCCGACACGTGCTCGCCGTCCCAGCTGGTGGGCGCGCGCACGTCGTTTGGCGGATCGAAATCGAACGATTTGCGCGCCAGACCATGCAAGCCGCCGACGGGCTTCGGCCACTTTTTGCTGCGCAGGCTGTCGAGCATGCACTTTTCGGTTTCACGGTCCCCGATCGTGGATTTCTCGAGATGCGCGTGATCGATTTTGCCCTGGGCGTCGATCTTGAGAAAGAAGCTGACCGACCCGCCGAGGAACTCGACGCGCTTGGCGCCATCGTCCAGGCAGCGCTGGAAATCCGAGAGCGATCGCTGAAAGGTCTTGTCGACCTTTTCCTCGTTGAGCCCGCCGATTTCGGCCGAGGTCGAGACTTGGGCCGGTGCGTCCGCGCGCGTCGCGGCGGCTTTTACCGGCGTCTCGGGCGTGGGCTCGTTGCCGCCGCAAGCCGGGCAGCTGGCGATCGCCAGCGCTAGGCAGGTGATACCGGACAACGATGAGAGACGGAGCGAAAGGGTCATTGGCTGGGTACCAGTAGCGCGAAGCGCCGTGCGGAACAACGGCCGCTCCGGCCTACTCTTTAGGTCCAAGCCTCGACCGGCTCGAGACCGCTTGGGGTGCGGCCCCCAGGCGCTCTAGTTCGATTGAAAATTTGCGTCGAGTATTCGGACGCCCGGGATTTCTGCGAGCCGGGCGCGCAGAGCTGGCTTGGGGCGTACCGCCACGCCAAGTTCGGCCTCCAGCAACATCTCCAAATCGAACACATTGTCTCCAAACGCGCCGAGCCAATGCGAGGTTCCCAAGAGCGCTCGTCCCGCGACACATTTGCCGGAGCCGTAGGGCAAGGCGCTCGCCATTTCTGGCGCGATCACGCCCGAGACGATGCGCGGCGTGCTCGCGGCGATGTCTTGCGCGCTGAAGCCCCAGGCGCTGGCAGCGAGTTCTACTGTAATGCGAGGCGAGGCCGAGATGACGATCGTGCGTAAGCCGTTGCTTCGCGCAAAGTTTAGGATCGGACGCAGCTCTTCGTTCAGGCGCTGAGCGTGACCTGAGACGGCCAGCGCTTCGCCCGCCAAGTCGAGCATTTCCGGCACGGTATGCCCGGCGAAACACCAGGTCATCAGCTCGCAGATCTCGCGCTCGGGAAAGCGCCCAGCGAGGTAGGCGTCGAACAGCTGCTTGGCCGTGGCATTGACGTCCCTGAAGCATTCGAAGCCGCGGCTCCGAGCTTGCCGATCGATCTCGGCCCGGGCAGCCTCGCGTAGGCGACCGTGCTCGACCGCGAAACGGAATACGTCGTCGCCCACGTCTCCCGACCAGAGCGTCCCATCAGCGTCGAAGGCCAGCGCGCTGGGGCGATCGGCGCGCAAACGGCTTTCTAGCTCGAGCACGAGCTGCTCCGGGCTGACGTCGAGGGGTGCGCTTTTCACGGGCGCTCGCCGCGATTCTTTTCAGCGAGCCAGCCGCCCCACCAACCTTGGGCCATCGCCAGATCTTGGCCGGTGTCGATTTCCATGTAGCCGCCAGCGGTGTTTTCGCGATGCATGGACGCGCCCGCCTCCAGCATCTCCTGCAATAGATCCAGCAGGTACGCTTTTTGGAAGCTGCGACCCTCACGGAACATGCCTCCGCCATAGGTACGCTGGGCTCGATCGAAGGCATCGCTGAAGACACGCGCGCCGCTTTCGCTGAGCTTCATCACGCCGATGAATTCACCATGGGCAGCCTCACTGGCGATGGTGCGGCTGATTTCGAGCACGCGCGTGCCGTCGGCGCGCAGCTTTTCGGCGTCGGTTTCTGGGTGCTGGCTGCGGCCCAGGTAGCGGCGGCGCCAGGCGGTGTCGCATCCGAGCGCGATGTCGGCCTGCGAGGCGACCAGCTTCTGTACGATTTCGCCGTCGTAGACGATATCGGCGTAGGTCGAGAGAAAGCCGCCTGCGAGGTGCTCTCGCGCGCACATCAAGGACAGCAGGATGTTGTTGTTGGCCCAGTCCGCGTTCTGCACGAACGTGAACTCGGGGTAGCGCGCGCGTACGACGTCTTCCGCGTAACCGCTCACGAACACGACATCTTTGCGCTCGAAGCCGGCGCTGGCGAGCGCCTCCAAGATCCAGTCGAGCATGGGGCGACCCATGACCTCCACCAGCGTCTTGGGGATGTGGTCCGTGTTGTGGCCCAGGCGACTGCCACGGCCCGCGCCGATCACGATTGCTCGCACGCCGGGAGTCTATCCGTTCCGCTCGAGGCTGTCCGTGGTCAAAGCTTGGACAGCCTCGAGGGCCAGGCTCATTCTTCGCGTAACTTGGCGAGCACGCTCAGATCTTCGAGGGTCGAAACATCCCCCTTGGTCTCGCGGCCGGAAGCGATGTCCTTCAATAGCCGGCGCATGATCTTACCGCTGCGCGTCTTTGGCAGTTCCGCGGCAAAAAGAATCTCATCGGGCCTGGCAATGGGTCCGATCTTCTTTGCAACATGGCTCTTTAATTCATCTATAAGCGAGTTGCGTCCATCGACACCCGCTTTCAAAGAAACAAAAGCGCAGATCGCCTGGCCTTTGATATCATGTGCTTTGCCAATGACCGCGGCTTCCGCCACTTTTTGATGATCCACCAGAGCGCTTTCCACCTCCATGGTGCTGATCCGATGGCCTGCGATATTCATGACATCATCGACGCGGCCCAGCAGCCAAAAGTAACCGTCCTTGTCGCGCTTGCAGCCATCCCCGGCGAAGTATTTTCCCGGAAAGCGGCTCCAATAATTCTCCACATAACGATCCGGATCGCCATAGATGGTGCGCATCATCGCCGGCCAAGGTTTGGTCAGAACCAAATAGCCGCCCCCGCCCCTGGGAACTGATTTTCCATTTTCGTCGACGACATCGGCCTCGATTCCGGGAAACGGCAAGGTCGCAGAACCCGGCTTCAACTTCGTAATACCCGGCAAGGGTGTAATCAACGGATGACCAGTTTCAGTTTGCCACCAGGTATCGAGAACTGGGCAACGATCACCACCGATGTATTTATGGTACCAGACCCAGGCTTCGGGATTGATCGGTTCGCCCACGGTACCAAGCAGT
>DATEPG010000314.1:0-9055 GCA_035273265.1 Polyangiaceae bacterium
GACTCGATGGCGCGCGGCTTCGTGCTCGGCGCGACTGCCGGCCGCACCACGCTCAACGGTGAAGGGCTACAGCACGAAGACGGTCACAGCCACATGGCTGCGATGAGCGTGCCCAACGTGATCGCGTACGACGTGGCCTTCGCCTTCGAGCTCGCCGCCGTGATCGAAGACGGCCTGTCGCGGATGTACGAGAAGCACGAGAACATTTACTACTACATCACGCTGCAGAACGAAGATTACCCGATGCCGCCGATGCCGGAAGGCGCGCGCGACGGCGTGCTGCGCGGCATCTACAAGTTCCGCAACGCCGACAAGCGACTAAAGAACCACGTGCAGCTGTTCGGCAGCGGCTCGATCATGCAGCAGGTCTTGATGGCGCAGGCACTGCTCGCCGAAAAGTTCGACGTTTCCGCCGATATTTGGGGCGTCACCAGTTATCAGCAGCTGCGCAACGATGGCATGTCGTGCGAGCGCTTCAACCGGCTAAACCCGGAACAGACGCCGCGCGTCCCGTACATCACGCAGGTGCTTTCGGGCGTGGAGGGCCCGTTCATCGCGGCCTCCGACTACATCAAGGCCACGGCGGATGTCGTCGCGCGCTTCATTCCCGGTCGCTTCGTGCCGCTCGGCACCGACGGCTTTGGCATGAGCGATACGCGCGTGGCTCTGCGCCGGCATTTCGAGGTCGATGGCGAGAGCATCGCGCTCGGCGCGCTCGACGGCCTGCGCCAAGAGGGCAAGCTGAGTGCTAAGGACCTCGCGGTTGCGATTCAGCAGCTCGGCATGGACACGGGCAAAATCGAACCAATGACGGTCTGATCTGCGCGGCTCCCGTTAGCCGGGCAATAACCGCGCGGCGATCTGGCGATGGGCATTGGGCATCGCCAGATCGAGCAGTTCTTGCGGCCGTTTCCAGGCGCATTCGCTGACCGCGAGCGGCTTTGCGACGCCCCCCACCACGCTGGTTCGATAGGCGTCGAGCGTGATACGGAAGCGCGTGACGGTGTGCCTCACGACGCACAAGAGCTCCGTCGCCTCGCCGCGCAGGCCGACTGCGGAGAGCAATGCGCGGGTAACGGCGGCTTCCGCAGTTTCGGCCAAGCCGACCTCGGCGTTCGGGAACAGCCACATGCCCGCCCAACGCGCCGCGTCCGGGCGTTGCTTGGCGACCAGTACGCGCCCGCCACGCGTCGCGATTGCCGAGACCACGTGCACGGGTGTGGCTTTGGCGCGCACGGGAAGCTCGGGCAAGAGCTCGACCAAGCCTTCTGCGCGTGCCTGGCAGTGAGCAGCCAGCGGGCACGCCTGGCAGCGGGGGTTCCTCGGGGTACACACCGTCGCCCCCAATTCCATCAAGGACTGATTGAAGTCCCCCGCGGCCTGCTTGGGCACGAGCGCGCGAGCGCAGGCCCAGATTTCGGCCTTGAGCGGCGCTTTGTTGGGATCCCCGCGGAGCGCAAACAGGCGCGCCAATACTCGGATCACGTTGCCGTCGACCAAAGGCTCCGCGTGTCCGTAAGCGATGCTGGCGATCGCACCGGCCGAGTACGGTCCGATCCCGGGCAGCGTCAGGAGCTCGCTGACCTGCTCCGGCACTCGACCGTCGTGCACTCGCAACATCTCTTGCGCGGCGCGCCGCAAATTGCGTGCGCGCGAGTAATATCCGAGTCCCTGCCAGGCGTGCAGCACCTCACTCTCGTCGGCGTTCGCCAGCGCCGCCACATCGGGGAAGCGTTCCATCCAGCTCTGAAAGTAGGGAATGACCGTGCGCACCTGGGTTTGCTGAAGCATCATCTCGCTCACCCAAACCGCGTACGGGTCCTGTGATTTTCGCCACGGCAGCTCGCGCCGGTGCTTGGCGTACCAAGTCAGGAGTGCCCGGCCAATTGCCCGGACGTGCTTGCTTTGTGGCGACTTCGTGTTCACGAGTTTGATGTAGGTATTGTAGGTCTGCCCCGGCCCGGCCCGAGAAAAAACCAGTACCTTGGGTTTGACTTGTTTGCGCTGTGGGTTCCGTGAGAAAAAGAAGATTCGGATTTCATGGCGGAGCCACTCCTCGTCTCGCTCGAGTCCATACGCACCGACGGTTGGTTCGAGCGCATTGGTGAGGGCATCGGCAGTTTTCAGGCACTGTGCGACATCGTAGGTCCACGGTTCTTCGGCTTTGCCATGATTACGGGAGCGCGAATCACCTCGCTGACGGTCGATCGGCGCACTCCCGACAACACGCTGGTCGATTTCGTGGTCGGCCCGGAGGACGCCGAGGTCGTCGAGAGTGATACCCAGCGGCTCACGCTCGGTGATTTTCGGCGCCGCTTGGTGAGCGCCCTGGTCACGGAAGAGCCACTCGGGCCCGCGCCCCGCCGGGCTACGGATCTCGAAGCAGTGCAGCTGCACATCGGCGTCCGTTACCTGCTCCTTGCCCCGCTCTACGGGTACACGTTGCGTGAGCTCTCGATCGAACGCGACGGCTCGCAGCTTCGACTGCTCCACGACGGCATCGAGGAAAGCTACTCGGTGGGCGCTTTTCGAGCGCGCCTGCGTACCCACGTTCGTGAAGAGCTCGACCGTTTGGCTCGACCCGCCGCCCGCGGCGCGATCGAGCTGAGCCGGGTCGCTGAGGCCGAAGCGGCCGCCGGGCGTGGAGATCAAGTGCGCATTTTGGAGCTGCTCGGGGCTTGGCCGGCACCGCTGGCGATTTTCCTGCGTACGCCCGACGGCCAAATGCTCAACCCGGACACCCGGGCGTTGATCGCCAAGGCGCTGGGCCTCTTGGGCAGCGCCTGCATTTCGCTGGGCGAGATGGGCAAAGGGGAGGAGGTGCTCCGGCTCGGCGTCCAGTATGCGGGCGACGGCAGTGCGGCGTCGGATATCTACTTCCGCCTCGGTGAAGCCATCCTGGGGGACGCCCGACCGGGTGAGTCGATCGGTCCGCTTCGTCGTGCGGCCAACCTGGGCGCCCCCGGGGATCGCGTCTGGCCGCTGCTCGCGCAGGCCTTCCTAGCCCGCTCGCGGTACGTTGCCGCCTATTCCGCGATCGTCGAGGCGCAACTGGCGGGTGCCCAGCCGGGCGCCCTCTCGGGCTTGCTGGAACAGGTGGAAACGGCCCTCGGGCCGCCTTTTCAAGCCTGGCGAAAGGCCGTGGAAAATTCGACCCCTGCGCCGGCTTGAGCGAGCTCCCGGATGGCCCGAGCGGGCCCGGTTCGGCGACCCCGCGCGCGTGCATTGACAGCCCGCAGACGCCAGCACTACATAGCGCCCAGACGTAGCGTAATTTCCAGAGGTTGCGCGGTGATCGCGTCCGAGAGCCGGCCTGTTCGAGCCACATCTCGGGTGAACGCCCGCCACGCGATCCTCGACGTCCGCAGCCTTCGCCGGGTTGCACCACCTAGCCCGCACCGAGCCCCGCATGCTTCTAACCTACCTGCCGCTGTTCGTGATGTTCGCCATCGTGTTGGTGATCTCATCCGTGATGTTTTTGGGCGGCCAGTTCATCGGCCCCAAGAATCCGAATCCCGAAAAGCTCAGTCCCTTCGAGTGCGGCAACGACACCGAGGGCGCCAAGAACACCAAGCTGAGCGTCAAATTTTACCTAACTGCGATCCTCTTCGTCGTCTTCGACATCGAGGTCGTCTTCATGTACCCGTGGGCGGCCTTGTTCAAAGGCCTTGGTTGGACCGGCTTCGCGACGATGTTCAGTTTCATCGTCGCGTTGGTCGTCGGCCTCGCCTACTGCTGGAAAAAGGGAGCCCTCGAATGGGAGAGCTGAAGCAATCCTCGACTCAAATTCTGGAGCCAGGTGGCTCTGGTGGCGCGCAGTTCGCAACCACGCGTTTGGAAGCCGTTTTGGCCTGGGCGCAGAAGTACTCGCTGTTCATGTACCCGTTCGTGACGGCCTGCTGCGGCATGGAGTTCATGTCGGTTTCGAGCCCGCGTTACGACTTTTCGCGCTTCGGTTCGGAGGCGCCGCGCTTCTCGCCGCGGCAGTCGGATCTGCTCTGGGTCGTGGGCACGATCACGCAGCGCCAAGCGCCGATCCTCAAGCGCATCTACGAGCAGATGGCCGAGCCCAAGTGGGTTCTCGCGTTCGGCACCTGCGCTTCGTGTGGCGGCTTCTACGACAACTACGCGTGCGTCGCGGGCGTCGACAAAGTCATCCCCTGTGACGTGTACGTGCCGGGCTGTCCGCCGCGCCCGGAGGCAGTGCTGGACGGCCTGATGCTGCTCCAGGACAAGATCCAAACCGGCAACCGCACGCCTGCGATCGTCAAGCCCCGCCAAGATCCGGTGGTCGAGCAGAACATCGGGCTCGTGCAGTTGCGAAAATCGCGCACCTCTGTCGCCTAAGCGCAAAAGAGCACGAATCTAATGTCAAAGGCCTTGATCGATCTCATCAAGACGAACTTCGGCGCGGCGGTGCTCGAAACGCACTCGCTGTACGGTGACGACACGATCGTCGTCGAAGCCGCCGCCTGGAAAGAAGTCGCGCGCTTCCTGCGCGATACTCCGCAATGCAGCATGGATATGCTGACCGACCTGACCGCGGTCGACTATCCCGAGCGCGAGCCGCGTTTCGAAATCGTGGCGCACTTCTATTCCCTCTCCAAGGGCCACCGCCTGCGCCTCAAGACCCGCACCGGAGATGCGGAAGGCGACGAAGCAGAGGTCGATTCGCTGTGCGAATTCTGGGCCAGCGCCAATTGGATGGAGCGCGAGGTGTTCGACATGTTCGGCGTGATTTTCAAGAATCACCCGGATCTGCGGCGCATCTTGATGTACCCCGAGTTCGAGGGGCACCCGCTGCGCAAAGATTACCCGGCAGACAAAATTCAACCGCTGATCGCTTATCGCGACGTGCCCAACATCGAGAAGGTGGCGCCGTTCAGCGTCGACGAAGGCATGTCCTTCGGTCGCCAAACGCACACCTCCCCGCGCCACGATACCGATGATTCCCAGGTGAACTGATGGAGCCCCTCGATCAAGAGTTAGACGAAGCCGAGCTGGAAATGCCGACAGAGCCGATGCTGCTCAACGTCGGCCCGGCGCATCCGGCCATGCACGGCACGGTGCGCTGTGTGATGGAGCTCAGCGGAGAAATCATCGAACACGTCGACGTGCAGGTCGGCTACCTGCACCGCGGCTTCGAGAAGATGTGCGAGCGCGGGACGTGGACACAGGTCTTCCCGTACGTCGATCGCTGCAACTACGTCTCGCCGATGCTCAACAACGTCGGCTTCGCGTTGGCCTGCGAGAAGATGCTCGGCGTCACCGTGCCCGAGCGCTGCCAGTGGTACCGCATGATCTTGGGCGAGCTCGCGCGCATGTCGGATCACCTGACTTGCGACGGCGCCATGGCCATGGAGCTCGGGGCCTTCACCCCATTTCTATGGATGATCAAGGCACGCGAGATGATCTGGGATCTGATGGAGGAAGAGACCGGCGCACGCCTGACGCACAGCTTCGGCCGTGTGGGTGGCATGGCCTCGCCTCCTACGGAGCACCTGAAAGAGAACGCACGTGCGGTCGTGGCGCACATCCTGACCGTGATCGAAGAATGCGAGAAGCTGCTGCTCGGCAATCGCATCTTCCTCGATCGCCTGGAAGGCGTGGGCGTGATCAGCCAAGCGGACGCCGTGTCGCTCGGTTGGACCGGCCCCTGCCTGCGCGCCACGGGGATCCCGTACGACGTGCGTAAGGCCAGCCCGTACCTCAAGTACGGCGAGGTCGAGTTCGATGTTCCGGTCGGCTCCGCGAGCGATTGCTTCGATCGCTTCATGGTTCGCCTGGCCGAAATGCGCCAAAGCGCGCGCATCATCGAGCAGTGCTGTCAGCGCATGGCCGACTCGGGCCCGGTCAATGTGACTGACCCGCGCATCATCTTGCCGCCCAAAGAAGAGGTGTACAGCACCATCGAGGGCACCATCCAACACTTCAAGATCGTGATGGAGGGACTGAAATTGCCGGCCGGCGAAGTGTACGCCTACAGCGAAGGCGGCAACGGCGAGCTCGGCTTCTATCTGGTGAGCGACGGCAGCGGCACTCCCTACCGCGTGCGCATTCGCCCGCCGTGCTTCCTAATCACCGCTGGCCTCGAGCGCGTGATCACGGGCGCCATGATGGCCGACGTCGTGCCGAGCTTCGGCTCTCTGAACATGATTGGCGGTGAGTGCGACCGCTAGGTCCGCATTCACCCTTTCGGAATTTTCTCGGAAAACTCGGAATGCCTACCTTCAAGATAGACGACCGCGAGATCCCCTTCGAAGCGGGTGAGACGATCATCCGCGCGGCGCAGAAGGCGGGGATCGACATCCCGCATTACTGCTGGCACGCCGGCCTTTCGATCGCCGCCAACTGCCGCATGTGCTTGGTGGAGATCATGCCGCCGCCGGGTCGTCCGGCGATGCTGCTGGACGTTCTGGCCTGGGACAAGGACAAGCAGGAGTACTTGCCGCAGAAGAAGCCCAAGCTGGTGCCCTCGTGCCAGCAAGCGGCGGCTGAAGGCATGGTGGTCAAGAGCCAGACCAGCGAGCACGTGGATACCGCGCGCGCCGCGGTGCAAGAGCTGCTGCTGCTCAACCACCCGGTGGATTGCCCGATCTGCGATCAAGCCGGCGAGTGCCGCCTGCAAGATTACTGGCTCGAGCACTCCGGCACGAAGAAGCGCATGCGCGACGAGCCGGTGCACAAGCCCAAGGCCGTGGTCTTCGGCCCCACCATCGTTTACGACGCGGAGCGCTGCATCGTGTGCACCCGCTGCGTGCGCGTGTCGGAAGAGCTGGCCAAAGATCCGGTGCTCAGCGTGCGCGAGCGCGGTAACCTGAACGAGATCGTGGTCGCTCCGGGGCGGCAGCTCGATCACCCCTACACGCTAATGACCGAGTACGTGTGCCCCGTTGGCGCGCTGACCTCGATCGACTTCCGCTTCAAGGCGCGCGTCTGGTTCTTGCGCTCGACGCGCAGTGTGTGCACGGGTTGCGCTACCGGTTGCAATTCGTTCTCGGACTTCGATCCGCGCAACCAAAAGGTGTACCGCTACCGGCCGCGCGAGAACCTGGCCGTGAACAAGTTCTGGATGTGCGACGACGGCATGCTCGATCATCGCCGCATCCACGAGGGCCGCGTGCTCGAGGCTCGGGTCGCAGGCCAACCCAATCCGCTGCCGAGTGCTTTGGCGAAGGCAGCAGAAATCCTGCGCACCGCCAGCCCGGACTCGACCGCAATCGTGCTCAGCGCGGAGCACTCCAACGAGGACAACTTCGCGCTCTTGAGCTTGGCCAAGGCGTTCGGCTTTTCCGGCGTGTACCAGAGCGGGCGCCCGGCAGGGCAGGGGGACGACATCTTGCGCCACCCGGACAAGAACCCGAACACTGCGGGCATCGCCGGGCTGGGCAAGGCCGCCGGCCTGAAGACGTTCGTCGAATTCGTGGAGGCCATCCGCGCTGGCAAAGCGCAGACGGTGATCGCGCTCGGCTCCGCCACGCCTACTGGCGGCGGCGCTGCCGCGCTCTCGGACGTAAAGAATTTGATCTCGATCGCGACGCACGAGGGTGCCTTCCCGGAACGCGCGCGGGTCGTCTTGCCCGCGAGCAGCTGGGCAGAAGCCGATGGCACGTTCGTGAACGCCAAGGGCATGGCTCAAGAGAGCGAGAAAGTGATCACGCCGCAGGGGGCCTCCAAGCCCGCCTTCCGCTTGATCGGCGAGCTCGCTGCCGCTGCCGGCAAACCGCTGGCTTGGAAGAAGCTGGCTGACCTTCGTGCCGCGATGGCACCGCCCGCGCGCAGCAGCGTGGCCGCGTCGGACGAGAGCAGCGCGTCGCTGGGAGCAGAATGATGACGTTGACCCTGGTTTCGTTTCTGTTGTTCGTGCTCAAGGCCTTCGTGGTCGTGATGTTCGCGATGAACGTGGCAGTGATCCTGACCTGGGCGGATCGTCGCCAAGGCGCGATGATTCAAGACCGCGTGGGTCCGAATCGTGCGGTCGCCTGGATCCCGACCAAGGTCGCGCAGGGCATCGCGGTCGGTCCGGCGATCGCGGTGATCGCTGGAGTGGCCTTCGTGGTGCTCAAACTCGAGCCCCCGCCGGAAGAGCTCGCGCAGCGCGCGATGCTGTTCAGCCAGCTCGGTATCTTGTTCACCTGGCTGACGGGCGTGGTGATCGCCGGCAAGGTGCAAAATCGTGGCGTAACGAACAGCTTCGACGCTTGGCTGTATTCGTTGGGCGATCCACGGCGCATCTTTTACGGCGGTTTGTTCGCGCACTTCCTGGCGCTGTTCGTCGGTCTCGCGCTGAACGAGTCGGCGTATGCGGAGCAGGTGCGCGCGGTGGGCTACGGTGCCGGCGCGGGGCTCTTGATTCTTTCCGTGCTGTTCGGCGCGCTATACGCGGCGATCAGCATCAACGACGAACCGCGCATCGGCCTGCGCTTGGCGGGTCTGCTCCATCCGGCGGCGGACGGCCTGAAGACGATCTTCAAGGAAGACTTCATTCCGCCGAACGCGGATAAGTTCCTGCACAGCCTCGCCCCGTTCATCTCGTTCTTTCCGGCGCTGGTGGTCATGGCAGTGATCCCGTTCGGGGATACGCTGTGCTTCGAGCTGACCAAAGAAGGCGGTCTGGGTAGCCTGTTGACCAGCATGCCGCGTGGCGGCACCTGCACAGAAGCTGCGATTCCCTTGCAGGTCGTCGACCTGGATGTCGGTTTGCTCTACTTCTTCGCGCTGGCCGGCACGGGCATCGTCGGTGCTGCGCTCGCCGGTTGGGCCAGCGACAACAAGTACAGCCTCTTGGGTGGCGTGCGCGCCGCAAGCCAGATGGTTTCGTACGAGGTGACCATGGGGCTCACGCTGGTGGGCGCGGTCATGGTTTACGGCACGCTGCGCGTGGACAAGATGATCGAATGGCAGTCGCAGAATGCCTGGGGCATCTTCGTCCAGCCGATCGCGTTCTTCCTGTTCTTCACGGCGTCCGTCGCCGAGTCGAAGCGCATCCCGTTCGACATTCCGGAAGGCGAAAGTGAAATCGTCGCCGGCTACTTCACCGAATATGCCGGCATGA
>DATEPG010000315.1:0-6385 GCA_035273265.1 Polyangiaceae bacterium
CGAGCCCGTGCAGGAGCGTCTTCATACGCAGCACATCGATTTCAGCGTGAGCTTGCTCAGCCGTGGGGTTCGTCCCCGTCGCGCCGTCCGACTGCACGCGGTGACTCAAGTGATGAAACGGCCAACCCAAGCCGGCATTGGACGGCACATTGTACTTCGTGGCGTCAGTTCCTTCCCCGTGCTGGAGCGTAGCCACGCGATTGTGGTTACAGGCGAACGCCAACGCGACCAGCTCGAGGTGCAGCTTGGCCACGTCCTCGATCATGCCATCCATCTTGAACGCGAAACCGCTCTTGAGTGCATCCAACTTGGACGCGGAGAGCCCCGCCTGAGTGCAGGCGCTGCCCATGGCGCCCATCGTTACCTCCGCATCTCGAATGCCGTCGAAGTGCTGCTGTAGACGCTGCTTGTCGGCGGCGCTCAGCTTGGGATTTTTGAGCAGGGCGTTGATTTGCCCGCGAACCAAATCATTCACGCTCTTTCGGGTGGCGAGCAGTTCGGCGGCCGCCGGATCGGCGACGCCGCCGGAGGGAGCCTGAGTCAGACCGACCAGCTTCGAGTACAGAGTGTACGGATTGTCGTCGGCCGCACGCACTTGGCCAGCACCGCTGCCGCGAAAGGAGATCCGCTCCGCGATGTAGCCCCGCTTGCTCCCTGCATAGAGCGTGAGCGGATCTCCCGCGTTGGGATTTACTGCCTTAGCGATCACCATATCGGCGGAGATCCCCGTCGAGTAGGCGGTGTTGGCGTTACCTACCGAAGGCGCAGCCGTCAGCGATTGGCAAAGTCCTTGCGCGTGTCCGCAACTCGTGGGCCCGCCCATCGGAAAGTTGATGTTCTTCACGAACAGCAGGTTGCCCGCATGCGGAGCGAGCACGCTGGTCGCCTTCTCCGTCATCGCCGCGAGCGAAGCCGTCGTCAACGCCCCCGTTGCGTCCGGGAAGAACTTCTTCCCCACCACTCCGCAGGCGGCGACGATGAATAAGCTAAAAACCGGCGCGTTTCCCGCAGCCCAAGCCGAACGCTCGGGCAGCCCTTCCAGGAAAGGCAGGCCAATCGCCAGCGTTCCTGCGCCACGCAAGAACGCGCGCCGATTCAAAGCGGGTCGCCCGACACCAACACCGTATTTCATAGGTTACCTGCCGTGCGGATTCGGAATGCATCACTTCGGACGAGTTCTAGGATGACGCGCTTGACGGAACCGTTTTCGAGGCTGGCCTTGGCCAGCGCGTCGAGCAGCGGTTTATCTTGCGCAACGATGTCGCGTTGCATGGCAAAGCTTGCGAGCTTCTTCGAGTAGCAGGTGTGGGCCTGTGTTCCGGCGGCCATCTCCTTCATCAGCTCGCCTGCGTTCTGGAAGGCCCGCTTGCCTTCTACGAATTCGAATGAACCGCTGCTGTCGATCGGCAAATCGCCGTTCTCCGAGTCCTGATAGCGACCAATACCGTCGAAGTGCTCGAACGCGAAGCCGATCGGATTGATCTGCTCGTTGTGACAGGCGCCGCCACAACCCGCCGTCAGCGTGGAGATGCGTTGGCGGTTCGTCTGACCGGGCTTCAGCGCCGGGACCGCTGGTAGCACCGTTGCGGGCGGACCGAGCACCGCGCACAGCACGTCCAGATTGATGGTCACACCGCGATGAATGGAGTCCGCCTCGCCATTGAGACCGTACAGGCTCAAGAACGGGATCTGGGAAAAGTAGCCCACGCGCTGAGCACCGAGGTCACGTTCCTCGTAACCGTTGGCCGGCGCCGTCACGCCGTACAACGCCGCCATTTTGGGGCCCACAAACCCTTTGCTGGAAGTTAGGATCTCCCGTAGACCGAGGCCCCGGCTGTAGACATTGCCGAAGAACCGAGTGGAAGCCTCTAGGTATTCGGCATTGAGGCTCGCGTCGTAACCGCTCACGTTCAACTTCGAAATCGTCGAGAAGCGATCGAAGTGAAGCAGCTCGGCATGATACTCATCGATGACTTTGGCTGCAGCTGCCTCCTCCAGCATCGCCTCGGCGACGCTCGCGACCCCTTCTGCATCGTCGAGCTTGCCCGCAACCGAGGCGGTCTCGAGCAGCGCGTCGCTCGGTGTGGTGCCTCTGAGCCAGAGCGACAATTTAGCGGCAATTTCGTAGGGCGAGAGCGGCGCGCTGGCGTCACCCAACTCCGTTCGATAGACGAAAAACGGCGACTGCAGCACGGCGCGAATGACCAGCCCCGCGCCTTTGGCAAACGCGCTTGCCGAGCCCGTCAGGCTGGCGCCCGAGTTGAACAGGCTCAGGTAGGAAGCGCTCTCGTCACTCGTGAGTGGCCGCCGAAACGCGCGCCGGCCGAGTGTGGTGATGAACCCTTGAGCGTCCGTTCCGGAGTAGATCTGCGCAAGCGCCGCGGTCGACGTGGTGACCTGAGTTGCGAGTGCTTCCGCCGCGCTCTGAAAGTCGGACACCGTGCGTTGGTCCACCGCGAGCACCAGCTCGTTGTTTGGGAAGTCTGTGGTGCCGGATACGGGAGACTGAAAGTCGCGCTCGAGGCCAGACGGCGCACTCAGCTTCAAAATATCTTGAACGCTCTGCGCCCACTGGCGGTTCGTCAGACGCACGAACCGCAGGTATTGGGGAGATCCGGACAGATTCAAGCTCGTGGAAACGGTCGATCCCGCTCCCGCGCTGCCGTTTGCTGCGCCACCGTGATGGGTCGCGGATCCTCCGCCCGCGGCCGTAGCGCCCCCCGAAGTCGCAGCTTCGTTGGGGTTTACCTCGCCTGACGCGCAAGCAACTGCACAGCAGGCGAAAGCCAAGGTTTGAACCGAGGCCAACCGCATCCAGCGCTTTCTGCCGTCGTCAACTTGCCGGTTCTCATCCATCAACCGAGGCAATGTCGCCCATCGACGACTTCCGTCGGCAGTTCGCACGGCCTTCTAATTGCGGTGACGACGCTTTCTTGCACCGACGCAAATGTGCGTTCAGGCCACTACCCGACTTTCTCCAGTGCTCGGCCAGAGCGCATGCTCACGATGGCAGCAGCGCGCTGATCGCTCGATAATTCGTGCGTCCCAGCACGACCTAGCCGGCGTCCTCGGGATGCAGGGAGTCACCCATGAGGGTAGTTCGATAGCCAGGATCCTTAACGAAGGCCGCGTAGCTATCGAGCAAGATGACGTGCTTGCCCGCGGTCGCCCTGGCATTCACCAGACCAGGCAATGCAGCGTTGTAGGTCTGAACTTTCTGATTGGTACCATCGTTGGTGATCGGAACTGATGGTTGCCACGACCACGAGGGCGTTGGGCGCACGAGTCGTGATGTCGTCGATCAGCTTGCCGAGTCGCGTTGGAGCAGCCGCAACGGGACACGGAGCGAACGTCTTGCCAGCACCGCGACGCCGGATCCGCCGGTCCCCGCGCCTGACTGAGATGCTGCCCCGCCCGACGCGGCGCCTGCGCGACCGCCCGCTGGGCCCCCCGGCACTCGCTCCACCAATTCCGCTGCCGGCGTCCGCGGAGTCGCCACCGCCCTTGGAGTTCGCGCCCCCACCCGGTTCATTCCCAGCCGCTGCCCCCACACCGGACCAACCGCCCCCACCATTCAATGCCCGCGCTGCCCGCGAGGGACGATCCGCCATTTCCTCCGAGCAAAGCCGCCGTCTTGCCGCCCATCGAACTGCTGCCTGCGGCGAAAGGGGTGCCGCCACTTCCGCCGTTGTCACTGCTCGTTGCCGAGCAAGCAGCCAGCGCAAACACGACGAGCGACAGGGCGAAGCCGACCTGGCCTCGTGGCAGTGCCTGCCTGCTTCGCCAAAACGAGGGGCTCCAGCAGTCGCCATTGCCGCGGGCACAACTTTTCCCGCTAAATCACGCCGCGGCAATCGAACCACATCGGTGCAGTAGCGGCAGCACCGGATTTCCGTCGGGCGCAGGCAGAGCAGCGCCCAGCTCACGATTTCTGCAACGCAACACTTGCCACAGTGTCGGCTCGAACGGTTTTCCGTCGGTTTGATTTGCGTTACCCCGCGATCATGCGAACGCGAGCGGATTTTTCGACGGAGTGACAGCTCTCCCGCCATTGCTCCTACGAGTGAATGGTGGAGGGGACGCGCTGACGTGCACACACGTGGCACATCCCCGCCCGCTCGGCACTCGAAAGGAAGTCGATGCTCGACGTTGCTCTCAGTCCAAAAGCTCGTGCGCTCATTCAAGCGCATCGCAACGAGCATCATCCGACAGCGGCGGATCGCGAGAGAGTAGCGGCAGCCTTGCGCGCGCGTCTTGGTTCAACGACGCTGCCGCCGCACACACCGATCCCCAGTCGGCTGATGAGCTTTGGCCACGGCCGAGCCGCCACCGCTTTCGGGCTGTGTGTCGTCGGCTCCGTATTGTTTCTAGCTCGACGTCCCCATACGACGGGGGAAATCGCGACGCGGAACAAGCCCCCACCGGCGGTACTCTCTGCCACGGCGACGGTAGCGCCGAGCGAACCAAGCACGTCGGAAGAAACGCCCATCTCACCTCAGCCGAAGGTCGCAGCGATCGCGCCACAGCGCGCCCGCTCACCGGGCCCCACGCCGGACACCCTCGCCCAGGAGGTCCGTCTGCTTTCGAGCGCGACCAGCCAACTGAGCTCTGGACGGGCGGCAGGGGCCCTGCTGACCCTCGATGAGCACCAGCGGCGGTTCTCGAACGGTGCCTTGAGCGACGAACGCAATGCCGCAAAGGCGCGCGCTCTTTGCATGCTTCATCGGTTCAGCGAGGGCCAAGCCCTACTTGCTCGGCTCGCGCCCGGAACTCCCCTCGCGGCGCGCGTGAAGGAGGCCTGCGATTCCCCGTCGTCAGGCGCCGAAGCGCCCAACCTTCATTGAAGACCGAGCGTAACTAGCCTGCTTGCGCCGGCGCACAGACGGACGTAGCGACTACTTCTCGGAGCCAGACTCTGCTGCGTCGCAAAGTTGCTTGGCGCGCCCTGCGGCGGGTGATTGCGGGGCGAGCCGCGCGAGTTCCGCTCGTCCCTCGCTGACGCGCTTCAAGGTGCAAAGCGCCTGCGCTCTCACCGCTCGTCGCTCGACGGTGAGCATGCCGCTCGGAAACTTCCGTTGATGCTCATCCAGCGACTTGAGCGCGGCCCCGGCGCGCCCCGCTCGCAGATCGCTGGTCGCTCGTGAGAGCAGCGCCACTTCTTGCGCGAGACGGTCCTGAGAATGTTGAGCGGGTGCTTGCGGTTCGGCTGGCGGCTTCACCGGGCGCGCTGGCTCTGAAGGGAGCTGCGCTTGCGCTTCAGGAGCCGGCGCAGCGGTGGCAGGTGCCGGTGCGCTTGGCTCGACCGTGGCGGGGGCGCTCACCGAGGGGGAAGCCGAGTTTTGGCTTGCCTGTGGCCCCAGTGCCCAAAGTGCGGCTCCACCGACGAGCGCGGCGCCCACGGTCAGCGAAGTCACCAAGCGCCAGCCGCTGGCGTGACGCGCCGCCAAAGGGACTTGATCAACCGGGCTCGGAATGCTCGCGTAGAGTTGAGCATCGAGCAAGGCTCCGAGCCGCTCGCGTTCGCCCGCCGGAGGACGCATTTCCCCGCGTGCCTCCTCGATCACTGCTCGAGCTTTTGAACTGAGAGCGGCCATAAGCATCAGGTTCCCTTGGTTCGCGCCTCATGGCGCGCCAATGCAGCTTCGAAGTTTTGCCTAGCCACTCGGAGCCTAGAGTAAGCTGTATTGAGAGGTATCCCCAAAGCTTCCGCGGCCTCCGGGACTGAAAGGTCTTCGACGTCGACCAGGGCGAAGATTTCACGCTTGGGAGCTTCCAACTGATCGAGCAGTGACATCAGCAGCTGAAAACCAGCGTTCCGCTCTGTATTTTCTAGGGGGGTCGGTTCTCGCGATAGCGCTTCGCCGTCCCCCGGGGGGCCAGAACTGGCGTCCGCGTGCACTCGCCGGGCACGGCGGTGATTGCTCGCGGTGCGCCGAACGACGCTATAAATCCAGCTGCGCAGCGATTCCCGTTTTTCGACGGTGTGCAACTTGGAGTGGATGACGAGGAACACTTCCTGAATCAGGTCATCCATGCCGCTCGGCTGAATCCCCAGACGACGAGCGGACGACCAGACGAAGTCGAAATACTCCTGGTACACCACCTTGAAAGGGGGAACGACTTGTGCAGCGGGCGCCCGGCCTGGCGCCGGGGGCTCATTCCCGGAGTAGCCAGCCGTTTCGATGATGCGACCTGCCATACCTCAGCTCGTGATGCAGTAGCGGCTACCGGCATTCTCCGTCAGAAAATCCACTGGGACCCAATGGTTATTGTAGCCGCAGCGGGCCCGAGCCGCCCGACCGCAGTTGCCGTAGGCTGTGGAGATCCGGATGCGGGCAGTGAAATACTCACCTCGGGTCGTGACAACTGCAGCTCACCGTCGACT